>JAJEBR010000122.1 GCA_022822445.1 Gemmatimonadota bacterium | reverse complement strand
CACGGCCTCCAGGGGCTTGCGGAACCGGTCTTTCACCCCAAAAATAACCCTTTGGCACCCGAATCGCACCGAAACTAGTCTTCTCGTAGCCTTGTTACTTTCACGATGACAGTGACTTACGAGATTACGGACGAGAACTAGACTAGGGTCTCTCCTCGTCCCCGACGATCGTGAACGGGATCCGGTGATATCCGCGGCGGATTCGGTAGGCGTCGAAGTCCCTGCGGTCCAGCGTGAACACCTTGTCGGTCCGATTGCGCTCCGCGGCGGCGACGATGGAGGCATCAGCGAAATCCATGGGACGGTCCGCGTACTGGTTCATCAAATCGAAGCAGCGGCGGACATCCTGTTCATCCTGCGTCAGCACGCCGACGCCTCCAGCCTGGATGAAGTCGACGAGACCCGAGACACGATGACCGGCCGGCAGCAGGAGGTGCAACGTCTCGGTAAGAACCGGGATGGTGGTCACGAGCTGCTCGCCCAGGGACTCCAGGATCCGGCGACACCGGGCGTGGCCCTGGTCCTTCGCATCGAACAGGGCCACCAGGGGCCCGGTGTCCACCAGGATCACCGACCGTGCTTTCTCCGGATGACCTCCACAACCGCTTCTTTCGCCATCGCGGCGGGCGCGGCCGACCGCTCCCCTTCTCTGGGCAGGCCCAGGCTTGCGTACAGGTCGCCCGGGCGCCGCGTGATGTCATCGTCCAACTCCCGGGCATACGCGCGCAGGCCCTCCCGCACCACTGCCGAGATCGACTGCCCTGTCCGGCGCCGCAACTCCGCCAGCGCGGCTTCGCTGTCCTGGTCCAGACGTACCGTTCGTGTGCCCACCGAGGTCTCCAAACGCCATCAGCTGTTCGTGTCTTACAATCGTAATACGATGCTGTGGCTGATAACAAGGCCGTCGTGCGCTGATGCGGCCCCCTGACCGCCGGGGACAAGGCGCTATTCGCCCTTCCTGATTCCGTAGACGCGGACCTCTCTGAGGCCCGTGGCTTCGTTCGTGCCGAGGGCCACCAGAGACTCTTCCCCGAAAGCGTACACCCACGACCACTCCACCGGTACCTGGAGACGGGCCGCCAGTTCCCCCTTCGGGGTGAATACGAGCCACTCCGGGCCTGGAACCGACCGACCGTCGAGGACGGTCCAGAGCTGAACATAGATCAGCCCGTCCAATCCGATCCGGACGAATGCCGCCGCCGGGGGACTCTCCTCCTGCTCCAGGGGGCCGGGTGTTCGCGGCGGTGCGGAACGGTCCCCGGCTTCCCACTCGACCTTCAGTTCAACGTCACCCGAAGGACGCACGGCCCACAGCTCGGGTCGCTCCGTGGGGACGATCCAGATCGTGTTTTCGGCAACGGCGGTGGTCGTGAAGATGGGCTGGGATCCGGGCCTGCCATCGGAATCCCGGCGGACGGCGGTTGTGAAGAGGGTCTCGGCCTGGTGGTGTGGCGACGGCTCGGCATCGGCCCTCACCGGGCGCACTGCCAGGATCCGCTTGATGAACAACGAATCGGACTCTTCCGAGTCGCCGGCGACGACCAGGGAACCGTCTCCGAGCGCTCCAACGAGCACCCCGCTCGTGGTGACGTGGGACCGGGGATGCGCGAAGGCACCCGTCTCGTCGGCAAACCAGACATCGGCCCCGCTTCGCGGTTCCTCTTCCCACGGCCGGTTATTCCCCACGAGTACGATGCCCCGCCCGTGGCGGTCCATGCCGAACTCGCTCCAGCGCAGGCGTTGGCCATCCGCGCCGGTCGGCGCCCGGACGCTTGTTTCGCGGCCGGTTGCCGGATCGAGGAGATGGAGCAGGATCGAGTCCGACGGAGACGTGGCGTACCTGAGCACGACCCGTCCATCCGGCAGGAACGCGGCACCCGCAGTGTACCTCTGGTGCTCCGTCCTCATAATGATCTCCCCTGAACTCCCGTATTCCACCGATTCCACCGAATCGGGAACGATGACCAGGGTGGGCGTTTCCGCGACGTTCCAGCGTGGCGCCGCATCCAGACTCTCCCTCGACCACTGCCGGACCTCGCGGGCTTCGACCGGCTCGCCCCAGCCGAGGGGATCGTCTCCGCCGGGCGAGCAGGCTGCCCACAGGAGGACCGGCGGCAGCGCGTGGACAAACCCGCGTAAGCACCGAGGGCGGCGTGGCGCCCGGTTCGCGGCGGGCCGCCCGGTCAGGTCATCCCGCCGCCTGCGTCGAAGGTAGTTCACCGCGGAATCAGCTCCCCCGCGACAATCTCCACGAACGGACCGTCCGGGCCTTCTTCGTACCGATACCCCAGGAACGAGCCCCGAAACAGCGTCCTCGGCAGGACGCGCCGTGCCTGGGCGACCGTGTGGACTTCCGAGGCGAGGAGCTCACCCGATCTCGTATCGATCACCTCCAGGACGCTCTCGGTCAGCCTGTCCCTGAGATCCCTCGCAACACGCTCACCGCGCCTCCGCGCTCTCTCGTATTCCCTGCGGTACTCCCTCGACTGACGCCATACCAGCACGTAGAGAAGGCCGCCAGGGCCGATGTGCAACTGCTGGACCGAGGGGGATGTCTCACGGTTCCCGCTCCACCGATACCAGCCGACATCGCGGTGGAGACGCCGTCTCAGGACCCCGTCCGTGCCCCACTCCTCGAGTACGTAGGCGTCCGCCCCCTCTTCGCCCGGGCCGGCCCAGAACGTGTCGCCACCCGCGTGGGCAATCGGCCGGAAGCCCCTGCCCGACGCGCCGTCTCCTATGGGAGCGAACGTCCGAAGCAACGCTCCGGTCGAGTCCGCCACGCGAAAGTAGTGCTCCCCCCGGAAGCCGCGGCCGTCGCTGTTCAAGGCGGAGCCGTCGTCCAGAATGACGGTTGTCCCCGCCAGTCCGCCATCACATCGGCCGGTACTCGCCGAAGAAACCGATGCTCGGGAGTGAATACCGACCAGCTCAGGGAGCCGTCCCGCACATGCAGTCTGTCACCGGAATCGATGAACAGGTTGAGCATTCCCATCGTGCTGAACTCTCCGGGGCCCTCGCCTTCTCCGCCCAGGGAGTACTGGTACCGGCCGCGCGCGTCCCACACGCTCACGACGGCGGGCCACCCGATGGCGCCCGCCGAGATGATGCGGCCGTGCGAGTCCACGACAACACGCCTGCCCGGGTCGGGCGTCAGCCCATCGCCGGACGGTTGAAGCCGAATCCCGGTGTCTCGGAACCGGATCCGGCACGGGGGGTTGCCGGTTCTGACCTCTACTGAGCTACCCGCCGGGAAGGGTTGCTCGGCCTTCCGCAGGCACTGTGACGACCAGTCGGCTGCTGTTTCACCTAGGCTGGGGGGCAGCGCCAGCAGCGCGAGGGCGGCGAGCAGGGTGTTCACCAGGGTTGGCAGTCCATGTGGTGGTCCCGCGTCCATCCCGTTCGGAGGCCGTGGGGTCCTTCAGGATCAGGGTGGACTTCAACAGTGATGATCTCTCCTAAGCAGGGCAACGACTCTTCCGCAGTTCGCTGCGGTTGGGTATTTCGCGTCTGTGATTGGCGACGAGACACGGCGACTCATCCCAAGCTGCCGCCGGCCGATTGGCGAGTCAAGCTCAGGCGAGCCCCGAGGTTTTCGGCCTGAAATGGACGGACCCGGACAGGGCGGCCCACTCACGTGTAGGTCCGCTGGCATTCGGCGGCGGCGCGGACCTCGACGTCGCCTGGAAGCTGCGCGCCGACGTCGGGCAGACCATCGTTGCAGCAAGGCGGCCACGGGCCCCATGCTTGGAGTCAGCCGGTCCGGCCTCTCGTCCCGGTGGCGGGACGGCCCGGGACTCGGCACGGTGACGCACGAATGATCAGGAGCCGTATTGTGCGGATCGACCCTCGATGCATCCCTTCCGTCGTCCTGATCGGGGCACCACCTTCTGCCGGCCTGCGCGGGCACGAGAGACGATCCCCCCCGATTGGAGGATGCTGAGAGGGATTCGACGGATGCGGATTGGGAGCTCGTCGAGGATCTGCGGCTCGACGCGATCGCCGAGGACTTTTCCGTGGTCTGGCAGGTCTCCGTCGGTCCGGAGGGTGAAATCGTCGTGCTGGAGCCGCAGGACCACCGGGTGCGCATCTACGACTCGACGGGATCGGTGGCGGTCACAATCGGGAGGAGTTCCTGTAAATGACGACGGATCAATCGACCCTCGATCCTACCTACGGCCTCACGCTGGTCCGCCCGACCCATGACACGGTGTTTTCGCGGTCCTACGCGTACCCTGGCGAGCCGATTCCCGATTCGGTAATGGACCGCGGCATCGCCGATATGGTGCCGGAAAGCAACCTTGCCCGCCGCTTCCGAGCCCGTGCCCGCGAACTCGCGCCCGTCGTGTACCCGCCCGCCGATGTCACGCTCGGCCGCGACCGGACGATCTGGGTGGAGCTGCGCCGTACGGACAGTGGAACGCCCGTGCAGGTGCTGAGCGCGGCCGGGGATCCGATTGGTACTCTGCTTCTGCCGGCGCGATCGCGCATCCACCAAGCCAGCATGAGGCACGTGTGGGTGACGGAACGCGACCTGGTCGATCTCACCAGTGTGGTTCGGTACCGGGTGATTCGGGGGAATTGAGGAATCGGCCAGCCTCAGCCCGTCATGCGGGTCGCGCGCAGCAAGGCGCCGCGCTCGGGCACCACCGCGCCGGGATGCACGTCGCATCCCAGGTCGAGCACGATCCCCTTCACGGCTTCCATCAGCACGCCTTCCTCGCCGATCAGCCCTCCCACCATCGCTACGGCGGGGCGGCCGTCCCACCCTGCGGCCTGCTCTGGCGCGGCCTTCTCCCGCCCGGCTTCCTCTTCCGGCGCGGCCAGCCCTTCCGGCGCGGCCACCCCACCCCCCCCCGCCACCCCCTCCAGCGCGGCGACCAGGTGCTCGCGGATCGCGGCGAGCGCGCGGTGGATCACCCGGGCCGCGACCGTGTCCCCTTCCCTGGCCGCCCTGGCCACCGGCACCGACAGCGCCGCGATCTCGCCCTTTGTGGCGCGCGCCGCCCACCCCACCAGGTCGCGCGGCTCGGCCACACGCGTGGCGGCGAGGAGCGCGCGCGTCAGGGTCGTGCTCGGCTCCCTCCCGTCGCTGGCGCGCACCACACCGCGCAGTCCATCCAGCCCGATCCCGTAACCGCTCCCTTCGTCGCCCAGGAGCTGCCCCCACCCCCCCACCGTCACCACCCCCCCACCCGGCCCCACCGCGCGCACCACCGACCCGGTGCCGACCACCAGCAGGATCCCGGCGCCGTCCCCGAACGCGTCCGCGTGCGCGGCCTCCCCGTCGGTGCCCACCACCACCTTCCCGGCGAGCCCTGCGTCCCGCAGCCCAGCCTCGACCGCCGCCCGTGCAGCCTCGTGCCCTGCACCGGCCAGCCCCGCCCACAGCCCCTTCACCGGCAGCGCCACCTGCGCGGTCCCGGCCGCGGCGCGCACCACCTCGGTCACCGCGCGGACCGCCCCCGCCGGATCGGTCGCATCGATCAGCCCGGGCCCGCCGTCCGCGGCTCCGAGTTCGCGGCCCTGCGCATCGCCCACCACCGCACCGGAGCGGGTCCCCCCGCCGTCGACGCCGATCCAGCGGTCGCCGGGAGTCACTCTCGTCGCCGGAAGAGCAGCCCCACCGCCACCGTCACGACCAGCCCGATGAAGACGAACCAGGGCCACGCGACCGCGGTGCGGGCGGTGATCCAGATCGCGACCACCGTGCCCACCCCGGCGGTCATGCCTGCGATGGCGCCTCGCTGACTCACCCGCTCGAAGAGGACGCCCAATGCGAAGGCGCCGAGCAATCCGCCATACGCCATCGACGCGGCGGCCAGCGCAACCTCGACCGATGCGGTCCCGCGCGACAGGGGGATGAAGATGATTGCGCCCGCAATCAGCAGGCCCGCCCAGACGAGCGTGAAGACCTTGCCGGCAAGCATCGCGGAGCGGTCGTCGGAGGTGGCGCCGGAGCCGTTGGGCGGGTCGCCCGCGGGGTCGACGGCGGCGCGGTCACCGGTATCGGAGACGTCGCCGGCCCGGGCGCCCCCCCGGTTCACCAGCGGCCGCCAGAAGTCATATGTAGTAGCCGACGCCAGCGAGTTGATCGACGAAGACAGCGACGACATGGCCGCCGCGAAAACGCCCGCAATCAGCAGTCCGCGCAGCCCGGCCGGCATCTCGTCGATGATGAAGGTCGCGAAGATCGCATCCGAGCTGTCGAAGGCGCGTCCTTCGAAGAAGGCCCAGAGGCCGAGGCCGACGAAAAGGAAGAGCGCGAACTGCAGGATCACGGCGACGCCGCTACCGATCAGGGCGCGCTGGCTCTGGCGCACGTCACGGCAGGTCAGGAGCCGCTGCACGATGAGCTGGTCGGTCCCGTGCGACGCCATCGACAGGAATCCCCCGCCGATGAGCCCCGCCCAGAAGGTGTAGGCCACGGCCGGGGAGGTCGAAAAGTCGAGCAGCTGGAGTTTTCCGGCCGCCCCGGCGCGCTCGAGAATCGCCGGCCAGCCGCCGTCCACCGCGCCGTGCAGGAGGAGCAGCGCGATCAGGCCGCCGCCTACGTAGAGGACCATCTGCAGGGCGTCCACCCAGACCACTGCCCTGATGCCGCCGAAGTAGGTGTAGACGAGGGTGAACGCGCCGATCACGAGGATCGAGACCGGGTAGGACCAGCCGGTGATGAGCGCGAGGGGGATCGCCGTCGCGAAGAGGCGCACCGAATCGGCGAGCAGGCGGGTCACCATGAAGGTCCCCGACGCGTAGCGACGTGCGGTCGTGCCGAAGCGGGTCTCGAGGAGCGCGTAGGCGGTGGAGAGCTCGCCCTTGTAGTACGCGGGCAGGAGGATGCGCGCGACCACGATGCGGCCGACCAGGTATCCGAGCGCCAGCTGCAGGAAAGCGAGCGTGCCGAGGTAGGCGACTCCGGGGATCGAGAGGAAGGTGAGCGTGCTGGTTTCGGTCGCGACGACCGACAGCATCACCGCCCACCAGGGAAGATTGCGGCTGCCGAGGAAGTAGTCGCTGCCGCCCTTGTTGGCGCGGCCGAGCCAGGCGCCCCACGCGGTCACGCCCGCCATGTAGAGAAGGAGGACGGCGAGGTCGGTGGCGCCGAAGGTCACGGCTGGTGGTGCGCGGGCGCTGGCATGTCGGGACGGGTCGGCGGATCGGCCGGAGGCTCCCGGAGTCCCGGCGGCGTGTCGGTGATCGCGCGGGCGACCCGGTCATGGACGCCGCGCCTGAGCGGGATGTGCTTGCCGTTCTCGCGGGTGGGGTTCACCCGGTTGGTGAGGAGGATGACGGCGAGATCCTGGGTGGGGTCGATCCAGATCGAGGTGCCGGTGTAGCCGGTGTGGCCGAAGGAGCGCGCCGAGAAGTAGTCGCCCGCGGACGATCGCTGCGACGGGGTGTCCCAGCCGAGGGCGCGGCTCGATTCCGGCGATTGGCGCCGCGTCATGCGGTCGACCTGGCCCTGAGCGAAGATCGCCACCGGGCCGAAGCGGCGACGGTGGCAGGGCACTCCGGAGACCCGGTCGTCCCGGCACGGTCCGGCGATGCCGCGGTCGAGCATCATCTGCGCGAAGACGGCGAGGTCGCGCGCCGAGCTGAAGAGCCCCGCGTGGCCGGCCACGCCGCCGATCGCGTGGGCGTTCTCGTCGTGCACGACGCCGTGGACGTGGTAGCCGCGGTAGCTCTCGTCGAGTTCCGTGGTGGCGACGCGGTGCCAGAGCCCCGGATCGGGGTTGAAGCCGGTGTCGGCCATGCCGAGGGGGCGCCAGAGTTCGTCCTGCAGGAAGGCTTCGAAGCTCTGGCCGGTAACCGTCTCGACGATGAATGCAACCGTCATCAGACCGATGTCCGAGTAGACGGTGGCCTGGCCCGGGGGCTGGTCGAGGGTGAGGCCGCCGATCGCGGCTTCGTAGGCCTCGCGGCCCTCCATCTCGAGGAAGAAGCGGCGGAAGGGGGGCAGGCCCGCGCGGTGCACGAGCAGCTGCCGGATGGTGACCCGGGACTTGGCCGGATCGCCCTCGCCCCACCAGGGGAGGTGGTCGACGACGAGGTCGTCCAGTGTGATGGCGCCGCGCTGCACCAGGATCATGGCGGCGGAGGTGGTCGCGACCACCTTGGTGACCGAGGCCATGTCGAAGATCGAGGCCGGGGTGACCGGGGGGGCGGCGGGGTCGTGGTCGAGGCGCCCGTAGCCGCGAAGGCGCACCAGCTGGCCCCGGCGGACGACCGCCAGCGCCGCTCCCGAGGCGGCGGAATCGGCGAGGGCGGCCAGGATGAAGTCGTCCAGGGCGGCGAGGGAGTCGGCGCTGAGGCCTGCCCGGGCGGGGTCGACCTCGCGGGGAGAGACGATGATTGGCCCCTGGCGGCAGAAGGCGGACGCGAGGTCCGGGGTGGGGTTGGCGCGTGGGGCACCGGGTTCGGCGACGCCTGTCGCGGGCCGGAAGTCGACGCAATCCGGCAGCGGCTCCGCCGCGCGCCACCTGCCCGGCCCGCCCGACGGGGCGTCCTGGTCGGTTTGCGGAAGGCCGGCGCCCGGTTCTGCACCGGGGATGAAGCCAGCTTCCCGAAGCGGATCGATGGGAGTGCCGGCTTCCCCGGCCACGCGTGTTGCGGCCACCGCCCGGTCGAGGCCGTCGCCGAGGGAGTGGAGCGGCGGGATCGACACCGGAAGCCGTCCGGAGATCGGGGCCGCTCCGGCGACCGCACGGGCCGCGGCGTTCTGCGAGACTTCCCAGCCGCCCCACGCAGCCAGGTAGGTGCCCGAGCCCGCGAAGGCCGAGAGCAGGTACGGGTTGCCGAAGGAGACCACCGCGGTGCCGGTGCCTTCGAGGCGGCCCAAGCCCTGGACGAAGGAGCGGAACGTGGCCGGCACGCCCACCGAACCCGCGCCCGAGCGGGGAGGTACGTACGCCCCCACGACAACCGCATCCATTCCGCGCGCTGTGTGAAGGAGTGAATCGTAGACCGGCCAGGGCGTGTCGGGGCCGACGCGTGCGGTGAGGAGCTCGCCGGGTGGGGAGGCGGCGGGGTTTCCGGTGGCGGCCGCGTTCCCGCCGGCCGCGCCCACGACCAGACCGCGCAAAGTCGTGTTGAAGGTCCGCCCGGCAAGCAGGTCGTCGCTGCGGGCGTAGGTGACGCTGAGCACACGGGAGCCGGGCGCGAGCGGAAGGACTTTGTTCGCGTCCCGAACCAGGTTCATCGACGCCGCTGCCGCCTCGTCGGCCACGGCGCGGTTGGCCGCCGTACCCACCCGGGTCGCGACCGCTGCGGGGTCCACCAGCGCACCCTCGTGCAACCCGAGGCGGGCCTTCGCTTCCAGCAGGCGGCGCACCGACACGTCTATGCGCTCGCGGCTCACCCGCCCCGTCTCCACCGCCTCGGTGACGGCGTCCAGGGTGACGCCGATGCCGGCGGGGGCGAGCACCACGTCCGACCCCGCTTCCAGCGCGAGGACGGCGGCCTCACCCGCCCCGTAGCCGTCGGTGATCGCGCCCATGCGCAGCGCGTCGGTGAAGAGGATGCCGCCGAACCCCATCTCGCCGCGCAGCACGTCGGTCATGAAGTGGGGCGAGAGGGTCGCCGGGCGATCGTCGCCGAGCACGCCCGGCACCGCCACGTGCGCGGTCATCACCGCGTCCACGCCCGCGTCGACCGCCATGCGGAAGGGGCGGAGTTCGACCCGGTCGAGGCGGTCCCGGTCGGCGGCGATCACGGGCAGCTCGATGTGTGAATCGGTCTGCGTGTCGCCGTGTCCGGGGAAGTGCTTGGCGGTGGTGAGTGCGCCGCCGGCCCGCGCGCCGCGGATGAAGGCGGCACCCAACCGTCCCACCGCCTCCGGGTCCTCCCCGAAGGAGCGCGTATTGATGACCGGGTTGTCCGGATTGCTGTTCACGTCGAGCACCGGCGCGAAGAGCCAGTGGACGCCGACCGCGCGCGCCTCCTCGGCGGTGATGCGACCGTATTGGAAGGCGAGTTCCTCGTCCCCCGCGGCCCCGAAGGCCATCGTCGGCGGAAAGCTCGTCCCCCCGCCCTGTGCCAGCAGCGACGGCAGCGCGTAGCTGTGGTTGATCCGCATTCCCGGGCCGCCGTTCTCGAAGTCGGAGGTGACCAGCAGCGGTACCAGTGCCCGCGACTGGAGCCGGTTCAGCTTGGCCACGTAGGCATCCGGGACGCCGATCGAGATCGAGACACCGCCCAGTCCCTCTTCCACCCACCCAAGGAGCTCCTCGAAGTCCGCGTCGCTGGCCGAGGCGTACCCGCCGGGGATCCAGGGGATGATGAGCTGCGCGACAGCCTGACGTAACGTCAGGGTTGCGAGCGTCTCATCGACCCATTCGCGCGCCCGTGGGTCGAGGGCTTCGGCGGGGATGACGGGGGTGGGGGCGGCGGAGGGGCGCGAGACGAGGCGATAGTCAGGGGCCAGGCTGGGTGGGGCGGATGCAGGGCCGGTGGTGCAGGAGACGAGGATGGCCGTGAGGACGACGGCCGCGGGAGCCCGCCCGAGCAGCCTCAATTCCGCCCCGCTTCGGATTTCGCCGGGATCTGGATGCCGTCTCCGATCTGGAAGTCTCCGATGCGGGTCGGCGCACGTCCCCTGACGTCGATCTTTCCGAGGATGGCGTCGACCGCGGCGCGTTCGGAGACCGGCACGCCCGACCAGGCGGTCAGGTAGGTCCCCACCTCCGGGAACTCGGTCAGGAGGTACGGGTTTCCGAAGGCCACGACGATGTGCGGGCGGCCCTGGCGCGCGAGCTGCCGGATGAAGTCGACCGCGGGCTCGGGGAGCGCGACCGACCCGGAGGCCGTCCGCACGCCCACGTGCAGCGACACGACCGTCAGGGCCATCCCCCTCGCGCGGGAGAGGATGCGGTCGTACTCCGCCGCTTCGGTATCCGGTTCCACACTCGCCGTGCGCAGCCGCCGGTAGGTCTGCCGCAGGCGGGAGTTGAAGGCGCGGCCCGCGCGCAGGTCGGTGGACCGGCTGTAGGTGACCGAATAGACGTTCGCGGTGGGGGTGCCGAGCAGGGGGAGGAGGTCGCGTTCGTCTTTCAGCACAGTGATCGACTGGTCGGCCACCTTGCGGGCCACGGCGAGGTGCGGATCGATCCCCACGACGTCCCGCACCCGGGCGATGTCCACCGTGCGCTGGCGGTTCAGCCCCAGGTTCTCCTTGGCGCGGAGGATTCGCAGCACGGACCGGTCGACCCGCTCCTCGGGCAGCCTGCCCGACAGCACCGCAGCGACGATGCCCTGGCGCGCGGCGGCCAGGTCCGGTGGCATGAGGATCACGTCGGCGCCCGCCTCGAGCGCCCGCACCGCCGCCTCGCCGCGGTCGAACATGCGGTCAACCGCACCCATGTCCATCGCGTCGGTGAAGACGAGGCCCCTGAACTGCATCTCGTCGCGCAGCAGGTCGGTGAGGACGGCGGGGGCGAGCGTGGCCGGGATGCTGGCGCCGGTGATCTCGGGCACGGTGATGTGCGCGGTCATGATCGCGCCCAGCCCGGCGTCGACCGCGCGCCGGAAGGGGTGCAGCTCCACCGAGTCCATGCGTTCGCGGCTCACGCTGATCACCGGGAGCGAGATGTGCGAGTCGATCCCGGTGTCGCCGTGGCCGGGGAAGTGCTTGGCGGTGGCGATCGCGCCGTGATCCTGGACGCCCCTCACGAAGGCGGAGCCCAGGACGGCCACCTGCTCCGGGTCCTCGCCGATCGCGCGCACGTTGATGACCGGGTTTCCCGGGTTGTTGTTCACGTCGAGGACCGGCGCGAAGGGCACGTGGACGCCGATCGCGCGTGCCTCCAGCGCGGTGACGCGGCCCATCTCGTAGGCCATCCCGGGGTCGCCAGACGCGCCGAGCGCCATCAGCGCCGGGAACCGGGTCGCCCCGCCCAGCCAGATGTTGGTGGGCGCGTGCAACACCCCGTCGAAGCGGAAGCCCGCGCCCGCCTCCAGGTCGGAGCCGATCAGCAGGGGCAGGTCCGAGAGGGACTGGAGCCAGTTGAGCTTCGCGGCGACCTCGATCGGAGAGCCCACCGAGATGATGATGCCGCCGACCTGGTGCTCCTCGACCAGCGCCCGCACCCGCTGTCCCGCCGCCGATCCGCTCGGCGTGAAGTCGCCGATCAGGATGGGCATCATCAGCTGGGCGACCTTCTCCTCGAGGCTCAGCGATTCGAGGGTCTGTTCCGACCAGCTGCGGCCGTCGTACCAGGCATCGCCGGGAGGGTCGAGGCGGTAGGGTGGGGGGACGGGGGTGGTGAGGGGGGTGGGGGTGGCGGTGGGGGTGGCGGCCGCGGGGGGGAGGGGGCCGCCGTGCGGCGGAACCGGGCCGCCGCGCGGGGAGCGACGCCGGGTGAGGGGGTCGGGGGGGGGGGGGGGGGGGCCTCCAGGGCGTGA
>JAJEBR010000030.1 GCA_022822445.1 Gemmatimonadota bacterium | reverse complement strand
CGCGAAAACCGGCCCCGAAGACCCCGTTCATCCTCTCGCAAACCCGCGCAACGGCCTCCTGCAACGCCTGCGAGTCCGCCTTGTACCGGTTTACACCATGGAAAACTGCCCCTGTGGCCTACTCGCTTGTTTTGGGACTAGGTGTCCGTCCGGCTTTCCGGCAGTACCGGGTTGCGAATGTCCTGGAGATCGCGGGGGACCTCGTCCTACGATTCCGGCGCCTCGACAACTTCACCCTACGAACGCGTTCCATGAGTCCCGATGCTCTCGGCGTAAGGGCAGCTATCCGAGACGCTGTAGAGCCGGACGAACTGTTGTTTGATCGTCTTCCTCAGTGCTTTGCACTCCCTGCGGTACCCGCGGATGCACGCCGCTACTTGGAGGAAGCATCGTACGCCCAGCGTCTAGGCTCCGCGATGGATGAGTTGAAAGGCCGGTATGCCAAGCTCGAAGACGAGCTTCTGGCGCTCCTGCTTGGCATCGCGGCGGAAAAGACTCGACTCGCTGTCAGTGGGCAGGCGGCTGCGTTGGATGGCGAAGTTCTTGACCGAACCGTACGCACCTTCGTGCAGGCCCTCAAGGGCGATGCCGCCGAAAACGACGGCGAGTGGGTCAGCACCATCGCAACCATTCTGTCCAAGAAGGCCCCAAAGGAGTGGTCGGACCACGACCTAGTCAAGTTTGAGTACGAACTTCGGGTGCAGATTGCCGCGTTCCAGCGCCTCTTGGCTTTGCACGTTGAGGGGCGTGCCGGGGGCGGTGGGCCGTTCCAAGCCTTTCGGGTTACGGTCACTAGACCGGACGGTCGGGAACACGACCGCCTCGTGGCCCTCGACGAGATCGACCGACCTCTTGCGGAGAGGATTCTCGAAGAAGCCCTTGCGAAGCTCGAAGGTGACCTTGGCTCGAAGGAGCAGGCAGAAAAGGTAATGCTCGCATGCCTCGGAGAGCGACTCCTCCCGCATGCGGATCAGGGGAACCCGAAGCCCATGAACCACAAGGTAAGGAGGACACGGCATGCCTGACTCCATCCGCCACATCTGCGGTATCTCCGGGGGTAAGGATTCGAGCGCGCTGGCAGTCTACATGCGCCCAAGGGTACCCGAGATGGAGTACTTCTTCTGCGACACGGGCGCAGAACTGCCGGAAACGTACGAGTATCTGACGAGGCTTGAGGTGATCCTCGGCAAGCCTATCGCCCGCCTGAACGCCAGCCGCGGGTTTGAGCATTGGTTCGAGGTATTTCGCGGAACCCTGCCATCGCCACAGATGCGATGGTGCACCAAGAACATGAAGATCAAGCCGATTGAGGAATGGATCGGCGATGCCCCGGCGCGGTCGTATGTGGCAATCCGCGCCGATGAACGCAATCGAAAGGGTTACATCTCGACCAAGGGGAACATCGAAACGTGCTTCCCCTTCATCGAGGATGAGATCGACCGCACGGGCGTGCTGCGGATCCTTGAGGACGCGGGGATCGGCCTTCCCGAATACTACGAATGGCGCACCCGCTCCGGCTGCTACTTCTGCTTCTATCAGCGGAAGGCGGAGTGGATTGGCCTTGCCGACCGTCATCCAGAGCTATTCGAGCGGGCTGTCGCGATCGAGCAGAAGGTCTTGCTCGAAGCCGGTGCCGATGGCGAGGCCGACTTCAGCGACCGGGCAATGCGAGGGAGGCAGTACACTTGGTCCGGTGGGGAGACGCTGGTTCAGCTGCGTTCCCGGCGGGAGGAGATCCTGGCACGGCATGAGGTCGCCGTTTCGCGCGCGGCCAACCGTCAGGTCAACCTCCCTCTAATTGAAGCGCTCGCCGACGCGTTGGACGAGGACGACGATACCGTTCCCTGTGCGGTGTGCGCGTTGTGAGCCAGCCTGGCCCCACGTTTGCTGCCCCGAAGGGTCCCACGACCGGGGTCTCGCCATGGGGTAACCCACCCACCCCGCTCCTGCCACGTTGGTACTGCGACAGTTTTCCCAACATGCGGGTATCCAAGAAGATACGCGCCGGGAATCCTGCGGTCACCAAGGTAGGCCACCTTTCGGCATTCTGGAACGGTCGATCGCGACCGATTAGTGATGCGATCCGGCGTTCGTTGCTACACATCGCGAATACCTATCCCCCGCCCTCGTCGCTCGTTGTAATACCCGCAGGAATCGAACGGGCTGAACTCTTGGATCCACTCAGCGTGCGAACGACGAATGCCTTGGTGAGGAGCGGGTTCCTGCATCTAGTGGGCCATGTGTCCGTGGACGACTTGCTCGCCATCCCAAACTTCGGAATGACTTCGCTATTGGAACTGATGTGCGTCGCTGAAGCCGCAGGGATCGCCGCCGAAGCGCCGGACCAACCGCCCGATGCCCGGGAAGAAATGCACCAAGACGCGCAGCTCGAACCAGAGTCGAGTGTACCAAAGAAGGTGTTCGGATCCTTAGAGAAGCTGTGTCAGTGGGCCAGCACAGAAGGCGGGATCGACACAGTGGCCGAGCTGCTAGACGCAACAAGCGAACCTGATGGGCTTCCTCCAGATCTAGCACGATTGTGGCGTGAAGCTGTCCGTTCCAGGATCACCGCAAGAGCCGATTTAGATCCTCTCGACGCGATCCTCGATTGGTACCGATCCCTCGACAAGAGGCGACAGGTCATTCTGTCGTCTCGGATCCTGGCGTTTTCGGGACCCAGGACGCTCCAAGACATCGCTTCCGAGTTCGGTGTATCACGCGAGCGGATTCGACAGGTCGAAGGCCGATTGATCGAGAACCTAGAACGACTCCCCCGAACCAAGGCATGGGAACCTGTACTCTGGCGGGTCCATAGAGTTCGGCGGGTCGCGGGGGTGGCGTTCCCTTTGGGTGATGAACCAACTGAGGCATTGCTCTCCGCTGGCCATCATCGGTCGCAAGTCGAAGCCGGTATTGTCCGCGCCGTAATCCTCCGGCTGGCCGGACCCTACAAGCTAGCCCATGGTTGGCTAGTCACAGACGCGGAGAAGGTCGAAGCCGCGCTGGTCGAACTCATGCAGGAAGCCAAGAAAACTGGCTCGGTCGGGTTCGACACGGCGCGAGAAGTGATGGCGGAGGTAGGATTGCGTCCCCGCATCTTCGCCGAGTGGCTCACCCACAAATCTGGCATGCGAGACCTCCGGCGTAGCGTGATCGAATGGCCGCGAACACTCGGCGGACGCGTGCTGTCGCTGATGCGATTACGGCAGACGCCCCTCGGTCCCGACCAGCTACTCGCAGACCTTGGTCCCGAGGTCAGTATACGGTCCCTGAGGGCGGTACTCTCTTCACGCGAGGAATTCGTTCGTATCGAGCGTTCAAAGTGGGGCTTGCGAGCGTGGGGGCTGCCCGAGTACGCAGGCATCGCGTCGGCCATTTCTGAGGAGCTGTCCCAGAACGGTCCATCGCTGCGTATCGACGAACTGGCCACTCGACTATCTGCTGCATGGGGTATTGCTGAGAACTCTGTGATCGCCCTGTGTAACGCTCCTCGTTTCGTCGTCGAGCACGGATTGGTCCGGCATCGCCGAGACGATGACCCCTTCCCCGTGAGCACCGATTTGTCGCAAGCGTGCGGAGTGTTCAAGCCGTCAGAGAACGAGGTCTCAGTCTTGATCGACATCGACTATGATCTTCTGCGAGGCAGTGGAAGGTCCGTCGCAGAGGAGGTGGCTGGGCTACTGACTCTCCAGCCGGGCGACAATAGGGCCTACGAGGCCGACGCAGGGACTGTTCGTCTTTCCTGGCCGGATACCTCGATCAGCGGACCTGCGATAGGGTCACTTCGTATCCACGCGGAAGAGCTAGGTGCAAGGGTCGGGGATCGCCTCCGGGTCACCTTCCACCGCGAAGCGCGATCGGCGGATGTTCGCCTTGTTGCGAAGAAGCAGGTCGATGCTCTGGTCGGTGATCTGCTGTTGAGGGAGGTTACGGGATTGAAGGGACTTGGGCAGGAGTTGTTGTCGCGAATGGCAGCTGCCGTCGAGTCAGATACGGCCGGGTTGGCTCGATTTCTGAGGCGGAGGGGAGATGCGGAGCTAGCAGACCATGTGCCGTCACCGGACACTTCGCCTGCATTGGAAGCGGAGATCGACCGACTGGCTAGGGTATTTGAACCGTGAACCGCGCTAGTGACGAGGTGTTACGGACCGTGGTCGCCACCGTGCGCCCCGCATACGAGATTCCTCACGACGATCTCGTTGGTGAAGTGCTGATCCCTGCGATGCGGTGTGCTCAGACCATTCTCATAGGGGTAGGCTTCTTCTCCTCCCGATGTCTTGCCCAAATAGCCCCGGGACTGGCCGCGCTCCTCCAGAAGCCGTCGGGCAAGATACGCCTCCTCGCTAGTCCGGCGATATCAAGTGAGGATCGCGCCGCAATTGAGACGGGTGTCACTGGTGCGGAATCGGTGATGAATGCTGCGGCGATCGAGCTGTTGCTTGAGGCAAGGCGATTTGGGAACGCGACCGATACCCATTGTCTGAGCTGTCTCTCCTATCTCGTCGCCTCACAGCGGCTCGATATCCGATTCGTGCTGATGGACGCCGGCATGTATCACAAGAAGAAATGGCTTCTGCAACAGGGCGACGATTGGTTAGCGGTGCACGGCTCCGGAAATGCCACACATAGAGGTCTGTTGGTGAATGGCGAGCAAATGACAATCGACCGGGCGTGGAAGGACGGTGACGCCGCGCGCCAGCGAGTGGACATCTTTGTGAACCAGTTCCAACGGCAGTGGAAGAATAGGTCTGAAGGTTCGCTGACTGTTCCGGCTCATCAAGCTCTGGATTTTCTCCGGAGGCACGCTCGCTCAGGAGATGGCGTCCCTACGGTCCAGGACTTCTGGGCAGCATGGGAGGCGGACTTCCAGGCAGGGATTGAGGTGCCGCTCCCGCCGAATGCCCGACGACCTCGCAGGATTCGTAGGCTTCGTATCCCCGCCGACCTACAGTGGCGCGCTGGCCGGTTTGCGCATCAGGGTGTAGCGGTGGACAGCTTCCTTGAAACGGGACGCGGGATCTTCTCCATCGCTACCGGCGGAGGAAAGACGAAGGCGTCACTCATATCGGCGGCGCTGCTCCAGGATCGATCTGACGATGCCTTTCTCTTGGTCGTCTTGGCGCCATCTCGGCCCCTTGTGAATCAGTGGGCGGCAGAGGTCCGTTCGTTCGGAGTCCCCCCCTCAGTGTTATCAGGAGCAACCGTAAAGGCCCGTAGGCGCGAACTTGAAGTCATCGAGGCTGCTCTCCGGTCTGGGAAGGCCCACACCGAAGTGGTTATCGGGACTAACCAGATGTATGGCGGTGACGAATCTCTGAGGGCTTGGCTTGGGCGGAGTGGCAAGCGGGTGAACACGATGCTCATCGCGGATGAGGTTCACAACTTTGGCACGCCGTCCTTCCTGAAGCATCGACCGGAGACTGTCGAGTACCGTTTGGGTCTATCGGCGACGCCGATCCGCCAATACGATCCGGTCGGTACCGGTGGGCTCGCTGACTACTTCGGCGACGTACTCATTGACTTCACGATAGGTGACGCAATCGAGGCGGGCTGTCTAGTCCCGTATGACTACCATGTGCATGAGGTAGAGCTGACCGACGAAGAGGCGGAGCGGTACGCGGATCTCACCGCTCAACTGCGGCGGTTGGGCTTCCGAGTTGACGATGAGGGGCAGGTGATGAACCTCACACCGCGGACGGAGCGCATACTGAGGGAGCGCCGGGCCATCGTCGAACAGGCGGACAACAAGCTCGGGCACCTGAGAGGCATTTTGGAGGCTGTCGATGTGAGGGCGCATCGGCGGTCTCTCGTCTACGTATCGGCCAAGCCAACCGTACTCGGCCGTGCTCGACAGATTGAACTTGTAAACGGGCTGTTGACCGAACTCGGGATCGTGTCGCACCAATTCACGAACGTCGAGACTAGCTCATCGGAAGGTGAGCGCATTCTCGCTGCCTTCGGCCAGGGGGACTACCAGATGTTGACGGCGATGAGGGTGCTCGACGAAGGTGTGGACATCCCACAGACGGAGACCGCCTACCTGCTGGCCTCAAGTGCCGTGGAAAGGGAGTGGGTGCAAAGGCGTGGGCGCGTGTTGAGGTCGTGGTCTGGGAAAGAACATGCCACGCTGCACGATTTCGTTGCCATGCCACCGGATCCTCCCGATGACACGGGACGCTCGCTCCTTCGGGCCGAGCTCAGGCGTGTCACGGAGTTCGTAATCTACTCGAGAAACGAGTTCGATCGTGGCGGGGGAGACGAAGCGATCCGACGTATCGAGAAAAGACTGGAAGGGAGTTGATGACGATCGTGAAACATGCTTCAGGCTTTAAGAGAGAGGTTGCCCGAGATGTGGTGCTCGAAGTCCCCGAGCGGTACGACGGTTACCGCGAGCAACTCCTCAGCAAGCTCACCGAGATCATCGAATGTCAGGGAAGCGGCCTCACAAAAACCACACGGAGACGGGAGGTGCGACGAATCCTTGAGGCCTTTGGCCAACAGGTCGCTACGCAGACCAAGCGAGTGGAGGAAACGTGAGGCTGATCAGCGCTCATATCAGGAATTTCAAGCTTCTTGAGGATGTGGAGCTCGACTTCTCCACCGACCCTGACCGCCCTTGTACGATTATCCGGGCTGAGAATGGCGCAGGAAAGACCTCTCTCCTCTATGCCCTTCTCTGGTCATTCTATGGCAGTGAGGGGCTGCCCAAGGACGCCCGGGGGCTCCGGCTCACATCGACCGCATCTCAGATTGACATTCCTGTGTCGATACAGGTGAGGATTGAGTTCGAGCACTTCGATGAGACTGCGGGTGTTCACACTCGCTATCGCTTGATCAGGTCAGTCACGGAAACGCCGAGATCGGATGACAAGCATGAACGCGGAGCCCCAGGGCTGAGGCTATTCCGGATAACTGGTAGGGGTGATGAGGAGATCAGGGATGGAGCGCAGGCACTTGTGTTGAAGCTGGTGCCTCCTCGCTTGTCCCAGATCTTCTTCACCAATGGCGATGACGTACAGCAGTTCATCTCAGGGTTTGCGAGTGCCGAACGGCAGGATTCGGTGCATGAGGCGATCAGGCTGCTCCTAGGTCTTGAGCAACTCGAAATCGCCCGCGAGGACCTCGCGAGCGCCGCTCAAACCTTCAAGAGAGAGATTGCTAAGGCCGGAGGCGGCGGGCTCTCGAAGATCCAACAACGGCTTGAGGAAGCGCAGAAGCAACTGGGGGACTTCAGGAGCAGTCTGGCGGACACCACCGACCGCCGGAACCGCATCGCGGAGGCAATCCTCAAGGACGATCGAGCACTAGCGGGGATCAAGGGAATCGGAGATCTGGAAGAAATCAACGCTCGGATCGAAGCCCTTAGATCGGACATCGCCGACTTGGAAGGACGTGAGCGAGCCGCGTTGTCGGCGATGCGGCGAGTTCTTCGAGGAGAGACTTTCTCGTGGCATGTGATTGGGGACAAGCTCAACCATGGTATCCACCTCTTGGAGAATCTGGCGGACAGGAAAGTAATCCCGGGTACATCGATCGAGGTACTGCGAGATCGTCTTGATCTCGCAGAGTGCATCTGCGGCGAGTCGTTGGAACAAGGTACTGAGCACCACGCTCACGTCGCCGCGTTGGTGGCCCAGCAGGAGCAGGTCGCGCCGCGTAGAGCCAAGCAGACTGAGACATGGCATCACGCTCGAAGGAGCCAAGCGATTAACGTCAGTCGCGTCCAAGAGGGCCAAGGCTTCGCTGAGCGCCGCAAGTCCAATCTTGCCGACTACACGGATATTCGGCATCGACTTGGGGCAAAGTCCGGCGACTTAGATGCGGAGAAGGCGCGCCGTGACTTGATTGACGAAGAACGGGTCAGGCGACTGACGGAACGGCTCAAGCGCAACGAGAAGAAGAAGCTCGACGCGCAAACGGAGATAGGCCGTCTCAACGGTCAGATTCAGGGAGCGGAAGCCTCGGTGGATCAATTGGAAGACGAGTACGGGACGGCGGAGACGAAGGCGATGGTCAGTGCCAGCCTCCGCACCAAACGTAAGGTGGCCGAGGATCTCATGGATGTCGCCGACAAGATCCTTGGGATATTGAAGACGGAGTGGATCCAGGTCGTCTCAGATCGCATGAATGGTCTGTTTCTCGATATCGTCGGGAGCGACCCCGATGCTGAAGTGAGTGTGTTCAAACGCGTGTTCATCAACGATCGCTTCGACATCGTGATTGAGGGCAGTGGAGGAAAGACGCTCGACCCCGATTTCGAACTGAGCGGTGCTCAGCAGCGCGCACTTACCCTTGCTTTTATTTGGGCTCTGATGGAGGTATCGGGCAGAGAAGCGCCCCGGATCATCGATACGCCGCTTGGTATGACTTCCGGCGGGGTGAAGCATCGAGTAGTCGAAATGATCACATCACCTCGGTCGGAGGGAACCGCGGACTTCCAGGTTGTGCTGCTCATGACCCGGTCCGAGATCCGTGACCTTGAGGAACTCTTGGACGAACGAGTCGGCGTCGCTCTGACGCTCTCCTGTTCCAAGGACTACCCGAAGGACCTCGTCAATGACTGGGGCGTGCCCCGTCCGATCGTGAGACGGTGTGACTGCGGACATCGCCAAGTGTGCAAGACCTGCCAACGCCGGTATGACGAACAACACGCCCTCGTGTTTAGGGAGACGTAAGCATGGCGACAGTGTTGAACCCGTATGCGAATCAAGACCTCTTCTGGCCATCGGAGTTCCATCAGAATCACGTAAAGGCGCTCCAAGGGCGGGGCGACGTACGGAAGCCGTTTCAGCGCCAGATCGATCTTTGGTGGTGCGCCCTATGTCTCGGCGTGAAGATCGGGCAGCGAACTCGACTCGGACCAAAAGCCAAACTCGTTAAGTTCAATGACGGAGGCATCCTCTCAAGCGATCCTTGGAGAATCACGCATCTAGAGCTGCTCGCCCTGGCCGAATTCGGCGAGGAAGGGCTCGACAACCCATCCGGTACGATCCAAATGGCATCGGAGTATGCCGCTACTGGGGCGAGGGTGATCGGGGAAACCTGCATGGGCGCAGCTGAGCCCACGCTGACCCTGCTGACGCAACTACCTGACTACCTTGAAACAGCGTGACGAGGGTGAGGAGACGGGACTGTGACAAGCACTGACTTCACCATCGAAGCGGAGGAACTAAGAAGATACCGGTACTCGTTCCACCTGTCGCCAGTGTTGTGGGATCAGTATGAGGGTCCAGACGACCTTGAGTGGAAGTGTGTCCCCTTTCATCGACAGAACTTGGACGCTATCCCTGCGGCTCAAGGCGTGTACGCATTCTGCGTTCGCCCAGCGATCGGAGGAAACCTGTGCGGATCCTATCTGCTCTACGTTGGGAAGACTGTCCGCCCTCTACGCACCCGCTGCCGCGAGTATTTAGCGAAGGCCGAGGCCGACAGAGAGCGTCCCAGGCTGCTGAGAATGATGCGTCTCTTCCATGGCACTGACTATCTCCGCTTCTGTTTCGCGGTCATTCCCGAGGACGACGATCCTTTTTCGATTGAGCAGTTGTTGTTAGGGGCCACTGTTCCACCTGCCTGCAGGGAGTTGCCAGCCTCCGTCCGCGCTGCGGTAAATGCCTTCTAAGGAGACTCGAATGATCCACGAGAGATTGCTCCTGCCCGCCCTCCGTGCGGCGATGGGTGATTGGACCTACTACATCGCGTCCATGACCTTGGCGGAACTCGCCCACCGGGTGACTACGGCCACCACCTTACATCAACCCAAGAGTCTTGACGAAGAGATTCAGCGGTCGCTCAGTCCCCGGGCAAACGATATCGCTGAATACCTGCTTTCTCAGCCGCAACGCCTGTTTGGCACGCTAGTGGTTGGAGTCTACGAAGGCGAGCCAGAGTGGCTGGAGGTCGAGATCAGAGAAGGCGCCCGACCGTGGGACGATGACGATGACCGCCTGGAAGGCAGCATCGGCCTCTTGCGTTTATCCGGCTCAGAGCAGTTGTTTGCCCTCGATGGCCAGCACCGGCTGCTAGGAACGATACAGGCGCTCAAGGACGACCCGTCCCTCGGCGACGAAGAAGTGGCTGTCATTTTCGTGGGACACTCGAACGACCAGGCCGGGCTCCAGAGAACCCGTCGCCTATTCAGCACCCTCAACAGGTATGCTAAGCCGGTGTCGAGGGGGGAGATCATCGCACTCGATGAGGATGACGCTGTCGCTATTGTGACCCGGCGGTTGGAGCAGACCCATCCGCTCTTTTCGGGCCGAGTATCCCTCGGGAGGACCAAAGCGGTGCCGGTCAGCGATAGAGTCAGCCTTACGTCGATTGTGGCTCTGAATGATTGTGTTGAGATGATCCTCAAGACCCACGCGGAGTGGCAGGCGGAACACAAGAAACTCCGTCCCCCGGACGGCATTCTGAACCAACTCACACAACATTGCGTGGACTATTGGGATATCGTGATGAAGGAGCATCACGTTCTCGACCAGTACATTGGAGTGCCAAGGGAGGCGAACCCAGCTGAGCCCTTCCGGGGACGGCACGGCGGACACTTGTTTTTTCGGCCAATCGGGATAGTGGCCCACACATGGGCCGCGACCACGCTTTGCTCGAAGGATGCGGTAGATGCACGAGCGGCGATCCATCGGCTGACAGTGGTTCCCATGGAGCTAGCCGACCCCCCATGGTCGGGGCTGCTCTGGGACGGAGAGAATCAGCGGATGATCACTTCGAAAGAAGCACAACGGGTTGCCCAGCGGCTCATCTACCACTCGGTGGGTGGAGACCTCCGACGCCTACGGGTCAATGAGGGCGATCTACGCAAGGAACTCGCCGGGTTGCTGAACAGGGCACCCGAGGATGTCACGCTTCCTCGGTACAGTGCCTAAGAGACTCCCCGCCAACGTCGGCTGTTTTTCGCAATGGATCGGACCGGACCGGATCGGGTCGGTTGCGGGGTCGGACGATATGGGACACGACCCAACCGCCTCGGGAACGGATGGGCGGCTGTCCGACTGGTCAGGATAACACGACGAGAGCCGGAGATGCGGCTCTTGCCACTGACTTGAACGGTCGCTCGACGGGTAGGGAAATTCCCGCAGTTTGAGGCGATTTCCCCGCCGCTTCTGGACGACGGGAGCAGATGTGGTTCAACGGCAGAATGCGCAGATCGTGCAGCCCTGTAAGTAGTTAGACGATTCCCTGCCGTGATTTGAGCCCCCTTGGATCCGCCCGGGGGATGCCCCCGGACCCCCGAAACGACATTCCCGCGCGCCACCAAAGGAGGCCGCCCGACATGGCCCGTCCCCGCAAGCCCGAGGCCGAACGCAGGAGCCGCACGATCGGCGTGCGCGTCACGACCGCAGAAGCCGCGGAGATCGCCGAGCGGGCCGGAGCGGCCCGCATGACGACGGGCGGCTACATGCGCCGCAGGGCGCTGGGGCAGCCCGTCCGCGAGGCGGCCGTTCACCGTCTCGGCGCCAGGGAGCGGGTCGAACTCCACCGGATCGGCGTCAACCTCAACCAGATCGCCCGCGCCCTGAACTCGGGAGCGTCCGCGCCGCCCGGAACGCTGGAGGCGGTCGAGCGGGTGGGCGAACTCGCGGCGGGTCTCCTGAGCGGCGAGGCGCTGGACCGTTGATCCCGAAGATCAACGGACTGGGGCGCTCGTTCGCCGGGGTCGCGGCGTACTGCCTCCACGATGCCCCGGAGCCGGACGACCGCCGTCCGAGGACGTCGGAGCGAGTCGGGTGGGCCGACACCCGCAACCTCGCGACGTTTCGCCCGGAGCGGGCCGCGCGGCTGATGGCCGCGACGGCGAAGGCGGCCCCCGACCTCAAGCGGCTGGCGGGCGGTGCGCGAGGGGGCCGGAAGCTGGCGAAGCCGGTCCTGCACTACTCGCTCAGCTGGGCGCAGGACGAGACGCCCGACAAGCGGGAGATGAGCCGGGCGGTGGACCGGAGTCTGGAGGCGCTGGGGCTGGAGGGCCACGAGGCGCTGATCGTCGCGCACGAGGACACCCGGCACCCCCACGTCCACGTCATCGCCAACCGGGTCGATCCGGAGACCGGGAAGGCGGCAACACTGGGCAACAGCAAGCTCCGGCTGTCGCGCTGGGCCGAGGGCTACGAGCGGGAGCAGGGCCGGATCCGGTGCGAGAGGCGGGTCGAGAACAACGAGCGGCGGCGGGCGGGCGGGCAGGTGCTTCGCCCCGCGGGGGACCGGCCGCGCCACTGGGCGCGCGTCCGCCGCGAGGGGATGCAGCCCGGTCGGGCGCGGCGGGCGAGGAAGCCGCGCCGCGAGGATCAAATCGACCTGGAGGCATGGCGGCGCGCCGAGGCGGAGGCTTGGGAGAAGGTCGAGGACGGGCGCTCGTTGGGCTTCGGGCACCTTGAGACCCGGGCGCGGAAGGAATGGGCCGAACTGCACAAGCGGCAGGAGGAAACGCGGCAGAGGCTCGACCGGGAGAGCCGCACCGTCCTCGGGCGGCTCCAGATCTGGCGGACCGAGCGCTCGGTGCGGGAACTGGTCGGTGCGGTCCGGGGCCGGAAGGATCTGGTCGAGGGCTGGCGCGAGAATCTCGACCGGGATCACAGGGACGAACGGACCGCGCTGGGCAAGGCGCACGGCGAGCGCGCCCGGCAGATCGAGCGCGGTGTGCGCAAGCTCTATCGAATGGATCTGGTGTTCGCGGAGCGGCGCGCATGGGCAGCGCGTGAGACGATGAGGGAGCGCGAAGAGACGGGGGATCGGGAGAGCGGCCCGAGCATCGTCATCCCCATTTCGCCACGGCCCCGAGGCCCCGAGCGTGGCGGGGGAGGGTTCGAGCGATGAGCCCTGCCTTCCCGGCCATCGCTACCCACGATCGTGCAGAAACGACTGATCCGGGAAAGGTTTCGGGACATCTTCGGACTCTGGGATCGCCCAGGAGCGACGATCACGGACCTCCGAGGGGAACGGTCGGGTGAGCATCGGGCTTCAGCACAGCGTCGACTCGGCATGAGTCCTGCGCTACCTCCGACTCGCCCGGTCAGCCCCCCGTGAATAACTTGGGCCGACAGGCCGCCGGTTGCCGCCACCTCGACAAGTGGTTACCTTGCCTTGTCACGGTAACGTACCGTGATAGTACGCCAACTTGGAGGAAGCAATGAGAAGCGGACATAGGTCACCTGTCGGTCGCTTGTGGTTCCTGCTCGGGCTCTTGGTAGCCTTCAACTTCGCCGTCTTCGGTCTCCGAGGTACGCCAGTGATCGGGCAGACGCAGGACGTCGATGAGTGTGTTGACGATAGTGACTGCTACCACGACTGTTCGGGACAGTGTATCCAAGGAGAACGGGTCAACTGCTTCTGCTGCGCGGGGTTTTGTTGGACTTGCGGCGATCCCTGCTGACCGCTGTTCGGGCGCCCCGCTATGACGGGCAACCTTCCATTGGGTCCAACCAAGGAGGTGAACGATGGCGGGAAGCAGACGAGGGCGGTAAGCGCCCGAGTACAAGGCGCGGATCGTTGAGTCGTGAGGGCTGGTCGTTAGTCCCGGATCGCTGGCCCGGGAGTTCGAGCCGTCGGAGCAGTCGATCTGGAACTGGGTCAAGCAGGCCGGACCTGGACGAGGGCCGGCGGAGGGACGGACTGGCGACCGAGGCCCCGCAAGGACCTGCGGGAGTTGAAGCGGGAAGTCAAGCGGCTCAGGATGGAGCGGATGGATTCTAGGCGGGGGTATGTCGTTCACGAAGGCGCACCGTTCAAGAGGATCTGGAGTGTGAGCGACGAGACCTACGGTCGCCTGCGAGTCCACGCGGCGCTCCGGGCGGAGGGCTGGCGGGTGAGCCGGAAGCGGGTGGCGCGCCTGCTGCAGGAGCTGGGTATATCGAGGGGCGTGACGCGCAGGCGGTTCAAGACGGGTACGACGAGGGACGCGCAGGCCCGGTCCGCACCGGACCTGGGGAACCCGGGAACTTCTCGACCGAGGGCCCCGACCGGCCTGTGCGTGGCCGAAATCACGGAGGTGCGCACCTTGGGGCGCGATGGCTGTATCTCGCCGTGGTGCTCGACCCGCGGAGGGCGGATCGTCGCTGGGCGGAGTCGTCCACTCCCGATGGTGGCTGCGGCGCGGCGCGAATTCTTGAGCTTCATCGAGGGCTTCTACAACACCCGCCGGCTTTCCACTCCGGCTCTCGGCTACAAGTCGCCAACGAACTTCGAGAAACTCAACCATGTGGGCCAGGCGGAAACCTGCAACCGTCCGGGCGGGCGAAGCTCTCCGGGCTTCTCGCCTCGTCCGGGTCGGTCGTTACCCCTTTGGATAGGATAGGAAGGCCAAGCCTGTGACGTTGGTTCACTACTCTCGATCTCATCGTGGAATCTGAAATGCGTCGGCGTAGATGGATGTTGCCAGCGGGACTTTGCGCCTTAGCCGGCCTCATATTGGTTTTTCAACTAGGCGGCTTCGATCGCTTCGGAAGGGAACCCAACTCCGGTGCCCTCGTTGCTTTTCGGTCGCCCGCTTCGGTCGGTGATTCGGTCGCGCCTGTGCCGTTGCTATTTCTGGCTTGGGATTCACTGAAGGTTGCATCTTCTCAGCACACGGCACTGCTGTCTGATTTGGCGAATGACCGATGTGCAGTGTTCTTAATTGTGGACCCAGCTTGCCCGGCATGTTTGGAGGTGGCACCAGCTTGGAGTGCCGATGCGCCGGCAATGGATTCCATCGGGGATATTCCGTTGTTTCTGGTTGCCCTTGCTGGTGACGATGAGTCGATCATGGAGTTCAGGGCAACTTCTCGGATGGCTTTTCCGGCTCTTAAGGCTAGCGAACCCAATCAGGCGACTTCCATGGGAGTCCTTGGAGTACCAACAGTGTGGATAGTGAGCAATCGGACGATCCGCGCGAGCTACGCAGGGCCCGTGATGGCCAAGCCGAGCCAGCTTGATCTCGGTGTTTGTGGATAGTCTGACTCCATGTTGCTTGCCATCAAGCGCGGCGCGCTACGGTGTAGGACGCTGTGGTCAATACTTGATTGCCGTACCCGGTCACTTCGCAACGCACACCCTTGAAAGGACCTGACCCAAAGTGAGTTGCCGTGCGTGTGTCTTGCCGTTGCTCATGTTTTCCGCTTGCGATCGTCCCGAATCCCATCCCGAGTGGGCGAGTGTGAACGTAGACCTCAGAACCGAATGGAGTCTCGCTGGGGTCGAGGTAGTAGATCCACTGAGCGTTCCGGAAGCAGCCACGCTCGTACAGTTCGATTCACAGAGTCGATCGACCGATCAGTTGCTCTCTGTGGTGAATATCGCAGACATGTCGTTCGACGACGATGACCTCCTCGCCATCCTCGATCGAGATAGCATGCGCCTTGTCCTCGTTGAGACCGATAGCACTCACCGACCACCTATCGTAGTGGACCTTGATTCACTTGGTGAGGGCAGGTTTGTCGGACATGACCCGACATCCCTTGAGGTACTCTCACAGGGTCGGGGAGTGGAAGTCGTGGACGTTGCGGCGTGGTGGAGCGCCACATTCGGCTTGGATGGCGATTTTAGATCAGCGCGACGCGTCCCCCAGCCGCCTCTTTTTGGTCAGCGATACGATGTACGGGTGACCAGTAGTGGAGACCTCTTCCAACTCGGATACGATCAGTTTCAAGAGAGCCTTCAAGAAGCTCTTGGAGAGAGATTGCGAGGTCAGGTAGTCGGCCAGAACACATTGCAGAGGTTAAGTCGAGAGCGGCGACATGCTGAGTGGGTAGACCTCAGGGAGGTACCTGGGTTAGAGGTCGTTGCCGACCAGAGCACGGGAACTATCAAAGATCTCCCGTTCGCGTCGGGGCCGCTTTGGGGAGTGGGCATAGATGACGGATTGTGGTTCGCATGGTCCCGGTCGGGTTTGGTTGTAGCGCTCAACCCTGACGGTTCCGTACGGTGCGCGCTTGAGCTTCGTATTGACCCTGTGCGCACTTCAGATCGAGAGGCGAGTGATTTCTATGGAGCAATTGATCTGCGCGACGACCAGACCGACAGGACAGACCGGGCCCGGTATGATCGAGCGCGTCTTCCCTTCCCGCCATATCGGCCCTTGTTGCGCTCGCTGACCACCGGTCCAGACAATGGGGTGTTGGTAGTATGGGAGGGCATGGTGGACGACAGACCCGTCATACGGGCAATTCGTCTGACCCGTGACTGCGAGGCACACTACCAGTTCGACATCGGGACTGGCTTTCGACCCTATCGGAGCGCGACCGATTGGGTCCTCGGCGCATACAGGGATGCCTTAGGATTTGAAAGAGCACTGCTGTTGTCGGTGCGTGGGATGTAGCCAATAGCCCCAACTCCCAGCCGGAGAGCATAATGAGACGCATCGAATCACGACTGACATTCACACTGTTTTTGACCACCTTGACCGTCAGTTGCGATTTGTCCCGACCCACTCACTGTGAATTCACCGACCCCAATGGCCCGGTTGTAACAAACACGACCGTCGGCGTCTGGCCTGCCGACCTGTCCTGGCGTGAAGTCTGGCGTGCCGGAGGCCTCAACGAAGCGGAGGTGCTGGTCCGGCCGGCCGCCGTCGCCGTGAGTCCCGACGGATCGGTCGCCATCGCGGACTGGGGTCTGGGCGAAGTCATCCTGCTCGGCCCCGATGGAGCGTGGCAGGGGACGGTCAGCGCACGCGGCGAAGGCCCGGGCGAGGTCCAGGCTCCCGTAGCAGTGACCTGGGCAGACGCCGACACCCTCCTCATCCTGGACGTGAGTGCATTCCGGATCGTCTCGCTCGACCTTGCTTCCGGGTCGGCCGGCGTCACTCCGGTCGACCCGGCGTTTCTGGCGCCGGTGTTCGCATCCGGTCAGGTGAGGTTCGTGGCGATGCAGCGGGACCGCACCGTGTGGCTGGAATTCCCCGGCCCCGTCGCGGACGGCTGGGAGGAGCGATCCTTCGTCCGCTGGTCTCCCGACCGGCCCGTGAACGATACGATCATGGCGTCGGGCGCCAGAGGGTTTGCGGGTGCGACGCTGTCCGCATGGCCGCGGTCGTTGCTGGGGGTCGGTCCGGAGACCTGGGTCGTCTCCAACCCGGACGGACGCTACGAACTGGAGGTCTTCGACCGGGACGGCACGAGCGTCGTTCGGTTCTGCCATGCCGCAGACGCACTCCCGCTCTCGCCTGCCGAGCGCGGGGAGGATCCTGATGCAGAAATGCCGGACGCGTGGCGGGACGCGCTGCGCGAACTCGATGAACCGCCGAATCCGGCGGTCATATCCCGAATCGTCGTCGACCTGGACGGGCGGATCTGGGTTCAGCGCGACCGCCCGTTGCCCGGTGAATTCGACGGGCACGGAGCAGCGGGAGCCATGTATGACGTATTCCTCCCGTCCGGGCGGTTTCTCGGCTCGATTCGCCTGCCGGACGAACAGCGATTGATGGAGGCGAGAGGGCGCAGGGTATGGACGATCCACACCGGCAGTCTCGGCGAATCCTCGATCGTCGCGCTCGAGTTGGAGGGATTCTGAGCTCCCGCACATGGGCGAGGAGGCGTCCGTGGGCGAGATACAGGGCCTAGGTGCCGAAAGAGCACAACCATTGTACACGGACGGGCCACTACGGCTACCATCGCCTCTCAAAGGTCGGGCTACCGCCACGAGGCCGTGAACCACGGGCGTGGCGAATACGTCCGCAGTGACGCGCACTGCAAACTCGGTCGAGTCAATGTGGGCCGTGCTCAAGCGCCAAGACATCGGCACCACAGGGCGGAGGGCTGGTGCTGGTTCTTCGCGGCCGTCGACCACTGCGCCTCGGACGTCGTCGGCTGGCACGTCGCGAAGAAGGGCGACCGCTGGGCGGCGCTGGAGCCGGTCCGCCAGGGGGGTACGTTCCCACAACCGCGGCTTCAGCAAGGCGATCGCCCTCGGCCTCGGTCTCTGGCACGACCGGGGGCTCGCAGTACCGGGCAAGGCAGTTCCAGGCCGAGATCAAATGGCTCGGCATCCGCTCCACGCCCGCCTACGTGGGCGAGCCGGAGTGCAACGGCGTCGCGGAGCGCTTCATCCGGACGCTCAAGGAGGAGTGCATCCATCTGCACGACTTCGAGACCCTCGAGGAGGCCAGAGCGGTGATCGGCGCCTTCATCGACCGGTACAACAACGGCTGGCTACTGCAGCGGCACGGGTACACGACCCCGGCCCGCGTCCGCGAGAAGCTCAGCAGAAGGGCGGCCTGATGCCTAAGCCGTCCACATCTAGTATGGCTCTAAGTCTTGCGCAGGCAATCGGTTGGCCTGCTTCGACGCGGTGGTCGGTCCAGCGCGCTGCGCCAGCTACGAATCGGTCCCTTACCGCGGGCCCTCAGCGCGGCGCGAGACACCGCCGCGCCCGCAGATGCCAGGCGCCGAAACGCGTGAATCGGCGGCGGGTCGAAGTGTGAATCGACCCCGCATGTCGTTTTCACACTCCAGTGCGGCATGGGTGACGCCACCGCACGCGCCGGGGCCGCCCGTCCGCGAGGCGGCCGTTTGCCGTCTCGGCGCCGTCCGGGACGCTGGAGGTGGTCGAGCGGGTGGGCGAACTCCTGGCAGGTCTCCTGACCGGCGAGGCGCTGCACCGGTGATCCCGAAGTTCAACGGACTGGGGCCGTGCGGCTGATGGCCGCGACCGCGAGGGTGGCCCCCGACCTCAAGCGGCTGGTGGGCGGGGCGCGGGCGCGGCCGGAGGCTGGCGAAGCCGGTCCTGCACCCACTCTCTCAGCTGAACGCAGGACGAGACGCCCGGCAGGAGGGAGATGAGCCGGGCGTGGACGGGGGTCTGGAAGCGCTGGGGCTGGAGGGCCACGAGGCGCTGATTGTCGCGCACGACGACCCCCGGCACCCGCATGTCCACATGATCGCCAACCGGGTCGATTCGGAGATCGGGAAGGCGGCGAAGCTGGGCAACAGAAAGCCCCGGCTGTCGCGCTGGGCCGAGGGCTACCAGCGGGAACAGGGCCGGATCCGGTGCGAGGAGCGGGTCAAGAACAACGCGCGGCGGCGGGAGGGTGAGGAGGTGGTTCGCCACCCGTGGGAGCGACCGCTTCAATGGGCGCGCTTCCGCCGCGAGGGCATTGAGCGCGGGCGAACGCGCCGGGCAACGCCGCCGGGCGACGAGGAGCGGGTCGACATGACGGCCTGGCGGCGTGCCGAGGCGCAGCTTTGGGAGCAGGTCGAGGACCGGCGCTGGCTAGGGTTTTGGCGGCTCGAAAGCCGAGCGCGGGCGGAGTGGGCCGAACTGCACGAGCGGCAGGAGGACACACGGCAGAGGTTGGAGGAGGAAAGCCGCACTGTGGCTCGGCCGACTCCGGATATGGCGGACCGAGCGCTCGTTGCTGGAACTGGCCGCGGCGGTCCGGGGCCGGGATGACCTGGTCGAGGGCTGGCGCGAGGATCTCGACCGGTATCAGAAGGGGGAGCGGACCGCGCTGGGCAACGCACACGCGGACAGCGCCGGGCAGATCGAGCGGGAGGCAAAGGAGGCCTACCGAAAGGGGTTACGGGACGCGGAGCGGCGCGAACCGCCTACCGACATCGAACTGGGGGTGCGGGAGATGCACGAGCGCGGCCGGAGAAAAACCCGCATGCCCCCCGACCGCCCCAACCCCGAGGCCCCGAGCGGGCCGGGGGAGGGTTCAAGCGATGATCCTTGGTTTGGAGTTGCCCCGCTATGACGGACACCCTTCCATTGGTCTCGGGCCCGGATGCGATCCACCCCTCGTTCCCAGGCGGGCACGATTCCGCATTCCGATCACCGGTTCCCCGTCTGGGAGGTCGATCCTCCCAAACGTTCTACTGACGGTTCGGAGCCTCGAACCGATACCAGTCGACACCTCTCCCGGGCAGACCGGCAGGATCTTCAGGAAGTCGCTCCACCAGCACCACCAGCGTGTTGCCCAGCAGATCGTAGCCTTCCACTCGATCGCGTACCTGCACGCTGCCGACGTAGGTAGTGTCCGAGAAGATGCTGAAATAGGAGAACGCGGTCCGGTCGCGCTGGGTTGCAACCCAGAGCCGGCCCCATTCATCGTAGATGAGCGACCGGCCCGGAATCATGCCAGGCTTGGGGGTCTCGGCAAACTGCAGGACCTGCGCTTCCGGAGGCGTGGCCCCAAAGAGGCGGCGCGCGCGGTATCTCTCGATCTCCGCTTCGGACGGCAGCTCGGGCACATACGTCGGATCCTGGAAAGTCGTCACGCCCTCGTTGTCCCACAGTACCAGCGTGCTGGCGCATGTGCAGAACGCCCACCTGCCCTCCGGGGTGGCCGCCCCGTCGCTGAGCCCTCTTTCACAGTCCAGGACCACACCCATTTCGCTCGGGTGGGGCAACGCTCGCTCCCACAGAATGTCGCCCGACTCGATTTCGAGTTCGATAACGCGCGCTCCAGAGGCGGCCCGCACCGTGTAGGAGCCGACGGCAGTCCGGCCCAAGGGGGCCATCGGCGCAAAGAGGAATGGGGCTATGGAACTGGATACGATCGCCCCGGTCGGTTCAAAGACGGTCAGGCGGCGCTGGCCACCATCGGACACGCCCACCGTTCCGCCAAGCCCGCGGGTCAGCGAAAGCGCCCTGCCGAACTCGCCGGGCCCTTCGCCTTCCCCGCCGAACGCCCCGACGGTTGTCCCGTCACTGTGCATGCAAACGACCTGGAACTCATACGAGTCGACGACGCAGGCAGTGGTACTGTCAACCAACGCGATGCGGATACTCCTACTTAGAGGCACCTCAATGGCTGCGAAGCGATTGGCAGGGATAAGAGTGAGACTGCTCGGCTCGGCCTCCGGGGTTGAGCAAGCCGACAGAGCGACGGCCGCGGCACCAAGAAGGACCATCCCGAACCGCTCGCGGTTCCTCGACCGCCATGCGAAAACCGAGCCAGGCATCCTGACTGGCGGGACTAATCGCTGGACGATTGTGCACTACAGCACACGTAGCATTCCCAGAAGTATTCCTCCGCCTCGGCTTCCGACTTCTTGTTCTCGTACATCCAGAGACTGGCTTCCATCCCGCAGGCGTTCCAGCAGTCGTCCACAGGGCAGCCGCAGTCGTCCAAGGGGTCGGGATCCTGCGATGCCAGACCCATAGGCACCACCGTAGAGAATCCGATGGCGACGACCAAAGCTACCAGCGCGTGGCTACGGTTGCCGATCCACTGCTTTCGAAGGTACTTTTTCACGGGTTCCTCCTTTAGGGGAAGGGAAAAAAGCGGGCTCCTCATCATTACAGAATGGGTAGGCGGGTAGCGTTCTGTCAAGTTGGGTAGGGGGCGGGGGGCCTTTTCGCGGGATGAGTTCGCCCAGCCACTCCTCAACGACCTGCACGACCTTGCGGCAAGGGGATCTCGATCCGGCCCGGTAGCACGGCTCGGAGACCCACAGGTGCGCGACTCGTCGCCAGCGGAACGCCCCCGTTCCTCAGCGCATCCCACACCGGTGGCGTCCATGAACGGAAACGCCAGACACTTCAGCACGGCGTTGTTGCCCACCCGGCCCTCGATAGGAGTACCGTTCCCCGTTCCCTCTAGCGCCGCCAACAGCTCCATACGCCCCTGCGCTAACTGTCTCACTTGGCCCTGCTCGGCCCCCCACAACTACCGGCGAGTCGCAGCTACGAACCGATACCAGTCGACACCTCTCCCAAGGAATCACCGACAAGCGTGGCCGAGGAGTCGCTTTGGGTCGACAAGGCCCACCCGAGGCGAGGCGCCCTGTGAAGGCCCACGCCCCGGGGGCCCAGGTCGCCGCAGGTTCGCTACTCCGCTGAAACCTGGTGAAGCAGCTTCTGGCCGACGGGGAAGTGTGCGATGACCGCCCCTTGGCAGTTGATAACCTGCACAGCTGACCGCTCAACATTGAGCGCTGTGCTGTGCGCATAGTCGGCGAGCAGGTCCTTGACGGCGTGGACATCCTTCGCTTTGATCGAGCCGCGGAGTTGCTCCATGTCAACCATTGCGAAGTTTCCTCCGCCGTCCTCCGGGGGCGGACAGGCGGGTCCGTGCAACGTGTCGCAGCTACCCGGGAAGCACGGCTTGCTCAGATGGACACCACCGTTCCGGGTGTAATTCGGGTACGCATGAGCTTCCCAAGCCCGGTGCTCTCCGTCTGGGCAGTAGGGGAATGCGTCGATGCAAAAAATGCAATCTTCCACATCGACCATTGAGATGGCCACCGTCTCGGCGGCCCCGTTGCTGGGTGCCTGCAGGGCAAACGCGATCCCTGCGAGCAATCCCAAAACGACTGAGAACTTCTTCATGCTACCTCCCTTGCTGCAGAGTGGGTTTCCACACGTCGTATGCGACGATGGTAAGGATTGTGTCCGCGCGAGACGCGAGGATTCTCGATGGAGGCCGGTACCTGAGCCACTCGCCGAACCGCCGGCTTGCGACCACACGCCCCGAGCTTGGGTCTACGACCTCAATGACCCAGTCGTAGGTCCGGCTGTATTGCTCCCGGTCTACGGGGCGATGCTCGTTGGCGCGGGGTGGCGGTTCCCAGTCGACATCCGCATCGCGAACGATGGTCCAGACAAGCCCGTCCTCCTCTTCCCACAGCCCCACGACCAGCGGAGGCGGGCGCACCGTCTCGTCGGTGTACGGCTCGGTAGACTCACGGAACCAGTCGGACAGAATCCGGGTCGACTGCAGCTGTTTTCCGGTAGACGGATCCCAACGCTCGAGGATATACCTGGCGGGAGCGATCGCCCAGACCGTGCCGTCCTGGCTTGGCGCGACCTTTCGGGTCAGGATGTGACTCAAATCCGGGCGATACTGCGGTTCGTCGGTGCCGAAGGATCGAACCACCCGGCCCTCTCGATCGACCACATGCATGGGATAGCCGATCGACTCACTCGTCCGGATCTGCGAAGCCACGAGAAAAGATCCATCAGGCATCACAAAAACCGGAGGAGCGAACAAAGGCATCGGAAGTGTCCCGGCCAGCGCGCGGTCAGGGCCGAACATCGAGATGCGTCCCAGTCCCAAATCCAGAGCGAACAGCGTATCGCCCGGTCCCGGGATCGGAGTGGCCACTATTCCGAACTCCCCCGGCCCCTGCCCCGCCCGGCCGATCACCCCGGTGAGGCGGCCATCCGGACCGAACTCCGCGATCTGTGTCTCATCGAGGCTTGCCGTCACGAACGTCCCTGCTTCGGTCTCCTGAGGCCAGAACACCTCTGTAGGCAGAATACCGGGGTCGTCCGCGTCGGTGATACGTGTGATGTGTTCGAGTTCGATCCGGCAGTCGTCCGAGGGGCATGGGCCGGAAGCTTCAGGCGGGGGGTCCTCCGCAACGCATCCCGCGATAACCACGCAAAGAAGGAAGTTCCGCAAAGGCGAACGTCGTGGCCGTCCTGAAATCATCCGAGCGTGTCGTGGATCCATCGCGCTACCTCACGATCTCGCGTTATCCTGTATTGCCGGGTCAAGGGGAAGATGGGGGGCTGAGGGACCTCTCGCAACCCGGCAGGCAGGCGCGAGGGCGATTCGGGGCGATTACGGGGGGGCCGAACAGCGGCGATGGGCAAGGTTGGCTGCCCTGTTCTCCAAGTTCAAGCCCGGCAAAGCCCTGGTCTCTCCCGCTCGCCGCCGTCTGGATCTGACCACGCCGTCCACGTGGCGCTACCGGCCCGTTTTCCACCCTGCCCCCTGCCCCTTCAGAGAGCGAGATCGTCGCTCTCAGGCGATCCTACGGCCCCGTAGGTTACGCGAAAAGCCCCGCTGCGCCCGGAAATGTCAATGGCCTCTGACGCTCCGTCCCGGGCAGGGACTCGTACAACCAGGCCCCGGCACCCGCTTCCCGACCCCGCGAGATGCTCCATTCACTCATCCATCAGTCGACGCCACTCGATCCTCGGCGGCGACATCCGCAGAACGGCGACCGGAACAGTCAGTCATTCCCGATGCTTAAGTTCGGCGTTATGATCAACGAGGTCGTCCCCGGCGCTGTGGGAGCGTCGCCGGGGATAGGTGACCCAGCTACTCAATACTTGGAAAACGGAGGAGGACTGATGAAGCGCTCCGTCTCAATCAAGGGCGACGCGAGAATAGAGGGGACGGTGACCGTCGGTGGAGTTCCCGTACGAGATGCCGAGGTTCGAGCTGAAGGACCCTTGCCAGTAGGGTCCGATGAGGAGCCTCTCAAGTGGGGAACACGCGTGGACGCCGATGGCACCTTCCGCATTCCTGTTCCGCCCGGCACCTACACCGTTAAAGTGCCGAGCAGTCCGGCCCATGTGTACGCATTCGGACTAAAGAACGTGTCCGTCAAGTTCGACGAGTCAGTCGAGGTGCACCTAAGGGGAGAACTCAAGCCCCCATACCACTCTCAACAGAAGGGGCCGGACGCTGATTGGCATTCCCGCGGGGATTGATGGAAGGGAGCGACCCCAAGAGAGCGCTAGGCCGTGCGCGTGAAAACGCGCAACGGCTCCGTGCCCGAGCCAGGCCCTTGTGGATCTGGCGTCGCTCCCCTCTGGACCGTCAGCAGCCGCACGCCCCAGAGCTTGCCCGTCGCCGTCCACAGATCCTCCCCCGGGAAGACCGCATCGCCCTTGGCCGAGAAGCGCCACGGTCCCCGGTGGCGGCTCAGCCAGCGGTGACGGGGAACCTTGAGCAGGAAGGAGACGCCCAGGCGCTCCAGCGTCCGCACCATCTCGCGGCTGAAGAAGCCCTTGTCGAGCCGCACC
>JAJEBR010000073.1 GCA_022822445.1 Gemmatimonadota bacterium | reverse complement strand
TGCCCGTGCCAGCGCTCCTCTTCGTCGAAAACGTGGAGCAGGGTGAGGAGCCGGAAGGTGGCGGCGCTGATGTGGGCGCAGAGCGCGGCGATCTCGTCGCCGAGGGGGTCGTCGGGGCAGGTCGGGGTGGGGGAGTGGGTGACTATCATGGTCTGATCCCGGGGTCTGAAGGGCGGTCGGTCGAGGGGCGAGCGGTTCGCTGCCCTACCTCTTTATACCCCACAGTTCGGGAAACGTTCGGTTAGTCTCGAGCAATAGGCCCGTTGCCAAACTCTGAACGGGCCCAGGGGCGAAAACCGCCGTTCTCGCCCGACCCGGGATTGTCTCCAGGGACTGCCCCTGACAGCTACACGTTGAACCGCACGTACATGATGTCGCCGTCCGCCATCACATAGCTCTGCCCCTCCACCCGCATCCGCCCGGCCTCCTTCACCGCCTGCTCCGTTCCGTACTCGGCGAACACCCCATACGGGATAATCTCCGCGCGGATGAAGCCGCGCTCCATGTCGCTGTGAACCCGCCCGGCGGCGGTGCGCGCCACAGTGCCCCGCCGGATCGTCCACGCCCGCACCTCCTCCGGCCCGACTGTGAAGAACGAGATCAGGTTCATCAGCTCGTAGGTGGCGCGGACGAACCGGCCCAGCGTCGGCTCGGCGAGACCCATCGCCTCCAGGAAGTCCCCCTGGTCGCCTGGGTCCAGGCCCGCGATCTCCGCCTCCACCTGCGCCGATAGCACCATTGCGGCGCCCCCCATCCCGCAAACCTCGTCCTCCAGCTCAGCCTGAACGGAATTCCCCGCCCGCTCCTCGTCCACATTCACCGCGGCCAGCAGCGGCAGGTCAGTCAGGAGTCCATACCCCGTCAGGAATGCCCGGTGCAGTTCGTCCGGCGACAGCAGCCGTAGCGGCTTCCCCTCCGCCAGCGCCGCCACGGCCGTCTCGAATGCACCAATCTCTTGCACATGCGCACGTTCCTTGCGCAACCGATCCAGCCGGCGCTCCGCTACCCCGAGGTCCGAAAGCACACACTCGGCGTGAAACGCCTGCAACTCCGCCAGCGGGTCGGGGGCCGCCTCCAACGCCGGGTTGACGAAATCGCGCAGCACCAGGCAGATCGCCTCGCGGTCCCGGATCTGCTGCAGCGTTCCGGGGGACAGCACACGCTGGGCGCCGCCATGTTCCCCCGGGACGTCGCGCAGGTTGATCGCTGCGTGCGTCGTGCGCCTGGACGAATAGACGCGGGAAAGCGCATCGACCCGGTGATCGGGCACCCGCACCGTCCCGACGCGCACCTCCCCCCCATAACCGACCGGCACGTCGAGCCCGGTCATCGCGTTGAAAAGGGTGGTCTTGCCGGAACCGCCGAAGCCCGCGAGGACGAACTTCATCGGCGGGCCCGCCTACGGCTGGTGGCTGACGGCGGCGCACAGCTGATGGGTGAGGGCGGCGCAACGCTGATGAGTGAGGCCGGCGCACGGCTGGCGGCTGAGGCTGGAGCATGGCGGCCGGCGAGCTCGCCGTCGCTGGCGGCCCCTGCCCGCGAGTCGCTAACCTGTCGTCTGAACGAATGCATGGAGTAACGTTGCACCAACGCTCCACCCCGCGGCAACCGGCCCCGTGCGCAAACGAGCCGACATCCCCATGATGGCGCCCCGAGAGCCCTGCAAATGACGAGAGTTTTGGATAAGAAAGCCCCCCGCGGCGACCATCCCCGCGCCCCCGGCGCCCCCGGCGACCCCGGGTTCCGCCACCGCCTCTCCCGGCGCGGCTTCCTGACCACGAGCGCCACGGGACTCGCGGGCGCGTCTCTCGCGGCTTGCAGCGGCGCGCCTGACGGCGCCCCGGAAGGTGGTGCACCCGGCGACGCGGCAAACGCGGCGACCACCCCCCTCGCCGCCACCCCCCTCGCCCCCACCCCCCTCCCACCCCCCGCCCGCCCCACCGCCCCCACCGACGCGGCCTGGGCCCACGTCCGCGACCGCTTCACCCTCGAGCCCGGCACCGCCTACATGAACAACGCCAGCCTGGGGATGCCGCCGGCCTCCGTGGCCGCGGCGGTGGCGGCCGGATACGAGGCCCTGTCCCGGGAACCGATTCGCGCCAAACACGACCTGGGCGATGCAATAGCCAACCGGGTCACCCCCCGCCTGGCCACGCTCCTCGGCGCCGATCCCGGCGAGATCGTGCTCACGCGCAACGCCACCGAGGCCCTGCACGCCGCCGCGATCGGCACGCGGCTCGAGCCCGGCGACGAGGTGCTGATCACCAGCCAGGAGCACCCCGCGGGTCGGCGGCCCTGGGAGTACCGGGCGACGCGGCACGGCGTCAAGGTCAACACCGTCTTCATCCCGAGCCCCTTCGAGAGCGGGGACCAGGTCGTGGAGCTCGTCGAGGCCGCGCTCACCCCGGCGACCCGCGCGCTCGCATTCTGCCACGTGACCCGCGGCGGCCACCTCTACCCGGTCGCGCGGCTCTGCGCGCTGGCGCGGGATCGCGGGATCGTGAGCCACGTCGACGGCGCGCAGGCGGTGGGGATGTTCCCGGTCGACCTGCACGCGCTCGGCTGCGACACCTGCTCGGCCAGCCTGCACAAGTGGCTGCTCGGCCCGATGGGCACGGGCGTGCTTTTCGTGCGGGCCGGTGCCCGCGACCGCGTGGATTCCGCCTTCGCGCACGACGCCACGCCGGACGCGCCCAACTACGGTCCTCCCGGCACCGCCGGCCTGCCGCTGCGCGCCGGCCTCGCGGCCTCGCTCGACTTCGCCGAGGCGCTCGGGATCGAGAATGTGGCCGAGCGGACGCGCTTCCTCTCCGATCAACTCAAGGATCGCCTCGCGGGCCTCCCGGGGATGACGCCACTCAGCGGCCCGAACCGCGAGACCTCGTGCCCGGGCTCCACCATCTTCGAACTGGAGGGGGTCGACGCGGTAGAAGCGGTCGCAGTCCTCGCCGAACGCGCGAAGATTCACATCGACGAGCACCAGCGCGACGGCCACAACGCCATCCGCATCTCGACCCACCTCTACAACACGCTGGAGGAGGTCGAGCGGGTGGTCGAGGAGCTGGCGGCGCTGCGCGGGCGGGCTTCGTATCCTGGGGTGCGTTCCGCTGCGGAATCGCCCGGCGGGATCGCGCGCGACCTGGACGTCAAGGGCGAGGATTGACTACCGCTCCGTCGAATCATCCAGCGGCATGGGGTGGTCGTACAGACTCCGGCGGGCCGTTCTCCTGGCCCCGCTCCAGTGAAACGGCTCCGGGAGGCGGACCAGTGGAACCCCCCGACCGTCGCCTCCGCTGCAGCCTGGCCGCCGCGATCTCCACCAGGCGCCGCAACTCGGCGATCGGCTCCTCGTGGTCGTCGACCTGGAGGCGCAACACGACATCGTTGTTGAGCCAGACGCCACCGTCTTCCTGGACGATGAGCATTGCCGCCGACTGCATGCCGCGCCTGTCGCCCCCCGCCGCCTGGCCCGCTTCCAGGGCAGCCTGCAACCGCAGCGAGAGGTGTCCTTCGGTCGCCTCGAACGCCTCGACCATGTCGTCGACCACCGCGGGGCCGGCCAGGATGTTGCCCTAGGCGGAGCAGTACTCGCCGATGCGGTGGCCCGCCCATTCGCTGGCGCGGGGCCCGGTGTGGGTCGCGACCTCGCCGCGGGCGTTCATGATCGAGAACTGGCGGCCCTCCTTCGTCCAGCGTTCCGGGTCCGGATCGGGGTCGCGGGCCAGGATTTCGCGCACCGCGTCGGCGGGAGAATACCCCTCGCGCAGGAGCGCCAGCGCCTGGGGGCCGTAGCTGACGTCGACGATGGCCTGCGTGGCGACCACGCCGACACCGGCTTCGCCCCAGATCACACCGTTCCCCACGGAAAAGACGCGTGATTGCACCGCGACCCCCGCTTCGCCCGTTTCGGGGTCGTAGCCCACGATCGAGAATGTCCCCACGGGGGGCCACGGGGTTGCCGTGGCTGCGGGTGCCGTGTCCGCGGGTGCCGGTCGCGCCCCTGCCGAATCCATCGATTCCTCGTCCGGCGGCCCCACATCCGCCGGCTCCGCCTCGCCGGCCCCCCCGATGTTCACCCGGGTCCGAATGATCGCCCTGTCCGACAGCGTGCGGATGTTGGGAGCGAGTTCGGGGGGGCGCGCGAAGTAGTGCTCGCCCACGAGTTCACCGGGCCTGAGGTGGTGTTCAACCAGGGTAAAGCTCAGGCGGGGGTCGCCGGGAGGACGGATGAAGTCGAGGATGAGGCCGCCTTCGGGGGGGGCGCCCCAGTGCACCAGGCGATCGCGGAACTCGCTGCCCGCTGGTAGGAGCAGGCCGTTCACCGCGGCGAGTCGCGGCCCCTCTTCCGGGATCATGAAGGCCATGCGCTCGGCACCGATCGCCGAGGTGACCGAGACGCGCAGGACATCGCCCGGCAGGTTCGGGTCATCGGCGACCGTGACGTTGGGCGGCGGGACGGCGACCGGGTCGGCGGGCGCGAAGGTGTACCGAAGCCGTTCCGATGCGAAGGGGGCGGGTGGATCGGCGTCGGGGGCGGCGAAGGGGCCGGCGGCTGCGGCGGCCCACGCGACGCCCGGGTCGGAGGCGTCGCGGTTGCGGTCGGTTCCCCAGTAGGCGGTGCCGGTCTCGTGGTCCAGCATGTAGACCAGGGTGGAGGGCGCGGGCCGTTCGGGGGACGGGGTGGCGGTGGACATCCCGACCGCGAGGAAGGTGCCGGCCGCGAGCAGTCCCGCGACCGGGGCCCACCACCCGTTCGGTTCGCGTGCCGCGTCGAGGGCGGGGAGCAGCATCAGGAACCCCAGCCCCGGGAGCAGCGCCAGCCACGCGCTCGAGGCAAGTCCCATCGCCAGCCACACCCCTTCGGTCAGCGGCGTGAGCACGACGATCACGGGGACTGCCGCCACGGCCACCGCAATCCATCGCACCAGCCCCATCCGCGCCTGGCCCGTCAGCCCGCACACCGCCAGCGCCCCCACGCACCCCGCCACCGCCGGCCACTGGAAGTTCATCGCGGCCATCGGAAACAGGACCGTCGCACCGGCGGCCAGCACGACCGGCACCAGAAGCGCGCCCACGGCCAGCTCGGCCACCGAGAACCACCGCCTCAGCACGCTCGCGATCGCCGCCGCCACGGCGAACGCCACGCCCACAATCGCGAGCAGGTACCACCCCTCCGCGTGAAAGCTGCCCGCGTGCAGCGCGCCCAGTTCGGGGTGAGCGCCCTCTCGCCAGCTGTACAACGCGCGGGCCAGGACGGAGACCAGGCCCAGGTAGACGGCCGACGCCCCCAGCCCGACGAGCATCCCGACGAACCGCGCACCGCCCTTGCGGGCCACGATGATCGCCAGCAGCCACGCCCCCACCGCCGCGCCGCCCAGCACCCGGATCCAGAGCGGCCCATAGGTCACCAGTCCCACGAACGGAACCGAGATGTAGCTGACGTCCGGCGCGTCGACGTTGGACAGGTCCCCGTTGCCGAAGTGCTCCAGCATGGCCAGCACATGCTCGCCGTGGTGCTGCAGCGTGCCTTCCGAGAGGTTCCCGGGCGAGTCGTAGTATTGATGGTAGACGTGCGCCTTGCCGATGGCCGCGAAGTTCAGTCCCTGCTTGCCGGCCTCCTTGAAGGGCGTGAAGTCGGTGTCGTTGGGCATGCGCTGGTAGATCTCGTAGCTGATCGAGTTCGCCGAGGGGTAGGGGTCCGCCTGCCGCAGCGCATCGATGACCCAGCCGTTGTCGGCGCCGGTCTCGAACATCATCGAAGGGCCGCCGCCGCCCCTCATCTCGATCGCTATCAGTACCGCCACGTCGTCGAGCCAGGGGTGCTCGTCCACGAAGGCGCGGGCGCCCAGCAGGCCGATCTCCTCGGCGTCCGTGATGAGGACGATCAGGTCGTTGCGGAGCGGCGCCCGGGCGCCCAGGGCGCGCACCGCCTCCAGGATGGCGACCACGCCGGAGCCGTCGTCGGCCGCGCCCAGCGCGATCTCGCGGCTGTCGTAGTGGGCGGTGACCAGGACGGCCGGTCCGTCGGGCTCCGTGCCGGGGATGCGCGCCAGGATGTTGCGGATGGTCGCGACGGTCATGGTGGCGCCGGTCCCCGCGCCGAACGAGGTGGTGGTCTGGACGGACGCCGTGTGGCCGAGGGCGCCTAGCCGGTCGATCAGGTAGTCGCGCGTTCGGGCGTGATTGGGAGAACCGGGGGGCCGTGCCTCGGAGGCGATCCGCGCGAGGTGGGACATGGCCCGCGCCGAGGAGAACACCGAGTCGGGTGCGGTGGCCGCAACCGGCGACGGGATGGCCCGGTAGGAGCTCGAGAGCCAGGCCGCGACGAGGAGGAGGAGCAGGGTCGCCGGGCCGCGAAGGCCGCCCCAGGGTGCGGGGGTGGTGGGGGTGGGACGCGTGACGGCGGCGGAGTCGCGCGCCGCCGCGGCGTCCGCCGCAGCCCGCCTGCGGGAAGCCTTTTTCTCAGCGCGTTTCGCCCTCCAGCCCGAACTCCGCTTCGGGCGGGCCGACTTGCGCTTCGGCTTCTTCGGGGCACGTTTCCGCTGCTCCTCGGCGGGCGCCTTGCCTGCCCCACGCGGTGACGATGGATCCGCTTCGGGGCCCGTTGCTGCCGCCGGACCCGCCGCCGCCGAGCCTGGACTCGCCGCCCCTCGGGTCGCCGCGCCCCGGGCCGCCGCCCCTCGGGCCCCCGTGCCCGGACTCGCCGCCGCGCCTGGACCCGCCCCCGTGCCCGGACCCGCCCCCGCCCCCTTCTCCGCCTCCCCCTCCCTGCGCTCCGCCGCTGCCTCGGCGATCTCGCGCTCCAGCTCCTCGATCTCGTCTTCGCTGATTCCCAGCTCCGCGAAAGACGGAATCCTCGGCAGCTTGTCGTCGCCCATTGTCGGTCAGCCTACTGCAATGCCATGTAAGGATAACATGACACTTGGTGAGGTTCTCTTTACACTTGGTAAGGTTTTCTTTACAATCATGGTCGGCTAGATCGGTCCCTGCTCCCACGGTCCCCAAAGGGCGTAGGTTGTGCTGGGCACCGGATCCCCAATCCTGCGGTCGCCCTGCACGTTGAAGAACAGCACGCGCCCGTCGGGACTGAAGCAGGAGCCCGCGAACTCGCGCGGATCGTCCTGGCCCTGTACGGTCGGCGCCCTGACCAGGTTTACGATCCGGCCTTCGCGGTCCAGTCCACGCACGAACTGATCGTCCGAGCCGTCCTCGCACATCACCAGCCCGCCCCTCGGGCTCAGGCAGATGTTGTCGGGGGCTTCCAGAACTTCTCTCGAAGGCGATTCGAAGACCACGCGAAGTTCGCCCGTGTCGTCGGTGAGCGGCCTGTAGTGGAAGACCTGTCCAGCCCTGGCGTCCCCACCGTTGGTCGAAACGACGTAGATCCCGTCGTCCCCGTGGAAAGCACCCTCCAGCCGCGCGAACCGGGCCGCGCCCTTCGCCATCCCCTGCCAGAAGACCGCCAGATGGTTCGGTCCGGCGTCGGCGGGATCGGGGTCGTCGATGTCGACCCAGTGGACCTGGTGAACCTGTCCGGTCGACTGGCCGCGGGCGAGCAGATAGGTCGGCGCACCGGTGACCGCCATCATCTGGAGCCGTCCGCCGGCGGCCAGCACACCCGGCCGGTTGGGGATGAAGCGGTAGAGGCCTGCCCCGGGACGACCACCGGGGTCGTACCAGGTGTCCTCGGTCTCGTACACGATGCCGGTTGCGGGATCGACCGCCACCGCCTCGTGGATGAAGCGCCCCATGTCGCGGAGCGGAACCGGTTCGACGGGGCCGGTGGCGTCCGCGGGAACTTCGAAGATGTACCCGTGCGGCTGGTCGTAACCGTCCTCGGGACCCGAGGTGATCTCCTCGCAGGAGAGCCAGCTCCCCCACGGCGTCGGACCGCCGGCACAGTTCACGCGTGTACCCGCCAGCGACACGAATTCGTCCACGAGCTCGATGCCGAGGTCGATGCCGCTGCCCGATATCCGCACCTCGAGCGAGGTCGTTCCGCCGCTTCCCCTCTCGTCATAGGCGGGCCGGCCGATCGGGCGAGCGCTCTCCGCATCGTCGATCATCTCGTGGTTGCGGATCAGCCGGACGTTGCCGTTGGGAAGCTGGAAAGCCGCCATCCCGTCGAAGGCGTTGGGGACCGTCAGCCCCGGCCGCACCGAGGACTCGACCCCGCCCAGGCTCAGCCGGATGCAGCGGAAGTCCTCGGGGATCTCCAGTTCGGGGCAGTCGGCACTGGGGCGCAGCCTGCCGTAAGGGGTGATCAGGAGATCGCGCGGGTCGGGGCCCCGGGCGGCCGGGCCAACTGCGGACGGGCTACCGCCCCGGGCCGACCGGCTCCAGGCGCTCAGGCCGGCCAGGGACGGCGTGAGCAGGGCACCGCCGCTGGCGGTCGCGAATCGTCTGAGGAAGGCACGGCGGGCGATCGACATGGTATCGGGCTCCGAATTCGGGGTCGATTGAATGATAGCGTTGCACCAAGCCTGTCGCCGCCGACTCTGAACGGGCAAGCCCGGTGACCAGGTTGTTTCCAGGCGAATGGACGCGCGAACGACCGGTCTCGCTCCCCGCTGCCTACCGTCTCCCCTCTTTCCAGCGGTCGTAGCGCATCCTCAGGGTCTTGACGGGATTGGCGTTTTCGTCCGGCTGGATGTTCTCGTCGGTCACGTCGACGAAGAGCGAATACCGGCCGTCGTTGAAGGACTCGCCCTCCGGGTCGTCGGCGTCGGCTACCAGCAGGTATGCCACATGGGAGGTCTTTCCATCGCACGGCGCCTCGGGAATCGGCTCTGATTCGCAGGTGCAGCGGCGATCGCCACCGGCCGCGTCGGCGATTTCCATCGAGGCCATGACCCGGTCGGCCATGGTCCCGCCCTCGCCCTTGAAAGCCTCGACCGCCAGGTGCACCACGTCGTCGGACGCCAGGATGTTGCCCTGCACCGAGAAGTAGATCCCCTCGGCGGGGATGCTGTCCGCAACCGCCAGCGAAGCTGCCCCGTTGCCGCTCCCCGAGTGGCCCGCGCAGCGCCCCTGCATGTCCACGATCCCGAACTGGCGGCGGTCGAAGCGAGGATCGTCCGAGAGCATTTCGATGATCCGGTCGGGCGGCGTGCCCTTCTTCAGCTCGGCGTAGATGAGTCGCTGGTTGGCGCGCGTTCCGTCCACCCCGGCCTGCGCCGCGGCGACGCCCACGCCGGGCACGACGATCGCCTGGATGTCCATGAGTCCATTCGCGGGGAATCCGGCGAAACGCCCCTGCGCGACGCACGTCGCCGAAGCGATGATCACCTGCCCGGTCCGCGTGTCGACGGCGATCACAGACCAGGTCGCCGATGCGGCCACGGGGAAAACGACGAGCAGCAACAGCGCTACGGACAGGCGGCGGGCTTGCCCGCCGGGGGAGAAACGGTTCATGATAGGCTCCGATTCGGGGATTATCTGCCCAACTGGTTTCTGCCAACCTAGGGAGGGTCGCAGTGTCTGGCCAACTGAACCGCAGAGAATTCGTGGGGCGCACCTCCGCGCTCGCCGCCGGTGCGATGATCGTTCCGCGTCATGTGCTGGGCGGGCCGGGATACCAGGCCCCGTCGGACCAGCTCAACCTGGCCATCATCGGGGTCGGAGGGCAGGGGACCGAGAACGCACAGCAATTCGGGGAAGAGCACGTCGCGGCGATCTGCGACGTGGACTTCGGGGTGGTCTACCGCCGGGTGCAGGAACGTCTGGTGGATGGTCGGGGGAACCCGCGCGAGAGGGGCCACCGATGGCAGGAACAGTTCCTGCAGACACGCAAGTACACGGACTACCGCGAGCTGCTCGACCGGGAGGAGGGCCTCGACGCGGTCCTGATCGCCACGCCCGACCATCTCCACGCCCCCATCGCCAAGGCGGCCATGGAGGCGGGCAAACACGTCTATGTGGAAAAGCCGCTGGCCTTCACCCCCCACGAGTGCCGCGTGCTGGCTGCCGTGGCCGAGGAGACCGGCGTGGTGACCCAGATGGGGAACCAGGGTCATTCGGGGGAGGGCGCGCCGCTGATCAACGAGTGGATACAGGCCGGCGTGATCGGCGATGTGACCGAGGTGCACATCTGGACAAACCGGCCGATCTGGCCGCAGGGGATCCAGCGGCCCGGACCCTGGGAGGGGGGACTCAACCCCGGATGGTACCAGCAGTGGAACCAGGGCACGATCCAGTCTCTCGCGGCGGATCTGATGGACGTGGGGTACGAGAAGCCGGTCGGCCTGGAGTGGGACCTGTACCTCGGTCCGACCACGAAGGAGATCCCCTACCACCCCGTCTACCACCCCTTCAACTGGCGCGGCTGGGTCGACTTCGGGGTCAGCGCGCTGGGGGACATGGGCGCCCACCTCGTCGACCACCCGTACTGGGCCCTCGGGCTGACCTACCCCACCACCATCGAGGCCACCTCGACCCCCTGGGGCGGCCCGTCGGAGGACCCGGCGTCCTACCCGCTCGCCATGCGGGCGCACTACGAGTTCCCGGCCAGGCCCGGCATGCCGCCCGTCGACATGCACTGGTACGACGGCGGCCTGATGCCGCCCCGCCCGCCGACCCTCCCCGACGAGGTCCGGCTCAACCGCACGGGCGGCGTCATGTTCGTGGGCGACCGGGGGATCCTCATGCACGACACCTACGGCGGCAACCCGCGCCTCTTCCCCGAGTCGCTCACCGCGGCTGCCGAGGCGGTGCCACGGACCCATCCGCGCATCGAGGGTACCCATCAGGCCAACTGGGTGCAGGCGTGCAAGGAGGGCGGCCGGGCGTCGTGTCCCTTCGACTACGCCTCGCGGCTCACCGAGGTCATGCTCCTCGGGGTGGTTGCGCTGCGCACCGGCCAGGGCCGAAGAATCCGCTACGACGCCGAGAACATGCGCATCACCAACGTGGAGGAGGCGAACCGCTTCCTGACCCGCGAGTACCGGTCAGGCTGGGAGGTCTGATAGACTGAAATGCCTGCCCGGCGCCTCGCCGCCCTCGGGGCAATTCCCGTGACGTCTGGCGAGGGGCGTTACCTGCCACACCTGCCCGCCTCCGTGAACCTGGACAGGCCCAGTGACGGTCTTGCGTCGACCCCGCCTCAGCGGACCGTCTCGCCTAGCGCCTCCAGGAACGCGTCGATCTCGTCGGCCGTGTTGTAGAAGTGCGGGCTCGCGCGGACGACCCCGGGCCGGTTGTCCACGATGATGCCGCGGTGTGCGAGGTGCGCGACGGCGGGCGCAGGGTCGGGGTGGCGAACCGTGATCACGGCCGAGCGCGACGCCGGCTCGTCGCTGACGCGCGGCGAGAACCCGGCTGCCCGGCACCCGTCCACCAGCCGATCGGTGAGCATGACGTTGCGGGCCCGGATCGCCTCCATCCCGACCTCGTCGATGATCTCCTGGCCGCCGAGCGCGGTGTGTACGGTGGCCAGGGCGGGCGTGCCGAGCTCGAAGCGGCGGGCGTCGGCGTGGTAGCGGAACTCGCCGGCATTGAAGTCGAACTGGTCCTGGCTGGCGAACCAGCTGGTGATCGTGGGCTCCAGGGTGGGGATCAGCTCGTCGCGGACGTAGAGGTAGGCGAGGCCCGGGCCACCGCATAGCCATTTGAGTGGGCCCGCCGTGTAGAAGTCGACGCCGGTGGCCGGGAGATCGGCCGGGATCTGGCCCGCGCCCTGGTAGCCGTCGATGATGCTGCAGGCGCCGGCCCGCCGGGCGATGGCGGCGATGGCGGCGAGATCCTGGATGGTGCCGGTCGTGAAGAAGACGTGGCTGGTGGCGATCGCGAGAGTGCGGTCGTCCACGGCGTCGGCGAACTGCTGCGGATCGATGTGCACGCCGTCCGGGCTTTGCAGCACGACCATCTCCGCGTCCGGACGGACCTTCCACTGATAGAGCAAGGTGGGGAAGTCCAGCTCGGTCGTGACTATGCGATTGCGCTTCGTCCAGTCGAGGCTGGAGGAGATGGCGGCCAGGCAGGCGGATGTCGAGGGCATGAGTGCGACCGTTCCCGCGGGGGCCGCGAAGAGTGCTTCAACGCGTCCGCGCAGGTCCCCGAGCAGTCCCCACCAGTGCTCGTACCATGCGGATGCGCCATATTCGTGCCATCGAGCGACAAAATCGTGCAATCGTTCCTCAGCGCGGTCCGAGAGCGCGCCGAGTGAGCACGAATTCAGGTAATTGCGGCGCTGCAGGATGGGAAAGGCGTTGCGAATCCGGGAAATGTTCATGGGGGCATATGGCGTTGGGCCGCGCGTCTGTCAATTGGCGGGGTGAGTCCGGCGCCGGTAGGATACCGTATGGTCGACATCAGGTCGCTGGATCGCGACGGCGCCATCGCCGAGGCCCGTGCCCTCGGGTTCGAGATGGCCGGCGTGGTCACCCGGGAGGAGAGCCGTCACCTGGCGCACTTCCGGAAGTGGCTCGAATCCGGAAGGCACGGCACGATGGCCTACCTGGAACGCCCGGACGCCGTGCGGCGGCGCGGCAGCCTCCACCTCACCCTGCGAACATTCCGGAGCGCTCTGGTCGTTTCTCACGCCTACGCCGGGCCCCACCCCACCACCCCGCCCGGCGACCCGTCCCGCGCGATCATCGCCCGCTACGCGCGCGGCCGCGACTATCACCACGTCATCACCGAGCGACTGGAGGATCTCGCGCGCGGCCTCGAGCGCGCGGCGGGGCGACCGGTCCGGTACCGCACCTGCGTCGACACGGGTCCCATCCTCGAACGGGAACTGGCCGCGCTCGCCGGCCTGGGCTGGTTCGGCAAGAACACCATGCTCATCCACCCGCGGCGCGGGTCGTATTTCTTCCTCGGCGTCCTCCTCACCGACCTTCCCCTTGCGGCCTCCACCCCATTCCGCGAGGAGCATTGCGGCAGCTGCCGGCGCTGCCTCGACGCCTGTCCCACCGGCGCGCTCCTCGGTCGGGACGACTCCGGCGCCCCCGTGATGGACGCGGCCCGCTGCATCTCCTACCTCACCATCGAGCTGAAGGGGGCGATCCCCGAGGAGCTGCGGCCAGCCATCGGCAACCGCGTCTTCGGCTGCGACATCTGCCAGGAGGTCTGTCCCTGGAACGGGAAGTTCGCGGCGCCGACGGCCGAGCCAGCCTACGCGCCCCGCGCCGATCTGGACGGCCCGTCGCTGATCGACCTCGCCACCCGGATCCTCGACATGTCCGGCAAGGCCTTCCAGCGCGAGTTCGCGAACTCGCCCGTCTCGCGGGCACGTCGCAACGGCATGCTCCGCAACCTCTGCGTCGCGCTGGGCAACTGGGGCGCGCCGGAAGCCGCCCCGGTGCTGGAGCGTGCGGCCCGCGACCGCTCGCCCCTGGTGCGGGAACACGCCGATTGGGCGCTGGAGCGGATACGGGAGAGGTGATACCTTCGACGAATCCGCGGCGGCGCTGGACCCCCGTCTGCCGCCGCTCCACGCCGATCCCTTCGACCGCGGTCCGGTCTCGCAGGCGATTCTGAACGGAATGGCCATCGTGACCCCGGACGAGGCGATCGCCTGCTACCCGGCACCCGTCCCATGGTAAGTGACAATCGCACGCTGCCGTCCGCCGGCCCGACGCGCGCACGCGGAATCCGCCGCACCCGCGGAATCCGCCGCACCGGCGCCGTCCTCGCCACCGTCCTCCTCGCGCTCCACCCCGCCACCGCCGCCGCCGCCCAGCACTTCGACCTCCTCATCCGGGGCGGCCGGCTGCTCGACGGCACGGGGAGCCCCGCCTTCACCGCCGACATCGGCATCGTCGGCGACGAGATCGTCACGATCGGCAGGCTTCCCGGCGCCACCGCCACCCGCGTGATCGAGGCGGCCGGCAAGTACGTCGTGCCCGGCTTCATCGACATGCACTCGCACGCCGACCGACTGTTCGCGTCGGACAACCTCGAGGGGCGGCGCGCGCACAACCTGGTCATGCAGGGGATCACCACCTCGGTCTTCGGTCCCGACGGGCGCAACCCGACCTGGCCGATGTCCGCCGAGATGGAGCTGTACCGCACGCCGGGGGTCGCCACGAACGTGGTGCCGATGGTGGGGCACGGGACCGTGCGCGGGCTCGTCATGGGCGACGACTACGAGCGCCCCGCGACCGAGGCGGAGATCGCCGAGATGGCCGCGCTGGTGCGGAGCGCCATGGAGGACGGGGCGTGGGGGCTGGGCGCCGGTCCCGAATACCGGCCGGGCCGCTTCAGCACCACCGGCGAACTGATCGCGCTGGCCCGCGAGGTGGCGCCATACGACGGCTTCTACTATTCGCACCAGCGCAGCCAGTCACCGCTTCCGCTGTGGCAGCTTCCGTCGATGGTGGACGGCCAGCCGCTCACCGGCACCGACGGGATGCGCGAGACCATCGAGATCGGGAGGGCGGCCGGGATCCGCGTGGTCGGCACTCACATCAAGGCCAAGGGGACCGACACCTGGGGGCATTCGACCACCGACATCCTCATGATCGAGGCCGCCCGGCGAGACGGCGTGGACGTCTACCTCGACCAGTACCCGTACGAGACCTTCGGCGGCGGCCCCGTCGACGTGATCCCCGACTGGGGCTACGCTCCGCCCGGCACCGACCGCTCCGGCGGCACCGATTCCCCGCTATGGCGCGACCAGGACCTCATGAGCCGCCCGCTGGAGAACCTGCGCGCCAACCTGGCCGACCCCGCCGCGGCCGCGGAGCTCCAGCGCGACACCGAGTACGTCCTGCGGCTCCAGGGCGGGGCGGACCGCCACATCATCGTGGCCGCCCCCGACTTCCCCGGCATGGTGGGCCGCACCCTGGCCGACGTCGCCACGGAAGCCGGCCGGACCCCCTTCGAGCAGCTTGTCCACTTCGCGCTGGAGTCGACCCGGCTTGCGCCGGCGGGCGTGCGCTTCCGCCCGGTCGCCGGCCACCGCTTCGACGTCGAGAACTACATGCGCCAGGAGTACACGGCGACCTCCACGGACGGCTTCGTGTCGCTGCAGACCCGGCCCGGCCAGCATCCCCGCTCATACGGCGCCTTCGTGCGCAAGATCTCACATTACGTGAAGGAGCGGGGAGCGATCACCCTCCCCTTCGCGGTGCGCTCTTCCACGGGGCTTCCCGCCCAGATCATCGGACTGCGCGACCGGGGACTCCTGCGCGAGGGCTATAAGGCCGACCTGGTCCTCTTCGACTACGGCCGACTCTCGGCGCCGGCGACGATCATGGAACCCGATCTGTACCCGACGGGTATCGAATATGTGATTGTCAACGGCCGGTTCACGCTCGACGGTGGCCGGCTCACCGGCGCCCTGCCCGGAGCGATTCTCGACCGCCGGGAGAGGGATGCCAAAGCCAAAGGAGCAAGCGAATGAATGCCGAGACCGTGAAGAAGCAGCTGAAGGGGTTGGGGCGGGTGCAGGAGGCGCCGTCGGGACGGGCGCGAAGAATGTCGGTGCGCGTCGGAGCAGCCGGCGTGCTCGCGGCGGCCCTGCTTGCCTTCCCCGCGGAGGGCAGCGCCCAGAACAGCTTCCCGGGCGAGGGATTCTTCTGGGCCCAGTTGGCCGCGCCGCTGGGCGAATTCAACGACAACGTGGGGCTGGGCGGCGGTGTCGGCCTCGGTGGGCTCCTCTACCTGGGCGACGAGCGCATTGCGGCCCTGCGCGCCGAGGGGAGCTTCATCATCTACGGAAGCGAGACCATCAGGCGCCCGCTGAGCCCGACGATTCCGTTCGTGGATGTGGACGTCGAGACCACCAACTCGATCTTCTCGTTGGGGGTGGGCCCTCAGATCTTCCTCTCCACCGGACCGATCAGGCCCTACGTCTACGGTACGGTCGGCCTTTCCTACTTCGTCACCCAGACCTCCGTGAAGGGCGACCACGAGGACGAACCGATCGCCAGCACCACCAACTTCGACGATCTGAACCTCCTGCTGGCCGGTGGCGGCGGACTATCCGTGAGGATCCACGAGGGGGACGCGTCGATCCATCTCGACCTGTCGGCGTCGTACAACCACAATGGCCTGGCCGAGTACATTACCGAGGGCGGACTCCGGGAGCTGCGCGGGGGCGGCTGGGCGGCGGACCCCGTTGCGAGCAACGCCAACCTGGTCACCTACCGCGTCGGGATTACGATCGCTCCGCCGCGGTGACGGCGACCGGTTCCGCCCCGGTGACGGCGACTGGTTCCGCCCCGGTGACGGCGGCTGCCCCGCGCGGTGAAGACGGCTGCCCCGTCCGATCAAGAGCGGCTGGCGCCCCCGATGACGCGCTCCCCCGCCCGGTGACGGCGCCGGTCTGACGCCGCAACCAGGCGGGGGCCGGGGTTTGCTGAGGGCCTACTCCTCGCCGGCCAGGCGGCGGACGGCGATCATCAGCTCGCGGACCCTCTCGCTGTCTGCCGCGTCCGGGCCCGCTTCCCGAAGCTCCCGGGCCAGGTCGGTCAGCGTGTCGGAGCGATCCGCTCCCGTCGCGGCTTCGGCCGCGTCGAGGTCCTCACGCGCCGACGCGATCCGCCTGCCGGACATCCCGCCCCAGCGTTCCAGCTGGTCGAGGTAGGCGCGCGCCAGCGCGAAGGTCGCCGGCCACTCGTAGATGGGCTGGCCCTGCGAATTCAGCTCGGTGAGCACCACGGAGTTGGCCGCGTCGATCTCGTTCTGCGTCAGCGCCTCGCTGGGGACCAGTTCGAAGATGTCGAGCCCGCGCGCGATCTCGGAGTTCACGATCACGCCGTTGTACCAGTAGACGGACCAGCTGCCCGCGCTCTGCATCCGCTCGGGGTTGAGCGGCCCGCGGTCGTGGTACCCGATCTCCACCGGGTTGGCCGGGTCGGTCCAGTCGATGAGCGAGATGCCGCCCTGGTACCAGCCCTGGATCATGATGTCGCGGCCCGGGATCGGGATGAGCGAGCCGTTGTGGGCGACACAGTTCTCCAGATTGGTCTGCGGAGCGGGCATCTTGTAGTAGCTCTGGAAGATCATTTCACCGTCTTCAATGGTGAAGATGGCGTTGGCGCCCCACTCCATGGGGTCGTCGAAGCGGCACTTCGGCGCGCCGCCGCCGCCCCACTCGTCGGTGAACATGACCTTGCTGCCGTCGTTGCTGAAGGTGGCCGAGTGCCAGTACGAGAAGTTGGAGTCGGCCACCGCCGCGAGCCGGAAGGGATTCGCCGGATCGTTGATGTCCAGGAGCAGCCCGTAGCCGCCGCATGCGCCGCCCGCGAGGCCGATCGCCGGGTAGACGGTGATGTCGTGACACTGGGTCGGGCCGGGCCGCGGTTCCGCCGGACTTTCGTCCTCCTCCTCTTCCGCGGCCATCTCCTCGGCGTCCATCCGCGCCTGCTCTTCGAAGTACTCGCGCAGTGCGGTGCTATCGGCGGCGGTCGGGTCGCCCTCGCCACCGCGCGCCTCCACGATGCTGTCCAGCATGGGGATGACAAACCGGTCGGGCATGACCCGGTCCTGCCCCCGGCGGGTGGAGATGAAGGCCCCTTCCGCGCGCGCTTCCTCGATCTCCCGGTAGTCGGCCGGCGACAGCCCGTGCCTTGGCGGCGCGACCAGGTCCTGGAAGATGCGCGGAGAGGTCACGATCGCGGCGGCCGTCGGATCGTCCAGCGGCACCCGGATCACCTCGATGCGGAAGAGCGCCGAGTTGGGATCCTCGTCGGGCGAAAGGCCCGAGCAGCCGGCCAGCTCTTCCGGCGGCCGCACCGAGGACGATCCGGAGACGTAGATGTACACGTTGTCGTCGTCGCCCGGGTGCTTGAGCACGGTGTGGGTGTGCGAGCCGCGGCAGGTCTGCACGTTCGCGACGTATTGAGGACTGGAAATGTCGGAAATATCGAAGATGCGGATCCCGCGCAGCCGCTCGTGGCTGACCGCCTCGGGCACGCCCTGATCGCCGCAATCCAGCCGTCCTCCCCGCCCCTCGCCCGACACGAAGAGCAGGTTTCCGTAGACCGAGACGTCGCTCTGGGAGGCCGGGCAGACGTAGGTGATCACCGAGGTCGGGTTCGCCGGATCGGAGATGTCCCAGACCTGGATGCCGTCGTAGTTGCCCTGGATCGCGTAGTTGCCGGTGAAGGCGAGGTCGGAGTTGGTGCTTCCGACGAAGGGCTCCTCGGGTGGCGTGGTCGACAGCATGCGCATGTTCCAGATCGCCTCGCCCGCGTCGAACATGCCGGCCTCGAGGCCGACCCGTGGATCTGGAGTGGGCGGGTTGAGCTGGAGCCCGCTCGGGCGCGATTCGCAGCCGTGCAGGGCGGCGAGGAGCGCTGCGACGCAGACAAGGGCGGGGAGGGTGACGGCCGCGCGAAAACGGCCCCTGGGGAGGTCGGTCTGTCTCATGATTCTCTGTCCTGACTGGTTACTGATTCGCTCCACCGAGCGCCTCCAGCATCTTCTCCATCCGGTCGATCTCGGAGCCCTGATCGGCCTGAATGTCGGAGGCGAGCTTGAATATGAAGTCGTCCTGGGCGGCGCCGTCCGTCGCGAACAGCTCGAGCACCATGGTCACCGCCCCCTTGTGGTGCTTGATCATGTACTGCAGGAACAGACGATCGTAGTCGCCGCCCCGTGCCTGCCGCAATGCTTCCATCTCCTCGTCGGTCAGCATCCCGGGCATGTGCATCGCATGCGCGGGACCGTGGACCGTGAGGTGGCCCGCTTCGACGTGGATTTCGGGCACATCGAGCCCCCGGTCGCGCAGCCAGAGCTGCATGATGTTGATCTCGTCCTGCTGCGCATTGATGATCCGCGCGCAAAGCGTCCGGATCGTTTCGCTGGCGCCGTTGTCCGGTGCGATCCCGCACATGGCCAGCGCCTGTGCATGATGGTTGATCATCCCGGTCATGAAGTGGACATCGGCGTCGTGGAAGTACATCAGGGCGCTGTCCGCCCGCGCCCGGTAGATGGCCTCCAGCCTGGCTGCGGTGGCGGCGTCGGGGCGGTTGACTTCGGGCCCGGGTTCGGTGGACGGGGTCTCGGCTGGTGCAGCCTCGGAGGGAGGCGGAGGCGCGCCGCCCGATTGCCCGGGGCACGCCTGCATGGCGGCGCCAAGCATCGCTGTGATGAAAAGATTCCGGCTGATCATAGGCACGTCGTGTCTGGCCCGGCGGAGAGCGCCTGGCTCCCCGCGGTACGCAAGCAGTGGTCGATCAGGTAATCATACGGTGGCCCGGTACACGCCCGCCAGCCCCCGGTGCCGAGAGCAGGGAGGACCGGCGGGTCGCGAACCGACCACGGGCGCTATCCTTCGTCCGCGGGCACTATCCCCGATCTGCCAGGCGCTGAACCGCGTCTGCCAGCTTCTCGACCTTGTCCGGGTCTCCCGAGCCGTCTGCCATTGACGCGAGCGAAGCCGCCAGACCGCGCAGGGTGTCGCGCGTGGCCGCGCCCGATCCCTGTTCGGCCGAATCGAGCGCACTGCGTGCCGAGGCGATGAACTGCGCTTGCAACCCGTGCCAGCGTTCCAGCTGGTCCAGGTAGGCGCGCGCCAGCGCGTAGGTGGCGGGCCACTCGTAGATGGGTTGGCCCTGGGAGTTCAGGTGGGTGAGCTGTACCGAGTTCGCCGCGTCGATCTCGTTCTGGGTCAGGGACTCGTTGGGAACGAGTTCGAAGATGTCAAGCCCGCGCGCGATCTCGGAGTTGACGATCACGCCGTTGTACCAGTAGACCGACCAGCTGCCGGCCATCAGCATGCGCTCGCCGTCGAGCGGGCCGCGGTCGTGGAAGCCGATTTCGACGGGGTTGGCGGGATCGGTCCAGTCGATCAATGAGATGCCGCCCTGGTACCACCCCTGGATCATGATGTCGCGCCCCGGCACCGGGATGAGCGAGCCGTTGTGCGCGACACAGTTCTCCTGCACGGTCTGCGGGGCGGGGAGCTTGTAGTAGCTCCTGAAGATCATCTCGCCGTCCTCGACGGTGAAGATCGCGTTCGCGCCCCACTCCATCGGGTCGCCGTCGCGGCACCTGGGCCCTCCCCCTCCCCCCCACTCGTCCGTGAACATGATGGCCGTTCCGTCGTTGTTGAATGTGGCCGAGTGCCAGTAGGAGAAGTTGGAATCGGCCACTGCGGCCAGACGGATCGGATTCGACGGGTCCCTGATGTCCAGCAGCATTCCGTAGCCCTCGCAGGCGCCGCCCGCCAGCCCGATCGCCGGGTAGACGGTAATATCGTGGCACTGGGTGGGGCCGCCGCCGCCACCCCCAGTCATCGTGGCGATCATGTTCGTGAACATTTCGCGGAAGGCGGCGCTGTCGGCCGCGATTGGAGGACCCTCGCCCCCTCGCGCGTCTACGATGCTGTCGAGCTGTGGCGTGACGAACTGATCGGGCAGGACAACGGCCTGACCTTGAATCTCGAACACGAACGCGCCAGCCGCGCGCGCCGCCTCGATCTGGGCACGCTGCGCCTCCGCCTGCTCCCCGGTCTGATCGACCGGCGACGGCCCGTGGCTCGGCGGTGCGACCAGATCCTCGAAGATCCGCGGCGAGCTCACGATTGCCGCAGATGCGGGATCTGCGAGCGGAACGCGGATCACCTCGATCCGGAAGAGCGCAGTGTTGGGGTCTTCGTCCGGAAGAGCGCCCGAGCAGCCCGGCAGTTCCTCGGGGGGCCGCACCGGGGCCGACCCGGACACATAGATGTAGACATTCTCCATGTCGCCGGGATGCTCGAGCACTGTGTGCGTATGTGAGCCCCGGCAGGTCTGCACGTTGGCGACGTACTCGGGGTTTGCGATGTCGGAAATGTCGAAGATGCGGATGCCGCGGAGCCGCTCGTGGCTCACTACCTCCTGGATCGGCTCGTCGCCGCAGTCCAGCCTTCCGCCGAATCCCTCGCCAGACACGAAGAGCAGATTCCCGTACACCGAGACATCGCTCTGCGAAGCAGGGCAATAGTGCGTGACCACCGACACCGGATTCGCCGGATCGGAGATGTCCCACACCTGAATCCCGTTGTAGTTGCCCTGAATGGCGTACTTGCCGCTAAAGGCGAGATCGGAGTTGGTGCTTCCCACGAAGCGTTCCCGGGGCGGTGTGGTCGACAGCATGCGCATGTTCCAGATTGCTTCACCGGCGTCGAACATCCCGGGCGCCAGGCCGACACGTGGGTCGGGCATCGGCGCATTGACCTGCAGGCCGGGTGGGTTCTCGAATGCGGCCGTCTCGGCCTCGAGCGCGCCGCTGAGGAGGATCGGATACGCGCGGACCATGTCCTGCTCGGGGGTTCCGGCGGACTGCGTCGCGCAGCCGGGCAGAATGACCAGCAGCGCGGCGAGAGAAGGAAGGGGCGCAAGGCGCCGCCCGGTCTGTGCGCGTCGGATTGTAGTGGAGATGGATGTCATGTTTCCTGTCCTGTTTGGTTGGTCGCGATAAGGTTTTTGCATCTGTACTGCACTAGTCCCAAAACAAGCGAGTAGGCCACAGGGGCAGTTTTCCATGGTGTAAACCGGTACAAGGCGGACTCGCAGGCGTTGCAGGAGGCCGTTGCGCGGGTTTGCGAGAGGATGAACGGGGTCTTCGGGGCCGGTTTTCGCG
>JAJEBR010000022.1 GCA_022822445.1 Gemmatimonadota bacterium | reverse complement strand
ATCCAGCCGAAGATCCGCCGCACCCCCCGGCGCTCCAGCAGCGGCAGGTCGTCCATCACCCCGCCGCCGTAGAGCAGCAGCACGATCCACGCCTCGGTCATCAGGGACGGTCGGAAGAACCCCTTCTCCCCCTTCGCCCGGAAGTCGAGCCAGCCCGCCAGGGCGAACCGGTCGAACAGCTTGCGGACCAGCACCAGGCCACCGCCGTCGGTGAGGTTACCGGCGCTGTGCCGGACGCGCAGCGCCCGTCCCGATCCTTGCACATGAGCCCTGCGTTCGGTATGATATGAAGATGTCTATGATATGATGATGTCGCACCGTCTGGGTGCCTCCGATTCGGGTCGTTTTTTCGTCGAAACTCCCCGCAATCTAGGCCCCGGGCGGTGCAGACCTATCCTCGCAACGCAGGATCCGGGATCAAATCAAACCACCCGAGAGAGGGGGCCGGAATATGACCATGCGAGTCAGCTGGAGTCGGCCGGGCGGGGTTCTCGTCGCTTCGATCACCGGTCGTGTCGACAGCGGCAACAGTGCGGCCTTTCACTCGGCCCTGGAGGAGGGGACCGTACAGGGCGACCACGCTCTCGTCCTGGATTGTCGGCACCTGTCCTACATGAGCAGCGCCGGGCTTCGCGTGCTGCTGGCCATGGCCAGGAAATTCCGCAATCCCGGCCGGGGCATCGGTATCTGCCATCTCTCGAAGTCGATTCTCTCGGTCATTACGGCCAGCGGGTTCGACAGGATCATCCCGGTGCACGAGACGCGCACGGACGCGATCAACGCCCTCTCGGGTTCCGGCGATGCCGGGGCGGCAGACACCGACGCGGCCGACGCCGGCGCCCCGGACGAAGGCGACACGACCCCGACTCCCATTCGCAGCGCGGTCAACATGGACATCGTGGGAGACAACATCGCCGACATCGCCGCCTTCACGGTCGAGAAGTACGAATTCGCGAACGAGGACCTGCCGCCCGACGCACGCGCGGATGCGGTGAAGGCGATCGAGGAGGCGCTGTGGCGCGAGGTCGAGGTCTGGAAGGAGCGGCGGAAGGCCATTATGGCGGGGATGTTCAGGACGGCCGCCGCGGCGCTCGAGCGTGCAATCGAACGGAAAGCTTGAAGACCGCTGATTCGCGATGGTCCGGCCGACAGACACCGGGGATCCCGAGGGGAACGCGCTACTGACGCGAATCCCCGTCATCTACCGTCCCGGATACGGGAAGGCCCGGGCGCATGACCCCGAACTCGCCGCGGATTACATGCGGTACACGATGGTCGCCGATCCACTGGCCGACGCCGCCATCGAGTCCGTCGCGGGTATCGACACCCGCGAGGTCACCCGGCTCATCCGGGCCGGCATGGATCGGGAGACCCGGTTTCTGACGCGGGCGCCGCGCCGGTTCCGCGAGTTCTTCGACGGGGTTGAAGTCCCTCCGCCCTGGTGGGATTCCGCGGCGACCCACTCCGGTCGCAAGGCCTTTCACGAGTACTCCGACCTCTTCATCCCGGCCTTCTTCGTCGCCACCGTGCGGAATGCGGCTACGCTCATCGCCAAGGCGTTCCATGCCACGGGCCGTGTCAACTCCCGCTTCGGCCCGCGCCGAATCCGCCAGAACACGCGCCACTTCATCGAGATCATGCTGCCCGGCGCCCTGGACCGCTTCGGCGAGGGGTGGAGGCTCTCGGTTCGCATCCGGTTGGTGCATGCGCAGATCAGGCGGTTGATACGTTCCGGGAAAGACTGGGACGAGACCGTCTACGGGACGCCGCTGAGTTCGGCGCATATGGGAGTGGCGTCGGCGAATTTCTCGGCGACGGTGCTCGGACTGGCCGCGAGATTGGGTGCCGGCCTGGACCGCGATGCGCGCGCAGGCTTCATGCAGATCTGGCGCTATGCCTCCTGGCTAATCGGGACTCCCGAGGAGCTGCTGTTCGAGGGCGACGAGGCCCGAACCCGCGAGTGGGCCGACATCGCCCACATATGCGAGCCGCCACCGGGCGAGGAGTCCATCGTCATTTCGAAGGCACTCTTCGACGCGTTGCCGGGCATTGTCGGCCAGAGCGCTCCCGGCGACGTACGCAGGATGGTGAGCAACGCGCACCGCATTGCCCGCGCACTGTTGGGCCATGAGCTTGCCGACCAGCTCGCTATTCCCCGGCTGCGTACCGCGGGGTTGCTGACCCTGCTGCGGAGCAGGCGTCACGTTCAGCGGATGGCTCACCTGGTCGCGCCCAACGTGGCGAGCGTCTGGCGAGGAGCTTCCTTCGCGTTCCTGCTCGACGCGGCCGTGCTGGACGACCTGAGCTACCGGATCCCCGATCGCCTGCGGACGGAGGAGGCCACGCCCTGGTAAGCAGCGCGACCGGGAACGACCTGGCCCGGCGAGACTTCGCGGCGCCGGTCTTCGTCGTGAGTACCGGCAGGTGCGGGTCCACGATGATCTCTGACATGGTGAGGTTGCACCCGCGAATGCTGAGCGTGTCGGAGTTCTTCTCCTCGCTGGCGGACAGGGCCTTCCGCGGCCGGACCATCGGTGGCAGGGGTCTCGCGCGGCGCCTCGGCACGCCTGGTCCGGCGAGCAAGGCGATGCTCCGCAACGGCCTCCTGGTGGACGAGTACCTGTACCCTCTGGGCGACGGCTCCCGCTTCGGTCCCGGGGACGTTCCTCCGATCATGGGGGCCGCACTGCCGCACCTCACCGACGACCCGGAGGAGCTTTGGGATGAACTGCTGCCGGTGCTGAAGACGCGCGGCCGCGCCCCCCTGGGCACGCAGTACCGGTTCGTCTTCGACTGGCTGGCCGCGCGCTTCGAGCGGGACATCTGGATTGAGCGTTCCGGCGCGTCAATCATGGTCGTCCCGACGCTTGCGCGATTGTTCCCGGACGCCCGTTTCGTCCACATCTTCCGCGATGGCCGGGACACCGCGATGTCCATGCGCGGCCACCACCTCTTTCGCTTGCTGGCCATCGCGGCGGACACCGCCAGGAGAATCGGCATGGACCCGTTCCGGCCCGCCAACTGGCCCGGAACCAGTCCCTGGAGATCGGTTTTCGCCCGGATCGTGTTCCCCTTCTTCTCAAGAGAGCGATTCCTGGCGAGGGAGATGGACCTGCCGCTCTTCGGGTGGCTGTGGAGCAACATGATCGAGCGGGGAACCGGATACCTCGACGCGCTGCCCGAAGGACGCGTGCTGTCGCTACGGTTCGAAACCGTGCTGAGGTCGCCAAGGGAGAAAATGCGGCACTTCATCGACTTCGCGGGGCCGGGTTTCTCCGATTCGAGCTGGCTTGACCGGATTGCCAAGATCCCTCGCATGGGGCTTCCAAGGCGGACGCGCCTGTCTCCGGACGAGCACGCCCGCCTGGCGCAGGCCTGCGCGCCCGGGCAGCGGATTCTGGGATACGACAACCGGGTTGAAAAATGTTAGCGCCGTGTGGGCGAATCCCAAAGGACATGTCCAAACCGGGAATCACTCATCCTCGGGCCAGCGTTGTCCAATGGGAAACGAGCATGAGCGGGAAGCCGGAACAAACTCAAAATGAACTGCACATGGCATTGTGCAAATTGGAGTTTACAGAATGATCGAATTGCCGCGGCGGTCCGGTCCGGATGTGGCATCGCTCGGACGCTCCCGGCCGCCTCCACCCCCGGGGCCCGGAGGCCGTCGCCTGCGCAATGTCCTGGCGCGCCTGCGCGACTTCCCCCGGTTCCTTGAGGGACTGCACCGGGAGTACGGCGACATCGTCTCCTACAATCTTCTGGGTCGGCGGTTCGTTTCGGTGTGCCATCCGCAACTGATTCGCGAGGTCCTGGTGAAACAGCAGCGATCGTTTCACAAGACGGTCGGCTACAAGGACATGCGGCCGATGAAGAACCCGACGATCGCGAGCAGCGACGGACCCGACCACCACCGGCGGCGCAAGCTGTTCCAGCCGTCCTTCGGCAAGAGGGGGATGACGGCGTACTCGGAGATCATGGTGGAGCGGACGCACGCGATGCGGGAGCGCTGGCGGGACGGCCAGGTGATCGACGGGGCCGCCGAAATGCACAAGCTGGCGATGAGCGTGGCGATCACGGCCTTCTTCGGTCGCGACATGGAAGTCGACCCGAAGATCGGGCAGGCGACGGTCGACGGGTGCATTTGGGATTTCACCCTTGGCTTCCTTCCGTTCACGCCTCTTCTCAGGCTCCTTCCGCTGCCAGGCAACCTGCGCGCCAAACGCGCCTGGAAGGCCATGGACGAGGTGATCTACGAGGTCATCCGCAGGGCCCGCGACGGTTCGCAGGACCGTAGCGACCTGATTTCGCTGCTGGTCCGCGCCGAGGACGAGGAAGGAATCGACCACGCCTTCACGGACGACGAAGTGCGCGACGAGGGGTTCGTGCTGCTCATGGTCGGCCACGACACGTCGTCGAGTGCGATGACCTTCTGTCTCGACTACCTTTCCCGAAACCCCGGCGTGCGCGAGCGACTCGAGACGGAGATCGACGCGGCGGTTGGAACCCGTCGCATCGAGCCCGGTGACTACGAGAGTCTGCCCTATGCCGCCGCCGTCTTCCAGGAGGTGCTGCGGCAATCGCCGCCCATCTACTTCCTGGGCCGGGAGGCCATCGACGACTGCGTCATCGGAGGGTATCTGATTCCACGGGGTACGGTCGTGCAGACGTACTTCAGGTTGCCACACCACAACCCGGACTACTTCGACCGCCCCGGCGACTTCAGTCCCGAGCGCTGGTGCGATCACGCTACGGCGCGCCGAATGAGACAGTCCTGCTTCCCCTTCGGGTCCGGCGCCCGCATGTGCATCGCCTGGAAGTTCGCCACGATGGAGGGTGTGTTCGCCATGGCCAGCATCGTACAGCGGTGGCGAATCGAAGCGGTTTCCGAGGGGCCCACCGAAGTGGACTCGACCGGCGTCTATCGCGTCAAGGCGGAGCTCCCCATTCGGGTTACCGAGAGAACACGCTAGCTGGCTCGTGGACACGCCCGTCCCCGGCCCGCGCGTGCACGGCGGTCGCGGCCTGGCGCCGCCCGTGTTCGTCGTGAGCACGGGCCGCTGCGGGTCCACGATGGTGTCGAACATGATCAGGGCGCACCCGCGCATGCTGAGCGTGTCGGAGTTCTTTTCGTCGCTTGCGGACAGCGCGTTCCTCGGGCGAACCCTCGACGGAAATGCGTTGCTCCGCCGCCTCGGCACCCCGAGGCCGGTCGGCAGGATGCTATTGCGCAACGACTTCATGTTTGACGAGTACCTCTATCGTCCGAGTGCCGCGTCCCGGTTCGGCCCGGACGACGTGCCTCCCATCATGGGAGCGACGCTGCCCCACCTGACGGACAACCCCGAAGGCCTGTGGGACGAGCTGGTACCGGCGGTGCGGGCGCGCCCGAGGGACACGCTCGCCGCGCAGTACCGGTTCGTCTTCGAGTGGCTGGCCCACCGCTTCGACAAGGCCGTCTGGATCGAGCGGTCCGGGGCATCGCTGTTGCACGTACCGACCCTGGCGCGGATGTTCCCCGACGCCCGTTTCGTGCACCTCCATCGAGACGGCCGCGATACCGCCATTTCCATGCGCGGCCATCACGTCTTCCGCATGTACGCGCTTGCGGCCGGTACGCTCCGCATCTTCGGACTGGATCCCTTCAGGCCTGCCAACTGGCCCGGCACGAGCCGCTGGATGCCCGCCTTCTCACGGCTGTGGTTTCGCTGCTTCTCGGCGGATCGGTACAGGGCCAGGCGAATGGGCCTGCCGCTGTTCGGCTGGCTGTGGAGCAACATGGTCGAACGAGGTACGCGCTATCTGGACGCTCTGCCGCCCGAGCGCGTTCTCGACTTGCGGTTCGAGTCGGTCCTGCGGTCCCCGAGGGAGGAGATGAGCCGCTTCATCGAGTTTGTCGGGCCCGGTTTCGCCGACGCGAGGTGGCTGGACCGACTCGCGCAGCTTCCGCGCAAGACGACGCCCAGGTGGACGCAACTGGACCCGAGCGAACAGGCCGACCTCGCCGACGCGTGCGCTCCCGGCCAGCGGATCCTCGGCTACGACGCTACCGTCGGCCCGCCATCCTGACCTCGGTGCGCATACGTCCGGGTTGTTTGATCAGGCGGACGCATTCGCGGGCCGCCGCGGGCCCAACCCGCGTGGCGGAGCAGAGGGCGTATTTCTCGACTGTGAAGTGGGCGATGTCAGAGATATTCTCGCCGACAATCTCCATGTCGATGGCGCTCTTCAGCTCGATGCCGCCGGCCGGGGGCGGCTCGACCGTCCCCGCAGCCGCGGCGGAGCCGATGGCCTCGACAGCCGTTTGCGCTGTCGATGCGACCGCTGACCGTACCGACGAGGATTCCGGAGTCTCGGCTCCAGCCGACTTTCACTGACATTCCTGAAGCTCCTTTTTCGGGATGACCGGGCGTTGGCGGGAAGTGTGCTAGACTATACACAGCCTGTCAAATCCGTATTCTCCCTGAAGACCTTCAGCCCGGGTGCAATCCGCTGACTCCCAGCCCCGACTCCTGGCTTGCCGCCCTTGAATCCGAGGCCATCGAGATCATTCGGGAGGGCACTGCGACCGCCGCCCGGCCCGTCATGCTCTATTCCATCGGGAAGGACTCGTCGGTCCTTCTGCACCTCGCGCGCAAGGCGTTCTGGCCCGCGCCCCCGCCGATGCCCCTCCTGCACGTGGACACGACCTGGAAGTTCCGCGAGATGATCGCCTTCCGGGACCGGGTCGCCGCGGAAGCGGGCGTGGAACTCGTGGTGCACGTCAACCGGGAGGGCGCGGCCGCGGGGGTCACCCCGTTCACGCACGGATCGGATTACTACACCGAGGTGATGAAGACCGTGGCGCTGCGGCAGGCGCTCGACGCCGGCCGCCATGACGTCATCTTCGTGGGCGCGCGCCGCGACGAGGAGAAGTCGCGCGCCAAGGAGCGGGTCTTTTCGCTTCGCAACGCCCGGCATCAGTGGGACCCCAGGGCGCAGAGGCCGGAGATCTGGAACCTCTACAACACCCGCCTGGGCCCGGGCGAATCGCTCCGGGTGTCCCCGCTGTCGGACTGGACGGAAGCCGACGTGTGGCGCTACATCGCGGCCGAGGAGATACCGATCGTACCGCTCTATCTTGCGGCGGAACGGCCGGTCGTCGAGTGCGACGGACAATGGATCATGGTGGACGACGATCGCATGCCGCTTCTCCCCGGCGAAGTCCCTCGATTGCGTCGCGTGCGCTTCCGCACCCTCGGCTGCTACCCGCTGACCGCCGCAGTCGAGAGCGACGCGGACACTCTCGAGGCGGTCATCGCCGAGACGCTCGCGACCGACCGCTCGGAGCGCGAGGGACGCCTGATCGACCACGACGGCGACGCCTCGATGGAGCGCAAGAAGAGGGAGGGCTATTTCTGAAGATCAGTGTCGCCCCTTTTCTACACCACCGCCTGCCGGGGCGTGACTCGCTCGGCGATCTCGCGGCCCGCCTCGATCTCCGTTCGGCGAAGCTCCCAGGTCTTCTGCAGATTCAACCAGAGCTGCGGCGTCGTCCCGAAATACCTGGCCAGCCGTAACGCCGTATCGGCGCTCACGCCCCTTTGCCCGTTGAGAATCATCGTGACCCGGTTGACCGGCACTCCGAGCGCTTTCGACAGCGCATTGGCCGACAGCCCGAGTTCGTCGAGTTCCTCGCGCAGGATCTCGCCCGGGTGGACCGGCCTCATCCCGTTCTTCGCGTTCATCTCACGCTCCCCTCAGTGATAGTCCACGATCTCGACTTCGCACGGCCCGTCGTCGGTCCAACGGAAGCAGACGCGCCACTGCACGTTGATCCGAATGCTGTGCTGACCGGCGCGGTCGCCTCGCAGTGCTTCAAGCCGGTTGCTCGGCAGCCCGGCCAGGTCGCCGAGCGTCTCCGCGCTGTCCAGCACGGTCAGCCGGCGCACCGCCTGATCGGAAAACCCGTGAAACGCGGCGACACGCCGACCTTCGAAGAACCGTCGCGTCCTCCGGTCTCTGAAGCTTCGTATCATGTGGATCCGAATGTACGCCCTGTTACGGACTCCGTAAAGGGCTGCCGTGGCTCTTGGCCGGGAGCTGCGGACCTGACAGCTTGCGATACTGAAAGGCGATGCCTCGGCCAGCGAGACGTACGGTTAGGGATGATGGCATGGAACGCCGTCGGACTGAAGGATCACAAGCGGGAGGGCTACTTCTGATGCCATCGACTCTCCGGTTCGTCCTCTGCGGGAGCGTGGACGACGGCAAAAGCACCCTCATCGGCCGGATCCTGTACGACTGCCAGCAGGCATTCAGCGATCAGCTCCGGCGGGTTGAAGAGGACTCCCGCCGCTACGGCACGCAGGGCGACGCCGCCGATCTGGCTCTCCTGGTCGATGGCCTGCAGGACGAGCGCGAACAGGGCATCACGATCGATGTCGCCTACCGTGCCTTCGAGACGCCCCGCCGCCGCTTCATCGTCGCCGACGTGCCCGGCCATGAGCAGTACACGCGGAACATGGCGACCGGCGCCTCCACGGCAGACCTGGCGGTCGTAATCGTGGACGCGCGCAAGGGCATTCTCCCGCAAACCGGGCGCCACAGCCGCATCGCGGCGATGTTCGGCGTCCGTCACTTCGTGCTCGCGGTCAACAAGATGGACCTGGTCGGCTGGGATCAGGCCACGTTCGAGGAGATTGCCACCGATTACCGGCGGGTGGCGGCCGACCTGAGGCTCACCGACGTGCAGTCCATCCCGGTTTCCGCCCTGACCGGGGACAACTTGACCCGGCGGTCCGATGCGATGCCCTGGTACACCGGCCCGACGCTGCTCGCCCACCTGGAGACGGCCGAAGTCGAATCGCCCGCCACCGGCCGGGCCTTCCGCATGCCGGTCCAGTACGTCAACCGCCCCGACCCGGACTTTCGCGGGTACTGCGGGAGGGTGGCTGCGGGGACCGTTTCGCCCGGCGACCGCGTTCGCGTCCTGCCCTCCGGTGTCGAGACGGCCGTAGAGTCCATCGTGGTGTGGCAGGGGACGCGCGAGCGCGCCGCCCGCAGCGATTCCGTCACCCTCACCCTGGCGCCGGATGTCGACGTCTCCCGCGGCGACGTAATCGCCGCCGCCGATGATCCGCTCGAGGTCGCGGACCAGTTCCAGGCGCGCATCGTGTGGATGGGCGACGAACCGCTCACCGTCGGGCGCCCCTTCGTGCTCAAGCTGCACACGCGCGAAGTCGGCTGCACCGTGACCCGGATCAGGCACCGCGTCGACGTAGCCGACGGCAGAGAGCTGGCCGCCGCGCAGCTCGGACTCAACGACCTCGGCGTGGTCAACCTCTCGACAAGCCGTCCCGTTCCCTTCGCTCCGTTCGACGAGAGCCGCGAGCTGGGAGGGTTCATCCTGATCGACCGCGCCACCAACGCGACCGTGGGCGCCGGCACGATCACCTTCGCGCTCATGCGCGCCTCCAACCTCAAGTGGCAGGACTTCGACATCAGCGGTGAAGTGCGGGCCGACCTCAAGGGACAGCGTGCGCGGTGCCTGTGGCTGACCGGCCTTTCGGCGTCGGGGAAATCCACCGTCGCCAACCTGCTTGAGCGCCGTCTCGTCACCGAAGGGCGCCACACCTACCTGCTGGACGGCGACAACGTGCGCCACGGGCTCAACCGGGATCTGGGCTTCACCGAGGCGGACCGCGTGGAGAACATCCGCAGGGTGGCCGAGGTGGCGCGCCTCATGGTCGACGCGGGCCTGATCGTGATCGTGTCCTTCATCAGCCCGTTCCAGGCCGAGCGCGACTTCGCCCGGAGCCTCTTCGAGCCCGGCGACTTCAGGGAGATCTTCGTGGACGCGTCGCTGGAGGCCTGCGCGAGGCGCGACCCCAAGGGCCTCTACGCCAGGGCGATGAGGGGCGAGATCAGGAACTTCACGGGTATCGACAGCCCCTATGAGCGCCCCGAACACCCGGATCTGCACATCGACACCGAGAAGCTCTCGCCGGAGGAGTGTGTGGAACTGGTGATGCGGAGTCTGCACTCGTAAAGTTGACAGGAGAGAGGTCGTGACCGCACCGAATCGGGCGCGACCGCACGCATTCGCGCATATTACGACTTGATCCCCGACCGCGAGAGCCGCCTGACCTTGACCGCACGAACACCAACCCCACGGGCGACCCGATGCCCCGGATCGACTACCGGGCCTCCGGCGCGACGATCGATCTCGCCCCCGGCGAAGCACCTCGTCCTCTGCCTCGCCGCTGCGCTCGTCGCTGCCACCACCCTCGCGGAGCCCCTGACCGGCCAGTGGCGCGGCTATGGCAGGCGAGGAGCCCCTCCCCGCAAGCCCGACGAGGCGGCCGAGCTGGGCGAATTCACCTTCTGCCGCCTGCAGTACCGGCCGGTCCGGAGCGAATGGCTGGGCACGGGCTGGACCACGGACTACCCCGACGCCGACCATAACCTGCCCTTCCGCCTCTCCCAGCTGACCACGGCCAGCGTGCCGTACGACGACCGCAAGAGAGTGTTCCACGCCGTCGTCACCGCCACCGACGACGACATCTACGCCTGCCCCTTCATATTCGCGTCCGATGTGGGAACGGTCGGGTTCACCGAGATCGAAGCGGTGCGCCTGCGCGACTACCTGCTGAAGGGCGGCTTCTTCTGGGCGGACGACTTCTGGGGCGACTACGCCTGGCGCAACTGGTCGAACGAGATGGAGAAGGTGTTGCCCGGCCACACCATCGAGGAGATCCCGATGGACCACCCCATCTTCCACACCCTCTACTCCGTGGACAGCATCCCGCAGATCCCGTCGATCCAGTACTGGCGGCAGAGCGGGCGAGTGGGCACGTCGGAGCGCGGATTCGAGAGTTCGAACTACAGGATGTACGGGATCGAGGACGAATCGGGCCGGCTGATGGTCATCATGACCCACAACACGGACATCGCCGACGGATGGGAGCGCGAAGGCGAGGAGGACGAGTTCTTCTACCGCTTCTCTCCCAACGCGTACGCCATCGGGATCAACGTGATCCTGTACATGATGACGCACTGAGGGACGACGCGGGGCCGAGGCCCGGTGGCGTGGCGCCTGCCCGGGCGGCGTCCTCCCCGGACCGCCAAAGGAGACGACATTGAGCGACTGGTGGGCCGAGGGCCTGCTCTTCGAGAACTGCAACTGCACGGCGGTCTGTCCCGGGCACATCCACTTCAGCCAGAAGTGCACGCACGAGGTCTGTCACGGCTTCTGGGCGATCCGGTTCGAGGGGGGGCGGGCGGGCGCGGGCGGCGCGGAGGGGCACGCCGGGGACGTGGACCTGGCGGGGGTCGACGTGGTGGTGGTGTACGAGACGCCGCAGGTGATGGTGGACGGGGGATGGAAGCAGGCGATCATCGTGTCGGACCGTGCGACGGCGGCGCAGCGGCGGGCCGTGGAGGAGATCCTGACGGGGATGCGGGGCGGGCCATGGGAGATCCTCGCGAGGTTCGTGGAGGATGCGAGACCGACGCGGAGCGCCCGGATCCGGATCGAGGACGGGCCGGGGCGGAAGTCGGTGACGGTGAAGGGCGTGCTCGAAGGGGCCGTGGAGGCGATCCGGGGGCGGAACCGGGCGGAACCGGTCACCTTCGAGAACATCTACAACCAGATCCACGACACCAGCCAGGTGATCGCCCGCGGCTCCACCCGGTACGACGACGGCGAGATCGTAATCTCGAACGAAGGCACGCACGGCCTCTGGTCCCGGTTCCGCTGGTCGGCCGGATAGGGATGCATGTGGCACCGACCGGTGCGTCCCAGGCCCCCTGCAGCCCTCGTAGCGGCATCGGAGCGCCATAGCGATGACTTTCGGGCCTGTTTTCGGGATGTGGCTGGCCATGACCGCCGTCATGATGGCGCCGGTGGTCTACCCCTGGCTGCGGGCGCTGAGGCGGATCACCGCGGACGACCGGATCACCGCGTATTCGGGGTCTCGCGCGGGCCTTCCAGCGCGGCCCGAAGCCGTTCACCCGTTCGCGCGCGTCCTTCGCTCCGCCGCCGCAAAACGCTTCGCGCGTGCCCTTCGCTCTTCCGCCACCGTCATCCCCTTCGCCATCGGCTACGCCCTCACCTGGGCCGGATTCAGCGCCCTTGCCGCCAGCGTTCAGCTGATCCTGTCCGCCATGGCCCTGCCCGTACCCTTCGCAATGGACGCGCCGGTCCTCTCGGCGGCGGCGCTCGGACTCGCGGGCACATTCCAGCTCACCAGGCTCAAGGAGGCGTGCCTGTCGCACTGCCGTTCCCCGGCAGGATTCCTGCTCACCCGGTGGCGCCCCGGCACGGCCGCCGCCGCCCGGCTGGGCCTCGAACACGGCCTGTACTGCGTCGGTTGCTGCTGGGCCCTCATGGCGCTGGCCCTCGCGGTGGGCATGATCGACCTCCTCTGGATGGGCCTCCTCATGGCGGTGATGGTCGCGGAGACCACGCTCCCCTTCGGCGCCCGCCTCACCCGGCCCGTCGGCGTCGCCCTGCTCGCGGCCGGTGCGGCGTTACTGGTTGTTTCGCAAGTTGTCAATTGACAGGCGACAGATTACAATGATGGAATGATCGCATCGTTCCGCCATCGGGGGCTGAAGGCCTTGTACGATGGCAGAACGGCAAGGCGCGTCGCGCCTGAGCACGTTGGCAAACTGCGGGACATCCTGGCAGCGCTCGATTTCAGCCGGGGGCCGGAGGGCATGAATCTTCCCGGGTTCCGGATGCACGCGCTCAAGGGACCACTGAAAGGTCACTACGCGGTTTCGGTATCCGGCAACTGGCGCGTGACCTTCCGGTTCGAGGACGGCGCGGCTGTCGATGTCGACTACGTGGACTATCACTGAAGGGAAGACCGATCATGGCCATGCAGAACCCGCCGCATCCGGGCGGCATCGTGAGGAGGCAGTGCCTGGAACCCCTGGGTTTGACCGTGACCCGGGCCGCCGAGGGATTGGGCGTCACCCGGCAGGCGCTATCGGAACTGGTCAACGGTCGCACGGGGATCTCGGTGGAGATGGCGATACGGTTGTCGAAGGCCTTTGGCTCGACGCCCGAAACGTGGCTGGGGATGCAGATGGCCTACGACCTCTGGCAAGCCCGCAACCGGGTCGGGGAAATCGCGGTGGAGCGGTTTGTCGCGGCGTGATCTGTCCTCGTTGGCCTAACCCGGGTGATCGGTCTGATCCAATCGGGAATGAGACTGCCTTCCAGTCATGAACGTCGCCCTCTTCGTCACCTGCCTCGCCGACCACTACTTCGCAGACGCGGCCGCCGACACGGTCCGCCTCCTCCGCCACCTCGGCTGCACCGTCACCTTCCCCGACGCGCAGACCTGCTGCGGCCAGCCCGCCTACAACGCGGGGCGGAACGCCGAGGCCCTCCGCATGGCTCGTCACACGGCCGACGTGTTCGCGGACGCTGAGGCCGTCGTCGTCCCCAGCGGCTCGTGCGCCACCATGGTCAAGAAGTTCTACGCCGATCTGATGCGGGAGCCGGCTCGCCGGTCCGGGCCCGCTGCGTCCCGCGGGAACAACCGCGGCACCCATGCCACCGCCCTCCCCGAACGCACCTGGGAGCTGGGCGAATTCATCGTGCACCGCCTCGGCGTCAAGGAACTGGGCGACGGCCTCGTCGGACGCCGCGTCGCCATCCACCAGGGGTGTCACGCGCTCCGCGAGCTGCGCCTGGAGTCGGAGCCGGCGGTCCTGTTGGAGGGAGCGGGCGCCGAGGTCGTGCCCTGGGAGGCCCAGGACGAGTGCTGCGGCTTCGGGGGCCTCTTCTCGGTGAAGATGTCCGCGGTCTCGGCGGCGATGGCGGACCGGAAGCTGGATACCCTGCCGCCCGTCGACTGGGTCGTCTCGGGGGACGGGGGCTGCATCCTGCACCTCGACGGGCGGAGCCGGGCACGCCGCCTGGGGACCGAGTTCGTGCACCTCGCGACGGCGCTCTGGCGTGGGATCTCCCGCGGTGCCGGGACGTCGGACGACGGCCGGCTCGCGGACAGCGCACCAGCCAGCGCTGGACGGCGCGGAAACGCCACGGCGACTTCCTGACATGCGCACCCGCATCGGCGAGTACCCGGCCCGTGCCGCCGCAGCCATCCGCGAGGCCCCCGAGGTTCGCGAGTCCGTTACCGGCGCCACCCTCGCCTTCGACCGGAAGCGCCGCCACGCCTACTCCGGCGTCAACGCGGACAGGTGGCGACGCTGGGCCGAGGCGGTGAAGAACCACGCCCTCACCCACCTGGACGACCATCTCACCGAGGCGGAGGAGCGGCTCGAGGCCAACGGCGCCCACGTCCACTGGGCGGCCGACGCCGCCGAGGCGCGGCGCATCGTGACCGCGATCGCCTCCGACCACTCGGTTGCGACCGTGGTCAAGGGCAAGAGCATGCTCACCGAGGAGATCGACCTGAACCCGGCGCTGGAGGACGCGGGGGTCGAGGTGCTCGAGACGGACCTCGGCGAGTACATCCTGCAGCTGCTCGACGAACCGCCCAGCCACATCCTGGGACCGGCCATTCACAAGTCCCTCCATGAGGTGAGGGATCTCTTCGCCGATCGACTGGGCGCGGAGCCGGGCAGCGACCCCGACGCCCTCGCCGAGGCCGCGCGCCGCGTGCTGCGCGACGCCTTCATTCACGCCGACATGGGCATCACGGGCGGCAACTTCCTCGTCGCGGAGACCGGCACGGTGGCGCTCATCGAGAACGAGGGGAACATCCGTTTGACGACCTCGCTCCCGCGTGTGCACATCGCCCTGGTCGGAATCGAAAAGCTGCTCCCCCGCATGACCGACCTCGCGGGCTTCCTGCAGCTGACGGCGCGTGCGGCGACAGGCCAGCCGATCGGCTGCTTCGTGTCGCTGATCCAGGGACCGGCCAGTCGGCCCGGGGACGACGGCCCGGAAGAGGTGCACGTCATTCTGGTCGACAACGGCCGTACGGATGTCCTTGCTCACCCGCATGCCTGGGAAGCGCTTCGCTGCCTGCGGTGCGGCGCCTGCCTGAACGCCTGCCCGGTGTACCGGCAGACCGGCGGACACGCCTACGGATACGTCTACTCGGGCCCGATCGGCTCGGTCCTGGACCCGGGCCTGCTGGGCCTGCACGAGGCGATGCCGCTGCCCTTCGCGTCGTCGCTGTGCGGTGCGTGCTTCGACGCCTGCCCCGTGCGGATCCCGATCCCGGAGCTGCTCCTGGAGTGGCGTCGCGAGGCTCAGGAGCAGGGGCTCACGCCGTGGAAGGAGCGGGCGGCACTGGCGGGGCTGGCCACAGTGGCCACCCGGCCGGGGCTGTACCGGCTGGCCGGGAAGATCGGATCGCGGCTCGGCGGGACGGGCGCGGCGCGCGCACTGCCGATGCTGGGCAACTGGGCACGGGAACGGGCCCTCCCCCAACCGAGCCGGCACACCTTCCGCGAGCTGTGGCGGGAGGGGATCGAGTGAAGGCGGGCGCGCGGAAGTGTGGCGACCCGATGTCGGTGCCGAACTCGTCGCGGGGCCGCCGGTGAGCGCGCCGGGCGCGGGCTCCCGCGAGCAGATCCTGGCACGGGTTGCACGCGCGACTGTCGGGCGGAAGCGGACTGCGCATCCGGGGAACCTGCTCACGCCGACGCCCGCGGACCCCGTGGCCGAGTTTGTGAAACGCTTCACAAGCCAGGGCGGAGAAGTCGTGGAGGGGGATGGGACCCAGCCCTGGGCGGAATGGTTGACCGGGTTCCTGGGAGGGCTCGACACGGCGGTGACCGGCGCCGCGGTCGGTGCCGACGTTCCCTCCGAACTGAGGCCGCAGCTGCCCGTCGTGGCCGCGGCGCACGCAGGTGCGGGGATTTCGGTGGCCTGGGCGGCGGTTGCGGAAACGGGGAGCCTCATCCTGCCGTCGACGGGGACGCGGGCGGTTCAGCTGCTGCCGCCGGTTCACATCGTCTGGGTGCCCGAAGGACGGGTCTTCGCAAGGCTGGAGGATGCGCTGCGCGAGCTGCGGGGTGCGCTTCCGGCGGCCGTCGGCCTTCACTCGGCACCGAGCAAATCGGCCGACATCGGGCAGACGGTGGTGACGGGCGTGCATGGGCCGGGGCGGTGCATCGCGGTGCTGGCGTAGCGGACGCGGTTAGCGCACCGGGTCAGGTCACGGATTCTGTCTCTCGCCGCGCCAAATCGTAGCGCCCCACGGCCCGGACCGTTCCCCATGTCGCAAGGGCCGCCGAGGGCACGAAGACCACACCGATCGTCATTGCCCCCAGTAGCGCGAACACGCCGAACAGGAAGGCGGCCGAGGCACGCAGCAGAGCGGCGCTCTTCCAGTCGGTCGCCGCAAAGGGCAGGATTGCCGCGACCACGGGAACGAGGTGGATCAGCCCCAATCGGTTCGCAAAAAGGGCCAGGAGAACGAGTCCCGGCACGGCGGCAACGGCAGCGGCAATGGTCGGCAGGTCCCTGTTCGGGCGATGCGTCCGGAACGCGTCGGCGAATCGGTTCATGATCATTCCTCTTTTCCGGGGAACGCCACTTCCCGCACCCGCTCCCACGGCACCAGGCTCCCCGCGCTGCGTGCCTGAAACTCGCTGCCGCCGTAGACGACCGCAACTTCGGGAAGGGGCGCGTCCGGACGGGTGGCGTCCGCAAAGTGACGCCGCACACGCTCCGCGCCACGGAACAGCGCCGAAGTGGGCGTCGCGGCGGCCTTGGCCTCGACCAGGGTCAATCCACGGGGCGTCTCGATGACCAGATCGGCTTCGGCTCCGTTGTGGTCCCGGTAGAAGGACAGGCCCCGGGTCTCCCCCTGGTTCATGCGGTTCCTGACGATCTCCGAGATCACCCACGTCTCGAAGATCGGCCCGCGCAGCGGATGCGAACGAAGTTGCCCGGGCTCCCGAATCCCCAGGAGCCAGCAGGCCAGGCCGGTGTCATGGAAGTACAGCTTCGGCATCTTCACCAGCCGCTTCCCGAGGTTGGCGTGAAAGGCCGTCAGCCGAAACGTGATGAATGTCGTCTCCAGGATGCTCAGCCAGGCCCTGGCGGTGGGCTGCGAGATCCCGCAGTCGCTGGCCAGGGACGAGTAGTTCAGCAGCTGTGCCGTGCGGCCGGCGCAAAGCTCCACGAAGCGCTGAAACAGCGTGAGGTCGCCCACGTTCGCGACGGTTCGCACATCCCGCTCGACGTAGGTGGCGACGTAGGAGCGGAGCCAGCGGGACGGGTCGAGTTCCCGGTCGAAGATGCGGGGGTATCCGCCGCAGAACATGGCCTCTTCCAGGCTGGCGGGGTGGCGGTCGAACCGCTGGACTTCCTGCCACGTCAACGGCAGCAGGTGCAGCACCTCCGTGCGTCCGGCCAGCGACTGGCTCACCGACTCGAGCAGCCCGAGGTTCTGCGACCCGGTCAGGATCCAGCGCCCGGGTGCCGGATCGGCGTCGATGATGCCCTGCAGCCAGGAAAGCAATTCGGGGACCCGCTGGACCTCGTCGATCACCGCGCCCTCTGGAAACTGGGCCAGGAATGCGCGGGGGTCTTCCGCCGCAAAGGCCCGGTGGTCGGGGGCCTCGAGCGTTCGGTACGGATGCTCGGGAAAGAAGGCCCGGCAAAGGGTGGTCTTGCCGCTCTGCCGGGGGCCGGTGAGCGTGACGGCGGGCGATTGCAGGGCAGCTCGCGCGAGTTCGGGAAACAGGTCGCGTCGAATCATGAGGAAAAGATCGGGAATAAACCAGACTAATTCAAGGTTAAATTTTGGATCAGCCTATAAGTAATGCTATCTACATCCCCCTAAAGCAAGTTTTCTCCACGCCGCCCGAACGCACGCCGCTCCTGCAGGTCCCCCGAGAGGTGGACGATGCGCGGTCGGCAAGCGACCTTGACGTGGTTGCCCCGGCCGCCCCCCTTTACACGAATCCTGCCACGGTCGCCCCGCAGCCTGGAACGCCAATCATGAACGCCCCTTCCCCCGAGGCGCGCCCCTCCCCCGAGGCCCGCTCCGGACTCGCCCCGTTCGAGAAGGCCGAACTGCCGGCTCCGCCCCGGCCGAAGGGACTGGCGTGGGTCGGGGTGGTCGGACCCGGCGTGATCGTGCTCGGGGCCTCGATCGGGAGCGGGGAGTTCCTGCTGGGGCCGGCGGCGTTCGTGCAGTACGGGCTGGTGCTGCTGTGGGTGACGCTGGTCGCCGCGTTCCTGCAGACGGTCTTCAACACGGAGCTGATGCGGTGGACGCTGGCGACGGGCGAGCCGGTCGTGAGCGGGTTCATGCGGACCAAGCCGTGGGCACCGCTGTGGGCCTGGTTCTACGCCATCCTCTACTTCCTGCAGGTGGGCTGGCCTGGCTGGGCGGGCGCCGCGGCGGGCGCGATCTATTTCCTGATCTTCCGGGAACTCGCGGGGCCCGAACAGGCCGGGCTCGTGTACTGGATCGGGGTCGGCACCTTCGTGGTCTGTGTGGGGATCCTCCTCTTCGGCAAGCGCATCGGACGCACGCTCGAGCTCCTGAACTGGGTGCTCGTGGCGGCGATCATCGGCGGGTTCCTGATTCTGGCGCTGGCGTTCGTATCGGCGGACACCTGGGTCGCGGCGGGCGCGGGCCTCGTCGGGTACGACACCGGCGCCGGCGCATTCCGCTTCATCCCCGAAGGCGTGGACTGGTTCCTGATCGGGGCGTTCGCGGCCTATTCGGGCGCCGGCGGAGTCATCAACCTGACCCTGTCGAACTGGGCCCGCGACAAGGGCTACGGAATGGGCAAACGGGCCGGCCACATTCCCGCGGCGGTCGGCGGCGAACGGACGAATGTCGCGGCGACCGGCTACACCTTCGACACGGACGAAGGCGCCATGGACAGGTGGCGGGGCTGGTGGCGGATCGTCCGCGCCGACCAGTGGGGCGTTTACTTCGTGGGTGCGATGCTGGGGATGGTTCTCCCGGCGGTCCTGTACGTCACCTTCATCGAGGGCGGCACCGACATCCGCGGCCTCTCCGTCGCGGCCGCGCTCGCGAATGCGATGGCCAGCCAGGCGGGCGCCATCTTCGGCGGCGCGATCGCCCTCATCGGCGTATGGGTGCTCTTCAAGACCCAGCTCGACATCATCGAGGCGATGACGCGCGCGATCACCGATATCCTGTGGACCGGTTCAGGCTGGGTGCGGCAGCTGCGCGGCGGCGATGTCCGCTTCGTGTACTACACGGTGCTGGGCTTGCTGGCCGTGTGGGGGATCATCGCGCTGAAGCTGGCCCAACCGATCGTTCTGCTCCAGCTGGGCGCCAACATGGCCGGAATCGTCTTCGTGGTCTCGTCGCTGCACCTGCTGTACATCAACACTCGATTCCTCCCCGAAGCGGTGCGGCCGCCGATGTGGCGGAGGGTTGCGCTGGTGGCGATGGCGGTGTTTTACGGGGCGTTCGTGGTGCTTTGGCTGCGGGGGCAGTTCGGGGGGTAGCAATCAGGGGAACAGGCCCGCGCTGCATTCGGCCGGCGATGCAGATTCGGCCAGCCCCAGCCGCTCCAGCGCCCGCTCGAAGCTGACCAGGCGGCGGATCAGCGCGTTGTAGCGGGAGTGGGTGTCGTCGGGATGGTCGGCGCCGATGGCGAGGTAGAGCTCGATCTCGGGGGGTTGGGCGAGCGGCGGGGCCGTGGGGACTTCGAGTCCCGCCAGGCGCATGCGGGTCGCGCCGACACACACGAGTAGCGCTTCGACGGTCAGGTCGCTGCGCTTCAGCGCCTCGATGCCGGAGGCGACCAGGTCGGCGCCGGGGAGGTCGGCGGGGATTTCGGTCATGATGGGCCCCGCGCGGGGTCGGTGAGCCGGGCCGGGCCGGCCTGCCCGGGAGTCTTCATTCCCCGATCTCGCCGGCCAGCAGCAGAACCTTCTTCCTGAAGCTGGGCGGATCAATGGCCGGGTAGCGCACCAGGGCCGGCTCCACGGACTTGTAGAACTCCAACAGCCGACTTGCCTGAATCAACCTGCGCCTGCCCATCTCCCTGACGTCCAACCAGTCCAGTTCGTGCCCGCGCTCCAGCTTCGCCAGGGACTGGGCGTAGAAGTCATAGTGAAAGTAGTCCACCGAACCGTAACGGTCGATGAAGGGGCTTCGCTCGCGCCAGCCCGGCAATGGGGGGATGAAGTCGTCCGGGGCCGCAAGTTCGACGTTGACGTTCAGCGCCTCCTTGGCACGGGCGATCGCCTCGAAGACGCCTTCCGGCTCCGGGTCGAGTTTGAGGTCGATGTCGACCGTGGTTTCCCGCCACCCGACCAGAACCGCAGAGCTGCCCCCGACGAGATAGATCCGCCCGGAACTCCCCGCTTCCTTGCCGAGCCGCCGCATCACTTCCCGCACCTTGTCGGCGCCGGCCGGAGGGCGGCTGCCAATCGGCGAAGTCACCGCTCCTCGATCCGGAAGAGCTGGATCTGGAAGTAGAGCGTCTCGTTGGGGCCGACGAGGCCGTCCCCGGTGCCGGACCAGCCGTAGCCGAGCCGGCCGGGGACGATGACTTCGTAGTGGCTGCCGACCGGCATCAGCTCGAGCGCTTCACGGAAGCCGCGGATGAGTTCCCTCAGGGCGAGCACGTCCGGCTCGCCGCGCTCGTAGGAGGAGTCGATCACGGTGCCGTCGGCGAGCCGGGTGCTGTAGTGGATGAGGACCCGGTCCCGCGATGTCGGCTTCGGGCCGTCGCCCTCCTGCACGACCCTGTACCTGAGCCCGCTGCCGGTGGTGATGAAACCCTCCGCATCGGGGGTGAGGTCCGCGACCGCCGGTTGGCCGCCGCTCGCGCAGGCGGTCGAGGCGAAGAGCAGGAGCAGACGGATCCCGCGTCGGGCCCGGCGGCCGGTCATTCGTCCCCCGTCGATTGGCTGTCGTGGGCCAGCAGATACGCGAATCCCGCGACGAGTGCGAGCGCGACGACGATGGCAATGACCGTCAACATTCAGCCGTCGATGATCTCAAGGAGTTCGATCTCGAAGATGAGCGTCTCGTTGGGGCCGATCAGGTCGCCGGCTCCCCGCTCGCCATAGCCCAGCTCCGGGGGGACGGTGACGCGGATGTGTCCCCCGACCGACATGAGCTGCAGCGCCTCGCCGAAGCCGGTAATGACGCCGTCCACATCGAATTCGGCGGGCAGGCCGCGGTCGTAGGACGAGTCGAACTGGGTGCTGTCCGTGAGCATGCCGCGGTAGTGGATGCGGACGCGGTCGTCGGCCGTGGGCATGGGACCGTCGCCCTCGCGCAGCATCTCGTATTCGAGGCCGCTCTCGGTCGTCATCGGGCCGCTGTCGGCGCACGCCGCGGCGACCGCGAGGGTGAGCGCCGTGGCGAGGGTGAGGGTGATGGCGAGGGTGGGCGAACGAAGTCCGCGGGTCTCCCTGGTTGCGTTTGGCATGGTGTCTCCTTTTTGTCCGGTTTCTGTTGGCGGCAGGCGATGGGCGGCCGGCGGGGTTGCCGCCCTGCGAATGCCTCGCTGTCGCGGTCTAACCCGTCCCGATCGACGAAGCGCCGATGCTCGCCAGCGACGGGGTGCCGGCCAGCCGCATCGTGATCGCGAGCTCGCGCCGGAGGATCTCCAGGACCCGCTCGACGCCGGGCTGGCCGAAGGCGCCCAACCCCCAAAGATAGGGACGACCGACCGCGACCGCATCCGCGCCTCGCGCGATCCCCTTGAAGATATCGCTGCCGCGGCGGAAGCCACCGTCGACGATCACGGGAACGCGCCGGTTCACGGCGTTTGCGATCTCCGGCAGTGCGTCGATGGTTGCCCGCCCGCTGCCCTCGGAGCGGCCGCCGTGGTTCGAGACCCAGATCCCGTCGACGCCGTGCTCCAGCGCGAGCCGGGCGTCCTCGTGCGTCATCAGTCCCTTGACGACGATCCTCTGGTCGGTGATTTCGCGGAGGCGGCCGATGAAGTCCCAGGTCATGCCGGGGGTGCGGAAGTCGGCGGGGCTGTACCCGGTTCCCTGGAACATCGGCTTGACCGTGGGTGCGCGGCCGCCCGGCCGGTGGCAGCCGACGCAGGTGCGGTCGTCGGTGCGCGACCATCGCTCCAGGGTGAGGCGGTTGCTGCCCGCGGGCAGATCCACGGTGAGGACGATGACGGGGCAGCCGGCGGTGCGGACGCGCTCCACCACCGCCTCGGTAACCGCCCAGTTGGAGGTCGCGTAGAGCTGGTACCAGACGGGTTCGCCGCGGGCGTCGTTGACCTCCTCCACCGCGGTCGAGGTGACGGTCGAGAGGACCTGCAGGTGAGTGGCGGCCTGCGCGGCCCGGGCGGTCGCGAGTTCGCCCTCCGGGTGGAAGCCCTTCTGGCTGCCGCACGGCGCGATGACGATCGGGGTGGGCCATTCGCGCTCGAAGAGCGTGACGCGGGTGTCGAGCCGGCTGACGTCGACGAGGCGGCGGGCGCGGATGTGGATGCGTTCCAGCGCGGCCCGGTTGCCGAGCTGGGAGGATTCGCCGTCGACGCCGGTCTGGATGTAGCCGAAGTGGGCGGGAGGGACGGTGGTGGCGGCCACGCGCTCCATGTCGAAGACGTCCAGGGCCGCGGCGGCTTCGGTGGGGAGGGGCGGGGCGCCGGCATGGTGGAATGGGCCGAGGGGGTTGGTGGCCGGGGCGGGAGCATGGCCGGTTGGGACGGTGGGGGTAGCGGGGGCCGGGGTGGTGCCGGGGGCGTCCGCGCCGGGAAGGGAGCCGCGTGGGGAGCAGCCGGGGATGGTGGCCAGGAGCGGGCTGGCCGCGAGCCAGCGCAGGAAGCGGCGGCGGTCGGGGGCGGGGGTGG
>JAJEBR010000054.1 GCA_022822445.1 Gemmatimonadota bacterium | reverse complement strand
GGACGGCACTGGAAGGCCGCGGCAGGGCTCGGGGCTGAAATCCCGACCAGCGGGAATCATTCGGCGGGAATCGGGCTCACGAAATCCCTAAGTTCATCGGCTGCAAATAGTTGCAAAATCCATGCATCTTGCCGCCTCGGCCGCACGCCTCGCGGCAGATCTGCGGCATCCCGTTTAGAAGTTTGCCTCGGACCTCATGGACCAGCCGCTACGACTGCGCCTACCTCGCGCTGGCGATCCACGAGGCGTACCCGGTCGTGACCGCCGACAACCGTTTCCACGACAGGGTGCGACGGCACCCCTACCTGCGCGACCGGGTCGTGCACGTCGCCGATATCGGCAACGGGTAGCAGGACAGGACCGGCCCTTCTCTGGCGCGCCACCCCGCCCCCGCCTAAGATGCCTGCAGGCGTCCGCCGGACACGGCGGTTCGGCGGCGGCCCGCGGGCCCGGCAACAGACCGGCCCCGCAGACACACGGGACGGCAGCGACCGGTCCCGCACACACACGGGCCCGCGCCCGGCTGGAGAAGGAGAGCATAGGATGAAGACCAGGTTTTCACGTCGGCATTTCGTGGGAGGGGCGGCCGCGGCTGTGGGTGCGCTCGGACTCCGGCCGGATTCGGCGCTGGCCGCACTTCGTCTCCCCACCCCGCCTCCGGGCGTCGCCCCGCTCGATCCCTACGACGACATCGCCAGGCTCGCCAACAACGAGAACCCCGACGGCCCGTCCGACAAGATGATGGCGTCCATGGAGGCGGCCTGGAAGTACGCCAACCGGTACGGCTATCCCGACGGCGACATCCACGAGAAGATCGCCGAGCACCACGGCCTGGGAACCGGGAACATCATCATGAACGCTGGGTCGGGCGAGACGCTCAAGGTGGCCGGCATCGCCTTTCTCGGGCACAGGGAGAAGGTGGTCGGCGTCGAGCCCACCTACACGAGCGTGTACCGCGTGGCGTCGGGAATCGACGCGGACGTGATCGCGCGGCCGCTGCTCCCCGACCACACCCAGGACATCGACGACCTCGTGCAGGTCACGAAGCGCAACTACCGTGACGTTGGGCTCGTCTACGTCGTCAATCCCAACAACCCGACCGGCGTGGTCGTCCCAGACTCCGACATTCGCTACCTCCTCGACAACATCCCCGAGGACATCCCGGTGCTGATCGACGAGGCCTACCACCACTTCGTGCAGGATCCGCGGTACTCGAGTGCCGTGAAGTACATCAGGGAGGGCCGCAAGGTCCTGGTCACGCGCACCTTCTCGAAGATCTACGGGATGGCGGGGCTGCGGCTCGGCTACGGCATCGCGCCGGAGGAGATGATCGACGAGATGCGCACCTACGCCACCGGCAGCGTGAACGCGCTGGTGAGGTGGGGTGGCGCGGCCGCGCTCGCGGACCCCGGGTACGAGAAGTACGTCCGCGAAAAGACGATCAGGCTCCGGGAAGCCACGGTGGCCGATCTGCGCAGCCAGGGCTTCGAGGTTATCCCGTCGGAGACCAACTTCTTCATGGTGCATACCGGTCGGCCGGCCTCCGAGGTCAGGGCCGAGTTCCGCAGGCGCGACGTCGCCGTCGGACGCGATTTCCCGCCGATGCTCGACTACCTGCGCGTGTCGATCGGCACCGAGGAGGAGATGAAGCGGTTCATGGCGGGCTGGAACGAGATCTTCCCGGACGGGATGACGGCTACGGGGAGGCGGTAGGGCGGCCGAGAGCGGGAAGGCGCCACGCCGGCAGGGCTGTGGCCCGGTGCCTGAGGGTGAGTCCGGCGCCTGAGGGTGAGTCCGGCGCCTGAGGATGGGCCCGGCGCCTGAGGGTGGCCTGTCGCCTGAGGGTGGCCTGTCGCGTGAGGGCCTGTCGGCCTGCCGGTGGCCCGGTGCCCGCGAGTGACCCAGCGCCCCTCTACCGTCCGGCCGCCCTTCCCTTGCCGGAGTCGGCCGGGCTCGCCAGTTCCCGCGGGAATGGCGCGAAGAGCGCCTGGTCCAGGATGTAGACCGTTCCGAACCGGACGGCCCAGGACTGCAGCACCATTGTAATCGCGACCGCGGGCACCTGTCCCTCCCGGTAGCGTTCAAGCTGCTGGGCAAAGTGCTCCCTTTCGCTTCTGTTGAGCTGTTTGCGGAAGAACCCGTAGACGTGCTGGAAGACGTTGATGACCGACTTGTAGCGCGGGGTCTCCGCGAGCGCGCGGGCGAAGCCGTCGCGGTACTCGGCGAACACGGTTTCGAACGGTGCCCTGGCCGGGTTTGCGACCGTCCAGCCCAAGCTCCGCAGCGCACGCTCATCGTACGCAAGGAGCAGGAACTTGTACATCGCGTGGAACCGGACCAGGCGGGCCATCTTCCCTGACGCGCCCACCTCGCGCAGCCGCGCCAGCGCGAAGAGTTTGGTCAGGAAGTGCTCGCGGATGCGATGGTTGCGCAGACGCCCCTCGTCCTCGACCGCGAGGTGTCCGTAGCGGTTGAGGACACTGGCGGCGAAGATCCCGGGAGCCCGCCGCACGGCGGCCTTCGAGTCCATGGCGTCGAAGACCTTCACGTTGCCGGTGCCGCAGCTCGGGGAACGCGACTTGAGGATGAACCCGTCCACCCCGTTCAGCGACCCAGGGAACTGCTCACCGAACACCTCCATGTCGACGGTGAGGTCGCGGCCGGTCGAGGGTTGCAGCAGCAGATTGCGGTCTCCCGACGCCACGAGGCGGATAGGGTCGCGCGGGACGCCGAGCCCCACCTCCAGCTCCGGACAGACGGGACGGTATTCGACGTGCGGCGCGAGGGCGTGGATGAGTTCGAAGCGGATGATGCCGCCGTCGTAGCGGCAGGGCTCCAGCTCCAGGCACTGGCTGAGGACGAGGACGGGCCTGGGGAATTGGCTACGGGACCGGTTCATGGGGCGGAGTGGCTGGCGGGTGCAGGAGAAGCGGGGTCATGTGGAAGATGGTGGTCAACGTAGCGCCGAACCCGGTACTTGCGCGCCGTATTGGCGGAACTCATGTAGCGGATTTTGCCGAAAACCGGGCGCTCGGGTCCCCAGGCCCGATCGTGGAGGCCAAGGACCCACAGGATTCCGGTGTATGAGTTGGGATCGCGACCGTCGAGCGCGTACTTGTCGTTGAGGTGGATCATGATGCGGAGGGCCGTGCGGGGGCTGTCGCTCCACTCCAGGACCTTCTTGCCCCAGAGCATCCGGAGGTAGTTGTGGATGCGGCCCTCTCGCCGAAGCTGGTTCTGCGCGGCGTTCCAGAGGGGATCGTGGGTGCGGGCTTCCTCGAAGGTGTGGAGGTCGCAGGTCCATTCGCGCGGGTCGGCGGCGTGGTCGCGCAGGGTCGTTCGCGCCCACTCGGGAAGCGCGTCGTACGAATCGTAGTCCTCCACATGCAGGCACCGGTTGAAGCCGAGTTCCCGCCAGGTGACGAGCTGGTCGAGGAAGGCCTCGGCGTTCTGGCTCATTCCCCACCAGCCGGCGCGGCGGCCTGCTGCACCAGGGTGCACACGGGTAGGGTCCCAGCCCTCGTGCGCCGCGATGCGGTGGAACGTCTCGTGCGCGGAGATGTGGCCGAAGTGCAGGTAGGGGGAGAGGCCGCTGGTGGCGTCGCGCTCGGGGTGGTTCCGGTCGGAGGCGTAGCGCGGGAGGGTGTGGGCGATGAAGGAGGTGAGGCGGGCGGTGGCGGCATCGGCACCGCCGCGCAGTCGGGTGGGACCGTGGCGAGGCGCCGGGCGGTCGCCCGGTAGGGATATCGGGGGGGAGGCGGGGTCGCCGGGCGGGGATGGGGGGCCGTGCCAGGGTGCGACCGGGCCCACCGCGTGGTTGATGGGTAGCCGGGCGACGAGGGAGGCCGGGCGGGAGAGGTCGGCGGGGGGCCACCGGGCGAGGATGGAGGCCGGGATCGTGGCTGGCGCGCCGGGTGGGATGGTGGCGAGGGGGGCGGGGACGGGGGGGTGGTGGATGTGCGTGAGGAGGTGGCCGTGCAGGTAGCGGCGGAAGGGGTGGGCGGTGGGGAAGGTCCCTGAGGCGGCGCGCATCGGGAGGAGGCCGTTGGCATCGACCGCTTCGACGCGCACCGGGATTCGAGGCGCGACGGCCCTGAGCATGCGCGGCAGGAAGAATGCGGGGTAGTCGTCGCATACTACGACCGAGGCGCGCGCGGCGAGCGCCTCGACGAGCCCCTTTCCCGCTCCGTCGCGCGGTTCGACGTACGGGTAGCAGGCCACGCCGCGCGCCTTGCAGCTCGCCTGGTTGTCCACCATCCCGGCGATGATGAAGCGGTGGAAGCGGTCGCTCGCCCACGGGTACGCCACGCGCAACGGCTCCAGCACCAGGAGCGGGAGGCGCAGGGCCGTGCAGTGCTCTGCGGCCCGCTGCAGGGACAGGTTCCACCGGGTGCGCCGGGCGGTGGTCATCCAGTAGAGGACGTAGTCGCCGTGCGCAGCAATGGGTGCGTCGTTCAGGCGGGTCAGGCGGAGGGGTGGCACCGCCCCGCGGCCTCGCGGCCGGACCTGAGAATCCCCGCCGGTTGCGGCTGCCGGCGCCGCCGAGTCTTGAGATTCCGTCACATTCCCTCACCTTCCGTTGGAGTGTCCGCCCGGTGTGGCCCTGGCGGCTGTGCCGCTGCTGGCCCGTGACCATACCCCGCACCCACGACCGAGTTCGACAATGACCCGACCTTCCATCGCCGACATCGCGACAGCGGTGCGAAGCGGCGAATCGACTGCAAGTTCGCTGACCGAAGACGCCATCCGCCATCATCGGGCGGGAAGTCTGGGCGCCTACATCGTCTTTGACGCCGAGGGGGCGCGCCGCCAGGCCGAAGCCGTGGATGGGGCCGTGGCCCGGGGCGAGGACCCCGGACCGCTGGCGGGCGTCACTGTGTCGGTGAAGGACCTCTACGGTGTCGAAGGTCTGCCCATTCGCGGGGGAACCCGCAGGGAGCTCCCGGAGCGGTGGCAGGGCGAGGGTTTTCTGGTGGGCGCACTCAGGAAGCTCGGCGCGGTCATCGTCGGCAAGACCCACACCGTCGAACTGGCCTTCGGAGGGGTGGGACTGAACCCCAACACCGGCACTCCGGTGAATCCGTGGGATGCCGAGGAACACCGGGTGCCTGGGGGCTCCTCGGCGGGCGCGGGGGTCAGCCTCTGGGAGGGTTCGGCGCGGATCGCGGTGGGAAGCGACACTGGCGGCTCGGTTCGCATCCCCGCCTCGGCCACCGGGGTGGTCGGCCACCGGCACACCACCGGTCGCTGGCCCACGACCGGCGTTGTCCCGCTGTCGACCACCCTCGACACCGTCGGCCTCCTCACCCACACGGCCGCGGATTCCCGCTACGCCTTCCGCGCCATCGACCCCCTTGCCGGGCACGGGGCGCGCCCCACCCCACCCCCCCACCCCACCCTCGCCGGCCTCCGCATCGGCATCCCCCGCAACGGGCCATGGCAGGACACCCGGCCATCCGTCGCCGCCACCGCACGGCAGGCCCTCGCCGAACTGGAAGCCGCCGGCGCCGAACTCCTCGACTTCGACGCCCCGGAGCTGCCCGAGGCCGGCGAGCGCTATCTGGCGGGCGAACTGGTGCAGCCGGAGCGCTCCGAGTCACTGGAACGCCACCTGCCCGGCTGGACGGCCATCCTCGACCCCACCGTCGGGAAGCGGCTCGAATCCGCCCACCAGATCAGCGCGGTCGAGTACATCGCGACCCTCCGCCTGCGCCGCCGCCTTTCGGCGAGCCTGCACGCGCGCATGGAGGCGGACGCGGTGGAGCTGCTCGCCACGCCCACCCTCCCCGTCACCCCCCCACCCCTCGCCGCGCTCTCCGAGCTGGACGTCTACCGCGCCGTCAACCGCGACATGCTCTCCGGCACCGGCCCCGCGAGCATGCTGGACATGTGCGCGGTGAGCCTCCCCGCCGGCCTCGACGAACGCGGCATGCCGGTCGGGCTGCAGCTCATCGGCTGCACCGGCACCGATTACGCCCTGCTCGATCGCGCGGTCCTCGCGGAAGAGGTCCTCGGCACGAACCTGGAGCGGCTGGGCACACCCCCGCGCGTGGCGCGCTGACCGTTACCCCCGCAGCGCCCCGATCACCTGCGCCAGCACCGCCACCGCGATCTCTTCCGGCGTCCGCGCCCCGATCGGGAGTCCCACCGGCCCGTGGATCCGCTGCAGCGACTTCTCGGAGAAGCCCAGCGCGCCCAGGCGCTCCCGCCTCGCCCCCTGCGTCTTCCGGCTGCCCAGCGCGCCAATGTAGAAGGCTTCGCTCTCGAGGGACGCGATCAGTGCGGGGTCGTCGATCTTCGGGTCGTGGGTGAGCGCGACGACCCCCGTCCGACGATCGGGAGCCAGCGTGTCCATCACCTCGTCAGGCCACTGCTTCACCAGCCTGGCTCCGGGAAAGCGCTCCGGGGTGGCGAACCCCTCCCGGGGATCGAGCACGGTGACCTGAAAGCCCGCGATCGTCGCCATCGGCACCAGCGCCTGCGCGATGTGGACCGCCCCGACGACGATCAGCCGCGGCGGCCGGATGTACGGACGCAGGAAAATGGCTCCCCCGGGCGTCTCCACGGTGCGCGGCGTCCCCGTCCGAAGGGCATCGGCAAGCGAACCGGCCGCGCTCGCGTCCGCCGGTGCCACCAGCCGGGATGAGGGTGTTGCCGCGTCAAGGATCTCCTGCGCGCCGTCCGACAGCCGCGTTGCCAGCACCACGTCGCGACCCGTGGCCTGCGCCTTCACCAGCTCGCGCAGGAGCCCGCTGTTCATGAGCCGATCACAGGGGTCGGGCGGTCCCGCACGCCCGTCACCCCCGCACCACCGGTTCCACCAGGAGGTGCACCCGGCCCCCGCACGCCAGACCGACCTCCCATGCCATTTCATTGGTGACGCCGAATTCCAGCGTCCGCGGCGCGCCCGACTCCATCACCTCCAGTGCGGCCTGGATCACGGCTCCCTCGATGCAGCCGCCGGAGACCGAGCCGGAAAAGTCGCCGTTGTCGGCGATCACCATGTGGCTCCCGGCCCGTCGCGGGGCCGAGCCCCAGGTGCGCGTAACGGTGGCCAGCGCGATCCGCCGGCCCTGGTCCAGCCATTCGACGGCTTGCGCGAGGACCGGATCCACGTTCGTGTGTCTGAGCGAGTCCATGGATCCTAAGTCTACCAACCCGGGCGAGGTACGCAACGTTGGCGGGAAACGGCAGCGACGAACTGCATCAGGCGCTCATTCGCGATCATTTCCGGCGGCCCCGCAACCGGGGACCACTGCCGCCACCCGCATCCACCGGCCAGGCCCACAATCGCTTCTGCGGCGATACCGTGCGCATCTGGGCACGCATCGTCGACGGAAAGCTCACCGAGGTGACCTTCGATGGCCGGGGGTGCGCCATCTCCCAGGCCGCCGCGTCCATGCTTACGGCGGTCGCGCGCGGCAAGGAGGCGGAGTCAATCGTCGCGCTGCGCCGGAAGTTCGTCGAGGGACTCGATCCCGAAGCCCCGGCGCCCCCGCGGGAACTCGGCGATCTCCGGGCCCTCGTCGGGGTCGGCCGGTTCCCCAGCCGGATCCGCTGCGCCGTGCTCCCCTTTGAAGCGCTGGAGGAGGCGGTGCGCGACGCACGCGCCGACACGGCCTAGGCCTCGCGCGGGATCCTTACTCGCTTGGGCAGATTCTCCTCCAGTACGTCCAGTCCGACGCTGTCGACGCTGCGGTCCGCAAGCTGGCCCACTCCCGCGTGCAAGCCCAGCACGTGGAGCACCGAGGTGTACTTTCCGAGCGAGACGCCGGCGTCACCCTTTTCGATCTTGTGGAGCGTCGTCCGGCTGATGTGCGCCCGCTCGGCCACCGTGGCCGCCCGGATGCGGCGCCTCAGGCGCGCCCTCTTGATGTCGGATCCCAACTTGTCCAGCAACAGCGCGACCGGAGGTGGAAGCGGTCCATGGTTCGATTTCGGCATCCGTACCTTCCTCACGCCCCACGAATGGATCGTTCGTACATTCCGTTTCCCCTTGTCGAATCGGTGAATCCGTCAGACAATGACCCTGTGATTGGGCGATATAGGTCAACTCATGTCGGTGATACGACTAATCTATCGATTATATATATCGCCTCGCAAGCTAATTGCGGTCGTTGATCGCTGCGACGATCCCCGGTGATGGCGTGCGTCGCTACGGTTCCGTGGAGACCGATTCCGCCGAATGCCGGGCTCGACAGAGGGGGTCCCCACTCTTTCCCCACCCCACTCCCGCGAGCTACTGTAGACCCGTGAACGAACCCGCGCAGGCCGTTGCGGTCTGCGTAGCGCAACGGGGGCACAAAGGCTGCCCCTGCCGCCCACAGCACCGAGGAAGTCCCATGATCGCGGTCCGCCGTCCCACCCTTCCTGCAATCAGACACGCCGCGGCTCCGGCCGCTCTCTTCGCCCTCATCGCGCTGGCCGCGCACGCCGCGCCCGCGTCCGCACAGCTGACCACGCCCGAAGAGCAGTTCGGCTACCGCCTCGGCACCGACTACCAGCTCGTCAACTACCAGCAGCTGACCGAGTACTGGCACCTCCTCGCGGAGCAGTCGGACCGCATGACGGTGGAGTCGATCGGGAGGACCGAAGAGGGACGGGAGCAGTTGATGGCGACGATCACTTCACCGGCCAACCGGGCGAATCTGGAGCGCTACAGGGAGATCGCGGCGCGGCTCGCCCGGGCGGATGGCGTCAGCGAGGAGGAGGCGCGCGCGCTGGCTGCCGAGGGGAAGGCCGTGGTGTGGATCGACGGGGGACTGCACGCGACCGAGGTGCTCGGCGCGCAACAGCTGATGGAGCTCGTGTGGCAGATGGTGAGCCGCGACGACGCGGAGACGATGCGGTTCCTCGACGAGGTCATCCTGCTGGCGGTGCACGCCAACCCGGACGGTCACGCGCTCGTCGCCAACTGGTACATGCGCAACGACGACCCCCTGGAGCGCTCGACCGGCAACCTCCCGGTCCTCTACCAGAAGTACGCCGGCCACGACAACAACCGCGACTTCTACATGGGCTCGCTGGCCGAGAGCGAGAACATGAACCGGGTCATGTACCGCGAGTGGTACCCCCAGATCGTCTACAACCATCACCAGACGGGCCCCTCCGGCACCGTCATGTTCGCGCCGCCCTTCCGCGATCCGCCGAACCACAACCTCGACCCGATCATCATCACCAGCCTGGACCAGGTCGGCTCGGCGATGCACCACCGCTTCGTCGTGGAAGGCAAGGGCGGCACCACGATGCGCCGCGGCGCCAGCTATTCCACCTGGTGGAACGGCGGCCTGCGCACCACGCCCTACTTCAAGAACATGATCGGCCTGCTGACCGAGACGATCGGCCATCCCACGCCGATCGAGATCCCGTTCCTCCCGAACCGCCAGATCAGCCACGGCGACCTGCCGATGCCCGTGAATCCCGGCGCCTGGCACTTCCGCCAGTCGGTCGACTACTCGCAGACGGCCAACCGGGCCGTGCTCGACTACGCGTCGCGCAACCGCGAACACCTGCTCTTCAACATCTGGCGCATGGGGATGAACTCGATCGAGCGGGGGAGCCGCGATTCGTGGACCGTCCTGCCGAAGTGGATCGACCGGGTCGGCGAGGAGATCGGCGGGCGGGGCTCGCTGGAGGACTACGAGGCGTACCTGCGCGACCCCGACAAGCGCGACGCCCGCGGGTACATCCTGCCGGCCGACCAGCGTGACTTCCCCACCGCGACCCGGTTCGTGAACGCGCTGCTGAAGGGTGGCGTGACGGTGCACCAGGCGACGGACGACTTCACGGTCGCCGGCCAGGACTATCCCGCCGGCTCCTATGTGGTGACCGCCGCGCAGGCGTTCCGCCCGCATGTGATCGACATGTTCGAGCCGCAGAACCACCCGAACGACTTCCAGTATCCGGGCGGGCCGCCGATCGCGCCCTACGACAACGCCGGATGGACGCTGGCGCTTCAGATGGGGGTCGAGTTCGACCGCATCCTCGACGGCTTCAACGGCCCCTTCGAGCCGATCGCGTGGATGGCCGAGCCGATGCCGGGCACCGTGACCGGTTCCGCATCACCCGTCGGCTACATGGTGGACCACGTCAACGCGGCCTTCACGGCGGTGAACCGGGTGCTGGCCGGCGGGGGCGAAGTGTACTGGACCGACGTGGCGTTCGACGCCCCCGGCATCTCCTTCGAGCCCGGCGCGTTCTACATCCCCGCGGCGTCCGCCGACCGGTCGCAGCTGGAGGACTGGGGCGCCGAGCTGGGCATCTCGTTTCACGGCGTGATGTCGGCGCCGGCCTCCACCATGGCGCTGTCGAACGCGCGCGTCGGCCTCATGGACCGCTACGGCGGCTCGATGCCCACCGGCTGGACCCGCTACATCCTGGAGGATTTCGAGTTCAACTTCGAGCTGATCTACCCGCCGGACGTCGACGCCGGCAACCTCAACGAGCGCTTCGACGTGATCATCCTGCCGGACGGGGCGTACGCCGGGGGCGCCGGGGGCGGGGGCCGCGGCGGGTTCCGCTTCGGAGGCCCGGACGAGGACTTCGTGGCCAGCCTCCCGGACTCGCTGAGCAGGCGACTCGGGCGCCTGTCGGGCGAGACCAGCCTTCCCGTGTTGCGCGCGTTCATCGAGAACGGCGGCACGGTGATCGCGGTCGCCAGCTCCACCTCGCTGGGGATGCAACTCGGCCTCCCGCTCGAGAACTTCATGGTCGACGACCAGGGCGAACCCCTGTCGCGGGACGACTACTTCACCCCCGGCTCGATCCACAACATCGCGGTCGAGCACGGCAGCCCGCTCACCCACGGCCTCGGCGACCGGGTGAACGTGCTGCACAGCCACAGCCCGGTCTTCCGGATCGCCGACGGCGCGGCGAACGTGCGCCGCATCGCCTGGTACGACACCGTGGAACCGCTGGTGAGCGGGTGGGCCTGGGGCCAGCACCACCTGGAGGGCGGCACCAGCATGATCGAGGCCGACATCGGCGCCGGGAAGCTCTTCCTCTTCGGCCCGAAGATCACCTTCCGCTCGCAGCCCCATGGCACCTTCCCGCTCCTCTTCAACGGGATCCACTACGGCGCCGCCCGGCGTAGCGGGCCGGTCAGTTGAGGGAGGACCGCGAGGAGCCAGCCCTGGGCGATTCCGGGGAAGCGGCCGCAGCCGGCCAGGCTCGAAGCGGTGCCTCGGCCGACGGTGTTGCGGCCGGCAGGGCCTCTGGCGACGACGCCTCTGGTGACGGGGCCTCTGGTGGCGGGGGCGCCGGGGGCGAGGGCGCGCCGCCCAACCCGTTCGCGGCGGTGCGAGCGCGGACGCTCATCCCGTGGATGCTGCTCGTCTATCCCGGGCTGGTGCTCCTCGCCTTTCTGACCGGCCACCTGGTGCGGGCCGACATGGAGGGCCAAGCCTTCCAGTTCCTCGGGGACTATGTGCCGCTGTCGGTCGCCATGATCACCTGGGCGCTGTGGGCCGCCCGGCGCAACGGCGTCGGGATCCGGCGCCTGATCGGCCGCTTGCCGGCGGGCTACAGCTGGCTTCCGGCACTGGGGATCCTGCCCGTTGCCATGGTGTTCTCGCTCGGCTCGGCCATCATCATCGAGTACCTCGTCTCGCTCTTCGCCCCGGGGCACATCGAGTGGCTGATGAACATCAAGATGATCCCGGACGCCGATAGCGGGCTTCTGTACGTCGCGGCCTGGTGCCTGGCGATCGTGGTGGTCGCCCCGACCGTGGAGGAGACCCTCTTCCGCTCGATGCTCATCAACCGGTGGGGGACCAAATGGTCTCTTTCCACCGCGGTGATCGCCTCTTCGCTCTTCTTCGGCGTGATCCATCTGACCTTCTGGGTGGGTCCGGCGATGCTGGGGCTGGTGCTCGCGGTGATGTACATCCGGAGCCGCACCCTGATCGTGCCGATCGTGGTGCACGCCGCCAACAATCTCATCGCCGTAAGCCTGGGGTTTTCGGGAGGAGACGCGGCCGAGGCGTTGGACCAGGCGGCCGAAGGACTGTTCGCGGACCCGCTGGTCGGGGGTACGATGATGGCGGTGTCGCTGCCCATCCTCATCTGGTACCTGCGGCGCAACTGGCCGACGCGGGATGCGGCGGTTCCCTACATGGAAGCGGGGGCGGAATCCCCTTCGTCGTGAGCTTCAGTCCAGCGCAACCATGTACCTCCGGCGGGGATCGTGCGGTCCCGTCCCCAACTCGCGCACCAGCCCGCGCTCGACCAGGCGGGCCAGCCGAGTGCGCGTGGCCCGCGTGGAGAGGCCGATCTCCGCGGCGATCTCCCGGGTGGCCAGGCCTTCGTCGCCCTCCAGAAGGTCGAGGATCCTCCGGTCCCGGGGGTCTATGCGCTCCGGACGGACCCGCTCGCTCCGCAGGGTGACGCGCAGTCTGAAGCCGATCTCCTCCCATACGGGCGCCGGCAACCCCGCTTCGCGGCAGGCCGCGATCATCCGCTGGGCACCGCTTCCCCACTGCTCGACCAGGCCGAGTTCCCTGAAGACGCGGCCGAGCACGCGGTTGCGCACCTTCGACACCCCTCGCGGGAGGTCCTCCAGGGTCAGCCCGAAGGGGAGCAGGCCGGGGTTCTCGACCTCCAGGCGGTCGTCGTAGATCGCCACCCGGATCGGCCCGCCCCGCTGCGAATAGTCGGCGTGCACGACCGCGTTGACGATCGCTTCCCGCACCGCCTCCGGGGGCAGGCTCCAGCGGTCGCGGCGCCGGACACGGCCTATGACGGCGCCGCGCAGGGAGTGCTTTTCCACGAACGACACCGCCGCTTCGATGGCCTGGGCCGGATAGCCGTCGAACCGGGTGTGGTCGAGGATCGTCGCCTTGTCCGTGCCCGCGAAACGGCCCGCCTGGATCCATGCATCGGGGAAGCGGTCGAGGCGGTCGTGGCCGAAGAGGAGCATCCCGCCGACCGTTGGCACGGTCCGGTCGCGATAGGCGGTGACCAGGCGGAGGCTCTCGAGGTTCCTGCGTCTCAACCTCCGCACGGGGGCAAAGGACTCGGAAGCTGCTCGGAAGTCCAGCGCTTCCGAGTTCGCTTCCGGGATCGGCCATTCGTCGAAGGATTCACCGATGGCGAAGCGCTGCATCTCGGCGATCAGCTGGGCGTCGGCCTGCCGGTTGGTGGAGCCCACCCGGACGAAGGTGCCGTTCCTCAGCCCTGCCCGCTTGATGAAGTGCGGGCGGAACGCGCTCGGGTAGACCCGCACGACCAGCACATGCCTGTCCCGGTAACGGATTACGTCGATGTCCGGGAGTAGCCTCGGCTGGATCGAGTCGCTGATCAGATTTGCGGCGCGCTCCTCCAGATCGAGCGGGCTGCCGATTCCCCGCACATCCCTGGTCCTGTCCGCGACGCCGATCACAATGGTGCCTCCGGCAGTATTGGCGAAGGCCGCCGCGGTACGCAGGAATCCCCGGGTGGACGAAAGATCCAGTTTGAACTCCAGCGTCTTGCCCTCGGGCCGCCGCAGGATGTCGGCAAGTTCCATTCGTTGCTCCATCGTTTGAGTCCCAGGCGCATTGCCGGGAATCGGCTTGCTCGGAAATATACTCTGAAGTCGTGTTGCGGGGAGAGCTTCAGGGTTTGAATGCAGGATCGGAGCGTCATCGGCGGATCACCGGCGAGGGTCGTCGGCGAGGGTCGGCGGCGGGCAGGCGCGGACAGGCGGGGGGTCCGCCGCCGCCGTGGCCCCGGGGTCAGCACAACTGACTGATTATCGTATATTGCGCAGTGAGTACCTCGAATCCTGAGGGTCCCCTGACCCGCGTCGCCGCTATCGATGCCGGGTCGAACGCGATCCGCTTCGTCGTCGCGGACTTCGATGGTCCGTTGTCGCACGAGGTCATTCACAAGCGTCGGGAACCGATCCGGCTGGGGCATCGCGTCTTCACCCACGGGCGTCTCGACGACGGCGCAATGGATCAGGCGGTGCGGGCCTTCCGCAGCTTTCGCGGCGAGATGGACGCGCTGGGCGTGGAGCGGGTGCGCGCGGTCGCCACCAGCGCGACCCGGGAAGCGAAGAACCGCGGGCCGTTCCTGGAGCGGTTGCGCGGGGAGGCCGGCATCGATCTGGAGCCGATCAGCGGGGCGGAGGAAGCGCGGCTGATCCACCTCGCCGTGCGCAGCCGGGTGGACCTCTCCCTGGGGCGCTGGATCCTGGTCGATCTCGGGGGCGGCAGCGTCGAAGTCTCGCTGGTCAACGACGCCGGCATCCTCTGGAGCGAGTCCTACCGGGTCGGGACGGTGCGCTCGCTGGAGACGCTCGCCGCGGCGCGCGGCTGCCAGGATTCGTTGCGCGCATGGGTCGGTCGGCAGCTCTCCGCCCTCACCATCCCTCCCCCCGACTCCTATCCCGGTCCGACCGCGTTCGCGGCCACCGGCGGCAACATCGAGGCCATCGCCAGGCTGGCGCTCAGCTACATGGACCCCCTCAAGCTGGCCATCCTGCCCACGCACCGGCTGGACGCGGTCATCCACCTGCTGAACGCAATGTCGATCCCCGAGCGAATCGACGAACTGCGCCTGCGTCCCGACCGCGCCGACGTGATCCTTCCGGCAGCACTGGTGTACCGGCACTTCGCGCAGCTTGCCCACGCGGAGCACATCGTGGTTCCCAGCGTGGGTGTGAAGGAAGGGGTGCTGCTGGATGTGGCGGGGGGTGAGGCCGCCGCTACCCCTTCAGCGCCAGGTGCCGGATCTCCTGAATCGCGACGGATATCCCGGCCAGGCTGACCGGATCTTCCGCCTCCACCTCTTCCAGCACCTCGTGGAAGCGGGACAGGCGGGCGTCCTCTCCGCCGAAGCCGAGCGCGTCGGCCAGCGTTCCCTCGCCGTCCAGCGCCCCCTCCGTGAGGTTGCGGCGGATCGCGCCGATGTCCCGGACCAGCCCCAGCGCCCACCGCTGCTGCCAGCGGTCCTGGCCGCTCCGGTTCTCGATCGTGCGGATGAGCCAGGGGATGCGCAGCTCCTCGGTCACCCAGTAGTAGACGGTCGCCGCCCTGACCGGGTCGGTGTCGGAGGTGCGGGCCAGGTGGAGGATCTCCAGCAAGTGGTCGAGGAAGTGCAGCGCCATGAGCTTTTGCACGAACGGCTCGTCCTCGGGCCGGGGGGTGCCGCTCCTCACCCTCGACATGAAGTTGTCACGGTCCTCGCCGGCGACGATTTCGTGGAACTTCTCGCGTAGCGCCTCGAGTCCCACCCGGCTGCCTTCGATCAGTGACGTCGTCGATTCCTCGGGGTCGCAGTTGTTGAGGACCCAGCGCGTGGTCTGCTCCAGGACGCGCGCCAGCCCCATCGTCCACCGGTAGGTCACGGCGGTGGATACGCTCTCCTCCCTGGAGCGGATCTCTTCCAGGATCGCGTCGTGCTGCGTGAGCCGTGCGGCGACCAGCCACGCCCGCGCGATCTCGACTTCCTCGCGGCCGGTCTCCTGCGCAAGCCGGTCGACGAAGGTGGACCCCATGAGGTCGACGAGGTCGTTGGTCATCTGGCAGGCGACGATCTCGCGGCGCAGGCGGTGGTTCGCGGCGCCCTCGCGCCCCACCACCTCGATGGCTTCGGGAGGAAAGTAGCCGAAGAAGTAGTCGGCGGCGGAGGGGTCGTCGGGGAGCTCGGAAGCCAGCAGGGCGGACTTCAGGTGCAGCTTGGCGTAGGAGAGGAGGACGGAGAGTTCGGGCCGGGTCAGCGACTGGTGCGCCTCCGTACGGGAGCTGAGAACGTCCCAGGACGGCAGTCCCTCCGCGTCGCGGTCGAGCAGCCCGATGCGGCTGAGCCTCGTCATGAGCGTCCAGAACTGGCCGACGCCGCGCCGGGCCCGGTATTCATCCAGCGACACCGCCTGGCAACCGGACTCGTTGTCCCGCAGGACCAGATCGGCGACGGGGTCGGTGAGCCGGTGCACGAGCTCGTTGCGCTCCTCCCGGGTGACCGCGCCGGTGTTCAGCACCTCGTTGAGGAGGATCTTGAGGTTCACCTCCCGGTCGGAGAGGTTCACGCCGCCGGAGTTGTCCAGCGCGTCGGTGTTGATGCGCCCGCCGCCGAGCGCGTACTCGACCCTTGCCGCCTGCGTGAAGCCCAGGTTTCCGCCCTCGCCCACGACCCTGGTGCGCAGTTCGCTCGTGTCGATCCGCACCGCGTCGTTGGAGGTGTCGCCCGCGTCGGCGTGGCTCTCGTCGTCCGCCTTCACGTAGGTCCCGATTCCGCCGTTCCAGAGCAGGTCGACGGGCGCCTTGAGCAACGTCCGAATCAGCGACTCGCCGTCGAGCGAGTCGACGCCGTCCTCCACTCCCAGGGCCTTCTTCGCCTCGGGCGCAAGGTCGACCGACTTGACCCCGCGCGACACGATCATCCCACCCGGCGACAGCTTCTCGCGGTCGTAGTCTTCCCACGTCGAGCGGGACTTCTCGAAGAGCCGCCTGCGCTCTGCGAAGGAGACCTCCGGGTCCGGGTCCGGGTCGATGAAGACGTGGCGGTGATCGAACGCGGCCACGAGGCGGATCTCCGGCGAAAGGAGCATGCCGTTGCCGAAGACGTCGCCGCTCATGTCGCCGATTCCGACAACCGTGAAGGGATCCTGCTGGGTATTCCGGCCCATCTCGCGGAAGTGGCGCTTGACCGACTCCCACGCGCCCCGGGCGGTGATGCCGACCTCCTTGTGGTCGTACCCGTTCGACCCTCCGGACGCGAAGGCGTCGTCCAGCCAGAAGCCGTACTCGGCGGCAATCGCGTTGGCGGTGTCGGAGAAGGGGGCGGTCCCCTTGTCGGCGGCCACCACCAGGTAGGGGTCGAAACCGTCGTAGCGGATGATGCCCTCGGGCGGCGCGGCGGCACCGTTCAGGTCGTCGGTGATGTCCAGCAGCCCGCGCATCAGCGTGCGGTACTGTTCGCGGGCCTCGTGGGCCATCTCCTCGCGGGTGGGCAGAGAGTGCAGACAGACGAACCCGCCCTTCGATCCGCTGGGCACGATGAGCGCGTTCTTTACCACCTGGGTGTAGACAAGGCCCAGCACCTCGGTGCGGAAGTCGTCCGGACGGTCGGAGTGGCGGATCCCCCCCCGGGCCACGGCGGCGCCGCGCAGGTGGATGCCCTCCATGCGCGAAGAGCGCACCCAAACCTCGTACTTGAGCCGGCTCTTCGACACGGCCTGCAGCTGCTCGCAATCGAACTTGAAGGAGACGTACGGCACGCCCCCCGAGCGGCGGGTCGGCGCACGGCCTCCATTCCGGTAGTAGTTGGTGCGGATCGTCGCCAGGATCACGGTCTGGAAGGCGCGCAGCGCGCGGTCGTGTGCGAGTGAACTCACCTCGACCAGCTCCTGCGTGAGCAGGCTCTTGAGCTCCGTCACCTTGCGCTCCCGGTCCTCGGGCCGGTCCGGGCGGTCGGGATCGAAGCGGACTTCGAAGAGCCGAAACAGGAGCTGGCCCACCGAGGGGTAGCTGTCCAGCGCCGTGGGCAGCACCTGGCGGCTGGGTATGGCGCCGATCTGGAAGGCGTAGCTGGAGTAGGCGCGCAGCACGTCGACCTCCCGCCAGGCCATCCCGGTCCGCTGCACCAGCCGGTTGAAGCCGTCGTTGCTCGCGTCCCCGGCGCGCACCGCCAGGATCGTCTCCGACAGGACATCCGCCCGGCCCTCGACATCCAGGTGTTCTCCCTCCGAGTTCTGGACGTCGAAGCTGTAGATGACCGAATCCTCCTGGCCTTCCTCGCGCAGCTCGAAGGGCGCGACCGCAATCACCCGCAGACCACAGTTCTCCAGCACCGGCATGAAGTCCGACAGGATGATCTGGTGATGCTTGATGTAGACCTTCAGCTCGCACTTGCCGCCCTCGGCGTGATCGTCGAAGAAGCGCACCGACTCCGTGCGGCCGTCCTCGCGCATCGCTTCGAGTTCCTCGATGTCGCGCACCGCCACCCGCGGGTCGTTGGCCGCCTTGTACTTGGGCGCGAACGCCCGCTCGTAGTGCCGTGCCAGGCGGCGCGCTTCGTCCGGCGGACGCAACTCGGCCAGGAGGTCCAGCACCTCGTCCAGCCAGGAGCGGGTCAGGTCGGCGACTGTAGCGGTAAGCTCCTTGCCGTCCACCTCCGCGAGCCGCGCGGGAGGACCACCCAGGTAGAAGTGCAGGCGCGCCTGGTCGCCCGCGCTCATGGCCAGGTGGTAGTTCAGGATCTCCGCGGAGTAGCGGCTGATCAGCCATCCTTCGAATTCGCGGCGGAAACTGCCTGAAAAACGGTTGCGCGGGAGGACGACCATGATCGATACGCCGCGCCCCAGAGCGTCGCGACGCACCGAGACGAAGACTTCGGCCGTGTTGTAGCGGATCAGGATCGTCCGGATTTCCGCCAGAATCTCGTCCGCCGAAGCCAGGAAGAGCTCCTCCTTCGGCAGCGAGTCGAAAATCGTGATGACTTCCTTGTAGTCGTGCGAACCCTCTGCCAGGCCCGAACGCTCCAGGATCGTGGTGAGCTTCTGCCGCAGGATCGGGATGTCGTGCGAGGGTTCGGCGTAGGCCTGGGAGGTGAAGAGCCCCAGGAAACGGTGCTCGCCCGTCGGCGTACCGTCGGCGCGCAGCTTCTTCACCCCGATGTAGTCCATCCGCGCGCGGCGATGGACGGTGGACTCGGCGTTGGTCTTGCTGATGATCAGCATGGGACCGGACAGCGCGCGTTCCCGCATCTCGGGGGGAAGCTCGCTCATCGGCACGGGGCGGGCGTACGAGGACCCATCCTCGTCCTGGAGGATGCCGAGCCCGGAGCCGGGTTCGACTGCGACCGCCGGCTCCCCGTTCTCTCCGTTGGGAAGGAAGGTGTAGGAGCGATACCCGAGGAAGACGAATCCACCGTCCCGCAACCAGCGCAGGAAGGCCTGGATCTCGCGGAATTCGCCCATGCGTGCGCGCAGGTCCCGCATGCGAAAGCTCAGTTCCGAGACCACGTCGCCGATCTTGTCCACCATCAGGCCGAAGTCGTCGGTCGCCTTGACCACGTCTTCGAGGTGGCGGGCCGTGTCCTCCCGGATCGCGTCGAGTACCTCGGGGTCCTCCACCCGCGCTACCTCGGCGTAGACCATCGACTCGGTGCGGTCCCGCTCGCCGGGCGGGAGCAGGTCGGTGATCCGCCCGTCCCCGTCCCGCTCCACGGTCATCAGCGGATAGACGAGGTGCGCGATCCCGCGCTCGTGCGAATGGAGGAACTCGCGGATGGTGTCGACGATGAAGGGCCGCTCGGAGACGTTCGTGCGAACGATGGTGACCGGAGCGTACCACCCCGTCGCCGACTCCTTCGGATTCAGAACCTCCACATCGACCCGGTCGGGCCGGCTTCGGTCGAGGAAGCGGAACGAATTGTGGCACATCTTGGCCAGATGGTGCGTGCTCCGCTCCTCCAGCAGGTCGACGGGCGCCTTGCCCAGGAAGAAGGGGACGAATCTGGCGAGCAGCCGGTAGCGGTCATCGTCCACGTCCTCGCGCAGGACAGCGAGCACGTCGCGAATCGCCTGTGCCTTCTCGGGAGCTTCCGCCCCGGGGGCATCGGGGGGAATGGACGCCGGGGCGCCGGACTGCTCCGTGCCGTCTGCTGGAGTCATGGCCTCGCGTGGCGGGGGCGGGAGTCGCTGGCGGCGCCGGGCGCCGAGCATCGGATCAGCGAGGGGGTCATGACAGAAGATTACCCAACCACTCCGCGCGCCGCCAGACGTTACCTTTCGAGGGCAAAACACGCCCCACAACGAAGTCGTCGGCCAAGCCGGTCCCGGTCCGGCCATCCGGCAGAGCGCAGCCAACGCGGGAGCCGCCCTTGCGCTTCATCCACATCTCGGATGTTCACCTCGACACGGCCTTCGCGGGCCGTCCGGACGCCCTGCGCAAGCGCCTTCGGCACGCCTCCCTCGAGGCGCTCGAGCGCTGCGTCGCCACCGCTCTCGACGAGGAGGTGGACGCCCTGCTGATCGCCGGTGACCTCTTCGACGGCCCCTATCTCTCGTTCGAGACGGAACGTTTTCTTCTCCGGCAGCTCCGCCGGCTGACAGGGGAGGGGATCCAGGTCGTGTACGCCACCGGCAACCACGATCCCGGCAGCGGCCACCGCGCGACCGGCCTCGACTGGCCCGGCGGCGTCACCGTCATCGCCCGGGAAGATCCCGTCACGGTCCCCGTCCACGGCCGCACGGGCGAGCTGGCCGGGCACGTCACCGGCGCGGGACACGCCACCACCCACGAAACCGGCGACCTTTCCCGCCGCCTCGGCCCTGCAGCCAACGCGCGCGTCCCCCAGGTCGCGCTCCTGCACACCCAGGTCTCGACCGCCGCCGCCCGTCAGGCCCACCACGCCTACGCTCCCTCCACCCTGGAACGGCTGCGGACCGCCGGCTTCCACTACTGGGCGCTCGGCCACGTCCACCTGCGCCAGGAGCTCTCCGGCGACCCCCCCGTTCACTACTGCGGCAACCTTCAGGGCCGCAGTCCCCGCGAGACCGGCCCCAAGGGCGGCCTCCTCGTCGACCTGGGCGACCCGGCGCGGCCGCACGTCGAGTTCCGCGAGTTCGCGCCGGTGCGGTGGGAGAAGCTGGCCGTGGCCACCGTGGCCGACGCGAGCACCCTCGACGAGGTCGCAGGCGAGGCGGTGCGGGCCTGGGAGGAGGCGCGGGCCGCCGACCCGGGCAGCGATGGCACCGAGTGGATGGTGGCCCTGGAGCTGGTGGGGCCGTCGCCGATCTGGCGGCAGCTGCGCGAGCCCCGGGAGCTGGAGACGGTCGAGGACGAGGTGGCAGCCAGGCTGGACGTGGTCGGCGCCGAGGTGCGCGCTCGCGTCCACCCCGGGGTGCGCCCGGACGAACACCTGGAGCGCCGGGACGTGCTCGGCGCGACGCTGCGGCTCTGCCGGGCGGTCGCAGCCGGCGGCGAGGTCCCACCCATCGCCGAAACCGACCTCGCCGGGTTCGACCCCGAGCGGGACGCTACGGTGGACGACTACCTGCGCCGCCTGCTGGCCGGCGGCGAGGAGGAGATTCTGGAGCGCATGCTGGAGCGGAAGGGGGCCGGGGAATGAGGTTCGAAGCGGTTCACATCGACCGCTACGGCTGCCTCGCGGACCTTTCGACCGGGGAGCAGCCGCTGCCCTCGATCGTCGTCGTTCTCGGTCCCAACGAGAGCGGCAAGTCCACCTTCTTCTCGTTCCTGGCGACGCTGCTCTTCGGATTCCACCCGGCCAACCGCGCGGGCCACCCCTACACGCCCTGGTCCGGCGGTTCCCCCGAGGGGCACGGCCGTATCCGGCTGGACAGCGGCAGCGTGGAGCGGGTGCAACGCAGGCTTACCTCGGCCGCTTCCGGACAGCTGACGACGGAGGAAGGGGTCCGGAACATCGCCAACCGGAGGCTGCCCGCGGTGGAGCACGTGACCAGGGGCGTCTTCCGGCAGGTCTACGCACTGACGCTGGCCGAGCTCGCCGGAATCGAGGGGGAGAGCTGGGCGCTCGTGCAGGACCGCCTGGTCGGCGCGATGGGCGTGAAGGACCTGCGGACCGCAAGAACGGTCGCGGCCGAGTTCGAGGCGGAGGCGAACCGGCTCTGGCGCCCCGACAATCGCGGCCGTCCCCGCGTCCGGGTGCTGCGGAGCGAACTCGCAGAGCTGAACGAGCGGCGGAGGCATGCGCTGGAGCTGGACCGCATGCTGCGCGCAAGGGCGGAGGAGAGGGCGGAGGCCGAGCGCGCCCTGGACGCGCTGCGCGAGGAGGTGGAGCGTGAGCGGGAACGCCGCGGCGTGCTGGAGCATCGCCTGAATCGTCTGCTGCCGGTTCGGCAGGCCCTCGCGCGGATCGAGGAGCTGGGGCGGGCCGCGGCCGGGATGGCCAAGGAGCAGGCCCGACCTCCGGGAGGCCCCGACAGACAGTCGGAAGCGCTTGGCGATTCGGCGGGAGGTTCCGGGAGAGAAGAGGAGCGGCTCGGCGCGTTGCCCGGAGGTTCCGGGGAGCCGCCGGAGGCGTTAGGGGGATTGCCGGCGGATCCCGTGGGTCTCCTGGAGGCACTGCGGGACCGTCGCCTCGAGGCCGGGGTACGGATTGAACAACTCGACCGCGACGCGGCGCTGTGTGCCGAAGGGTTGCAGGACTACCGCGACCGCTACGAGAAGGTGGCCGCGATCGAGGAGGATGTGCGCCGCGCGGTGACCCTCATGACCGCGATGCCGGACCGGAGGCGGGATGTGGAAGCGGCCGAGGCGGAGGTGCGGGCGCTGGAGGAGCGCTGCGCGGAGCAGGGAGGGGCGCTGTTCACGGTGCCCTGGGATGATGTTCCGCAAAGCGACTACGCCGGGATCGACGCGAAGGAGTTGCGCGAACAGGTGGTCGTGGCGCAGAAATCCCGCGAGAGGGTGCTCGCGCACCAGGCGGGCAAGGGCAACAGCACCGGCGGGCCTGCCGAACTGTCAAGGCCCGGCTGGCCATCGCTCGCTGCCGGACTGGTGTTGCTGGCCGGGGGGTTGGCGCTGGCCGGTTGGTGGTTTTTCTACCCGGATGTGGTGTTCGAGACGCTGGGGGGAACGCGCATCACCGCGGCGTTCGCTCTCAGCGCCTCGGTCTTTGTCGGCGGAGGCGGGCTGGTGACTCTGGCCGGGCGGCTCGCCAGGCAGATTCGCTACCGGCAGTACAGGCTTGCGGTCGAAGAGGCCGAGAGGCACCGGGCCGAGAGGGTCGCGGCGCTGCAGGGCAAGGAGGAGGACGCGAAGGCAACCGTGCGCGCACTGGTCGCCGCCCTTCCCCTCCGGGAGTCGCTGGTAGGGAATCCGGGGACCGACCTGCCCGCCGGGATCGAGAAGCTGGCCGAGCTCGCGGAGCGGCTGCGGGAGCGGCGCGACGAACTGGAACGGAGCCGGGAGAGGGTCAAGGGCGCTGCAAAGCGGATCGCCGGGGTGCGGGAAGCCGTCTCGTTTCACTCCGGCGGGGAGACGCCGGTCGCCGCCCGCGTGCTGGGTTCGCTCCTCGACGCCGCGTTGAAGGGACGGGAGGACGCTCGGGCCACCGAGCTGCAGCTGGAGCGGATCGAGGCCGAGCGGGAGGACGCCGATGCCGCGCGGGCGGCGGCCACCCGGGAGCTGCACGACCTGGAGGCACGACTCGCCGCATTCGCCGATGGCGACCCCGACCGGGGTGCAGCGGCCGCGGCAGAGCGTCTGCAGAACTGGCGGCGAGCCGGGGAGCTGCGGCAGGAGCTGGAGCGCGCCCATCCGGAGCTCGACAGGCTCGGGGCCGAGATCGCAGCGGCCGAGGCCGAGGGTGAGCGCTGGGATGCGCTGCGCGAAGCACTCGACGAGTTGCAGGCCATGGGCGAGCGCCGAACGCGCCGCGCCGAGGAGCTCCAGGGGACGATCGCCAGGCTGCACACCGAGATCGATCACCTCGAGGACGGCGAGACCGCCGATACCATCGAGGGCCGCATCGAGGTCCTGAAGGAGCAGGTGCGCGAAGCGAAGGAAGGCCGGGACCGCGCCTTCCTCCTGGCCCGTCTCGTGCGCGAGTCCGACCGGCGCTTCCGCGACGAAAACCAGCCCGAACTGCTCAAGCGCGCCGGGCGCTACCTCGGCGAGGTCACCCGCGGGCGCTACGACAGGATTGAGCTGGGCGACCCCGGCGACGAGTCCTTCTACCTGCGCGAGCCCGGCGGTTCCAGGACCCGCAAGGTCGGCGAAGCACTCTCACAGGGCACGAAGGAACAGGTCTACCTGGCGCTGCGCCTCGCGATCATCAGCCACCTGGACGCCGACCGCGAGCGCCTCCCCCTCTTCATGGACGAGACGCTCGTGAACTGGGACGCCTGGCGCCGCGACCGCGCCTTCGGGATCCTGGAGCGCGTCGCCGAGGAGCGGCAGGTCTTCATCTTCACCTGCCACCCGGCGATGGCGGCCGAGATGGAGGACCGGGGAGCGCGGATCATTCCGCTGGCGGTGGAGTAGGGGGGCGGGGGGTCCGACCGGCGAGAGGATCCGACCAGCAGGGGCTGCGTACGCGTGCGGAGGGCGTCCCGGGGGTTGTCCGCGTGCGGGAGCCGTTAGGCGGGGGTTGCGTACTGGTGCGCCCCGAGCCTGGCAGTCCGGATAATCCCCGCGTCGTACCGAGGGCGGCGAGGCGCCGCGCTGGCAAGGCGCGACCGCCCGGAACGCCGGGATAGAGCCGCTAACGGCACCCAACGGTCCGCAACCTGTCTCACTTGGACGAACCGCTCTATGTGCTCTGAGAACCGGCCAATCTACTTGCTCCCGACATGGAAGACATCGGAGTTGCCGGATGGGGCATACTCGCATACCGTCCAACCTCTAGATCATACCGCCTGCTCAAATGTGCGCGGGCGTCCAATGCCCCCCCTCGCAGACGGAGGAACACCCCAAAATGCGCAAGACCGCCCACATCATTTCAGCCAGCCGTGCCCTTCAGGTTCGCGCGGTAACCGCACTGCCGTTGATCATCGGCATCATCATGGCGTTTCCGACCTCGACCACCGCGCAGGTTGCTACTTGTGTGGACTGCATCGAAAGCCCTTTCGCACCCGGCAGCACCGTGTGCGCTTTCGAGTTTGAGGGCTACCAGAACTGCGAGACAACCGGGACCCCCCTGTACCACGTGTGCAGCGGCTACGGAGGTCCCTGCGACCCCGAGACCACGGAGGAAGCCGACCAGGAGGCAACCACGATGGTCTTGAGAGGTGAAATGCTACCAGCGAACGGCAACTACTTCTTCATGCTTGAAGGCCGATACGCGGTCGTCATGCGGAAGTGCGACCGCTCAGTAGTGGCACGAGTTCCGACCGGGCCGGACCGGCGAGCCAACCACCATCCTATCGTGGGGCCACATTTGGTGGAGCGGTCGGAGGTGGCGCATGACTTGGCCACAAGTCAATAGCCCAGACCACTTCGGCCGACAGCTCGCGCATAAAACCCCGCGGCATTCCGACCGGCGGTGCATCCGCGCTTCGGCCCACCCACCCATAACGTAGTGTCCCCATTCCGAAACGTAATGTTCTGCGACCAGCGTGTGCCGCAGTCTGCGTGCCAGCGTGTTCGTCGTGCCCTCGCTCCTTTGGCGGCCCGGATCTTCCGTCGGGTCGGCCCGGGCCTCTCGCCGCTTCTGGTTGCGTGTCTAGCATGCGGAGACGTGGAGCGTAGCGACCCTGACCCGCCCACTTGGATCACCGAAGCCGAACACCGGTTCGGCGACGCCCCCGAGCGGGGTGTGTTCTTTTCGCGCCCCCATGTCCGTGCCGATCCGCCGCGGAACCGTGTATTCGTCCTTGACGGAAACAACTCGCAGGTCAGCGTTTGGAGCAACGAAGGCATGTTCCGCTTTGATGTGGGGCGCAGGGGGGAGGGCCCCGGCGAATTCGTCTCGGCCGAGGCGCTGTTCATCGCGGAGGACGGGTCGTTCACGGTTGTGGAATCCGGCGGTGCCAGATTCACATACTTCACGCCGGGAGGCGACTTGATTGAGACGGTGCGAGGAAAGGACGGGAGGCTCAGCTACCAGGGCTTCCGTCTGGCGCTCACCGTACCCCGTGGCGGCTCTTACCTGGGCGTCCCCTCGGTCGGGCTATCCGTGGTGATGGGACACTTCGGCAGGCGTCCCTTCGACCTTCAGCCATTGCTGCGCGTTCGCCGTTCCGCCACGGGACAGTGGCTCGATCCCGAGCCGCTGCTTTGGATAGACCGTCGGAACCAGTACTTCGCCCCGGAGTTGCCGGACGGGAGCAGAGTTTATGGAGTACAGCCGTTTGGTGATGGTGATCAGTTGCGCCTTGAGGCGGGGGTGGCCCTTGTGATGCGACAGAAGGCCGGGCCCGGTGCGGTGGAACTCATCGAGATGAACGCCGAAGGCGATACTGTCTGGCACCGTCACTTGAAGTTCGAACCTCGAAAGCTGACACCGCAGCAGGCTCAGGATTGGGTGGACGAACGGGTCTCGGAACAGGCCGACCGTCGCCATGCGTCAGGGTTTTCGAGACACGATGTCCAGAAGGCATATGACGCGGCGCTCTACAGACCGGAGTATCTGCCAGCTGTGGCCGGGCCACCCATTATAGCGGCTTCAGGCGACGTTTGGCTCAGCACAAACGAACTCTCGGACTCACTCAGGGTCCACTATGTGGTGCGCAGAGGCGATGCGGATGATGAGCCGCGGCGGGTCCTGCTGCCCACGTGGCTACGCATCAGCGACGCTACGGAGACCCACGTGTGGGGGATTTGGTGGGATTCGATGGAAAAGCCTCACGTCGTGGGTAGGAGGCTGTTGCCGCTGGGCGATGACGGCTGAATCATGTGGCAGCGTAGCGGATCCGTGCGGTGCAGCTTGATTGTTCGTTCGGCGGCCTCGGCGAAAGTCGGGACGCCGCGCCCGGGCGAGTCCCAGCCAAGCCGAACCATCCGGCTGTGGTCCAACGCAATCTTGCGGGCCTCGGCCAGCGTCACGGGATACGGCCCGAGCCCGATCGAAGTCAAACGTCCGTCGATCCTGACGCGCTGCCGCCACGTCTTCGTGATCCGGCCGCTCTTCGTCCGGTGGACCCGGAGGCATCGCGGCTCGAATCCATGGAGACCTGTTCCACGGGTTGCTGGAGCTGGATCAGCTGCGCCCGGAACGTGTCCCCGCCGCGGGAGATGCCGGCATCCTGAGCGTTCGCTCCCGGAGCATCGTGTAGAACATCTTTGCGCCGACGCGTAGCGACATGCCCAAGCGGCCCGAGATCTTGGAGTGGCCGTGGGTGCGCGCACGGTGCTGCGCATGAACCTCGACGATACGGAGGCCCTGGCGGACGGCGCGAAGCTGCATCTGGAGCGTCCAGCCCCAGTCGCGGTCGTCCATCTTGAGGTGCTGCAGCGCGGGGAAGCGGATGGCGCGGAAGGGCGGGAGGTCCTGGAAGCGGCGCCCGAAGAGCAGCCGGGCGGTTGCGAGGACGAGCCGGTTTCCCCACCGGGCGTGCGCGCGCAGGTTGCCGCGCGATCCGTCCGGGGCTACGCGCACGCCGAGGGCGAGGTCGGCGCCCCGGGCGAGGGGGGCGAGGAGGAGGGGGAGCGCGGCCGCATATTCGGGGTGGTCGGCGTCGAGGAACGCCACCGCGCGGGGCGGGGTGGGGGTGGCGGCCAGCTGCGCGATCCCTGCCAGGCAGGCCGCACCGTAGCCGCGCCGGGGTTCCCGGACGACGATCGCACCGGCTGTGCGCGCGATGGAAGCCGTGCGGTCGATGGATCCGTTGTCGGCCACGACTACGCTGTGCAGACGCTCCATGGGGAGCGCCGCGAGGACCGCAGGCAGAGCGTCTTCCTCGTTGAGCGCGGGGATCAGGACAGCGGTCTGGCGAAGCAATTCCTCGACGGTCGTGGTCCGCTCCGCGGTTTGTCGGTTCATCCTCCAAGGTAAGTCACACGCGCTCCGGCGGATTGGCCCGCCCGTTGCGTCGGCCTATACTGGAGACCAGGCAGCCGCAATTCGCCATGAAAGCCGATATAGAATGCGATATATTCGAGAAGCGATTATATCGAATAGCATAATTTCGTGTTGCGAATATATAGCATAGTATATGAAATGAACGATCCGCAAGCGCACCGGCCGGCGAAGTTCCTCCCCCCTCCCTCCCCCCCACCCCCCCTCCTCCCCCTTCTCGGCCTCCTCCTCGTCGCGGCCCTCGCCGCCTTCGCCTGGCTCGACGGCATCCCCCTCCCCCTCCCCCGCCTCCTCCTCCCGGCGGCGGCCTTCCTCGCCTACGGCGCCGCGGGCCTCACCGCCACACGCGCGGCCAGCGGCCACCCGGCCCCCGCGACCGCACACCCTGCGGACAGCCCCCGCACCGGCCCATCCCCCCGCACGGCGACCAACCGCCCGGCTACCGCAACCAAGCGCTCGGCATCCAGGCGCACCGCTGCCTGGATCACCCGCGCAGCCACCCCCATCGCACTCATCTGGGCCGTCGCCATCCTCGCCCGGCTCGCGCTCCTCCCGCTTGCGCCCGAGCTCTCCGACGACATCTACCGCTACCTCTGGGACGGCCACCTCCTCACGCAGGGCGTCAACCCCTACGCCCACCCGCCCGGCGACGAGGCCCTCACGACCCTCCGCACCCCCTGGCACGGGGAGATCAACCACCCCGAGGTCCCGACCATCTACCCGCCGCTCAGTCAGCTGCTGTTCGGCGCAGTGGCGCTGCTCGGCGGAGCGGCCACGGGAAGCGGAGACGCGGGCACCCTGACGGGCGGCACGATCGCCATCGCCAGCGCCCCCATCATCGCCGCCAAGCTCGTCTGGCTCTGCTTCGACCTCGGCTGCGGCCTGCTCCTCCACCGGATCGCGCGCCGCACCGGCCGCAACCCGGCCCCGGTGCTCATCTGGTACCTCTGGTCACCGCTGCTGATCGTCGAAACCGCCTGGAGCGCCCACTTCGACGCGGTGGGCCTCTTCCTCCTGGCGGCGCTGATCCTCGTGGCAGGAAGCCGCGAACAGGGCCGCGCCCCAATCTCCGGGGCGCCGCTCGCCGACGCACCGACCGCCGGCACCCCGCTCGCCGGGGCCCCACTCACCGGCGCCCTTCTCGCCGCCGCGACCCTCATCAAGTTCGCCCCGGCGGCGGCCCTTCCCGTCCTCGTCCGCCGGCACGGCCCGGCCTCGCTACTCACCTTCGCCGCCGTTTGCGCCGCCTTCTACCTCCCCTTCGCGACCATCGGCCCCCTGGGCGGAGTCGGTCCTCTCGATGGCGTCGGCCTCGCCGGGCTCACCGAGGGTCTGCGCACATACGCCCGCCACTGGACGGCCAACGAGGGTGCCTTCGCTGTGATCGCGGCGATCATGCGGGATCCCGTCCAGGCCCGGGCAGCCGCCACCGCCCTCGTGCTCGCGGTGGTCGCCTACGTCACCTGGCGGCGCCTTCCGGTCGAGCGCGCGCTGCTGTGGATCATCGGCGCGGGCCTGCTTCTGTCCCCCACGGTCCATCCATGGTACGTCCTGTGGATCCTTCCGATGGCGGCGCTGCGGGGCAACCGCCCCTTCCTGCTGCTAGGCGGCCTCGCATTCCTCGGCTACTGGGGGCTCGCCTCCTATCAGGCCACGGGAGTCTGGCCGCAGCCGCTCTGGAACCGGGCCGCGATCTGGGTCCCCGTGTGGGCGCTGCTCCTCGCCGACCTCGCCGCTCGCACTGGCCCCCGAGTCCGCGCCCGCGCTGGCGGTGACCGACGACTCCGCCCCCGGAGCGGCCCTGCTTCCGGCCGGCGCGCCCGCCCCCAGTCCGACCGCCAGATACCCCGCCGCGAAGAGCCCGACGAACGGCAGTGATCCCCAGTGGCCCGCGGCGACGGCAATCGCGCCCGCGAAGACCATGATGGCCCCGGCACCGACCACCAGTCGCCGTCCGCGGAAGTCCCCACCGCGCGCTTCGTAGCTCGACCGCGCCGCACTGCCCGCCTTCGGCGTCCTGTGGAAGGGGTCCCGCGACCGCCCCAGTCCGCGCAGCACCGCTCCGCTGAGCAGCACCGACAGCCCGGCCGCCAGCGCCAGCGTCTCCGCCACGCCCCTCGCAGCCACGCCCGCCGCACGGCCACGCCGGCGCGCCGCGGTCCAGTAGAAGGCGATGAACGGCGCGGTGGCGGCCAGAAAGAGTGCCAGATCCAGCCACCAAAGCCGGTCGATCCCGAGTGCGCGCCGGCCCAGCGCCGCCGGGACGACGAGCAGCGCGAGGCCGAAGGTGAGCGGGTGGGCGAGGTGGCCGCAGAGGTGAACGAACGACTCGAACCGGACCGTCGGCCGCCAGGGGCCGCGGAGCACCCGAGGGAGCAGCTTGCGCGCGGTCTGGACGCCGCCCTGTGCCCACCGGCGCTGCTGGACGAGGAGCGAAGCCGGTGTGGCGGGCAGTTCGGCGGGCACACCGACGTCGTCCCTCAGCACGAAGCGCCAACCCGCCATCTGTGCGCGGTAGCTGATGTCCAGATCCTCGGTGAGGGTGTCCGACTGCCAGCCTCCGGCGTCGACGAGGGCCTGACGGCGCCACAGTCCCGCGGTTCCGTTGAAGTTGAAGAAGCGGCCGCCGCGGTAGCGCCCGCGCTGCTCCAGGAAGAAGTGTCCGTCAAGCAGGAGCGCCTGCGCCCGGGTCAGCCAGGAGCCCTGCTCGTTGAGGTGGTCCCAGCGGGCCTGCACCATCCCCACTCCCGCGTCGGCCATCGACGGCAGCAGCGCCTCGAGGAGGTCGGGTCCGGGCACGAAGTCGGCGTCCAGGATGAGGATGTACTCGCCGCTCGCCGATTCGAGGCCCGCCGCGAGGGCGCCAGCCTTGTAGCCGGTGCGGTCCTTGCGGTGGTGCACGGTGACGTCGACGCCCCTGCGCCGCCACGTGCTGGCGCGCCGCCGCGCGAGCAGGGTCGTCGCGTCGGTGGAGTCGTCGAGGACCTGGATCTGGAGGTGCGTCCGCGGGTGGGAAAGCCGGCAGGCCGCATCGATGAGGCGTTCGACGACGTGCTTCTCGTTGAAGACGGGGAGCTGTACGGTGACGCGGGGAGGGGAGGGGTCTGCCGGCTGCGCGGGCTTGCCGGCCGGGGCGCTGCGGGAGACTCTGCTCGCCGCTGGGAGGGGTACACCGGACGACGGCCGACGGATCGTGCCACCGGCCCTCCGCCGTGCCAGCCAGAGCAGCGTCAGGCGATGCGCCGCGAACGGCATCAGCAGGGTGAGCACAATCGCGTACAGCGAGACGGCGGCGAGGGCGAGCAGTTCGGTCACCGTCACTGCTCCATGCGTCCGCCGCTCCCGCGGACTTCGAACCTGCGGCCGCGCGGAACCGCCGGATGTTTGCGGCTTTCCGGGACCGCCGGACGCGAGTTCGGGGACCCGATCACGACGATCCGGCCTGCCCTGGGTGCCGCCCCGCCCGCGGGAGGATTCCGATGAAGCCGCGGTGGCGTCCCGTGTCTCCGCGACGGTGGGAGAAGTAGCGCCCGTCGCCGCAGAGGGTGCACTCGGTGTTGACGTTCAGGCGTCTGGCGGCGATCCCCGCCTCGAGGGCTCGCCGCCTGATCACGCCGCGCAAGTCGATGGGCGCGGGATGGGGGGGTTCCGCCTCGCCCAGGGCCTCGAAGACCTCCGGGCCGACCTCGTAGCACTGGCCACAGATGGCCGGGCCGAGGTGGACGAACAGGTCTCCGGGAACGCTGCCGAATGCCCGATGCATCGTGGCCAGGCCTTGCTCCAGCACGCCCGCGGCCGTCCCCCGCCAGCCTGCGTGGAGGAGCGCGACCGCACGTTGCACCGGGTCCGCGATGAAGACCGGGACACAGTCGGCCAACGTGACCGTCAGGAGGATCCCCGGCTGCCGTGTGAGGTGCGCGTCACCCTCCCCCACGGCGGACTCGCCCCGCGGAAGCTCCGCGTGCACCCGGTTCACCGCACCGTGCACCTGGCGGCTCCGCACGACCGAGCGCCATCCATCGCCCCACGGCGCCTTCTTCGATTCGCGCGGCTGCCCTGGCGGGCGCGTGTCACCCCGTCGCGGCAAGTTCCCCGAAAAGAGCCCTTCCCGCGCCCTCCGCGTGGTCCCCGCGCGCAGCCAGGGCAGAAGCGTCTCCCATCCGGGCACGCCCGTGGTCACGGTGGATTCCCGGCTCATGACTGCGCGCACGCGGCCCTCATTCCTGCTGGATGGATTCCCTCCGGGGCACCTTACCCCGCCCGAAAAAACTACTAGCTTTGTCTCCACCATGAGCAGCACCTACTTCGACAGCCAGAACGCCGCCTACGTCCAGTCCCTCTACGAGGACTTCACGCGGAATCCGGAAGCCGTTCCGCGCCCGTGGCGGGACTTCTTCGAGAACGAGGCCCACCAGCTGCTCGACGCGGGACTGATCGTCGCCGACGGGGGACGGACTTCGACGCGCGCGGAGGCCGCGCCCACCGTTGTCGAGCCGGCTCCCGCGCCTGCCGCTGTCCCGACCGCGGCACCGGCTCCAACCCCCGAGGAGTCGCGCCGCCTCCTCGACCTCGTCGCCCGCGCCGCGCGCCTCCTGCAGGCGTTCCGCGAGCACGGTCACCAGGCGGCCCGGATCGATCCCCTGGGGAGCGAGCCGCCCGGTCATCCCCAGCTCGATCCCGCGTACTTCGGCACGACCATGGAGGAGCTGGAGGAGATCCCCACTTCGGTGCTCTTCCCCGAGGGCGGCGACCAGCCCTTCGCCTACACCCTCGACCGCCTCAAGGCCACCTACAGCGGTGACCTCGGCTACGAGTTCGAGCACCTGGAGGATCCGGAAAAGGTCGCGTGGCTGTGGGACCAGGTGGAGCGGGGCACCCACTTCGCCGGATACACCGATGAAGACCGCGTGCGGACGCTCGACCGGCTCACGCAGGTGGAGGGGCTGGAGCAGTTCCTGCACCGCGCCTACCTGGGGCAGAAGCGCTTCTCGATCGAGGGGATCGACATGATGGTCCCCATGCTCGACGAGGCCATCGAGCTCGCTGCGGCGGGCGGGGCCACCGAAATCGTCATCGGGATGGCCCACCGCGGCCGTCTCAACGTGCTCACGCACATCATGGGGGTCAGTTACGCGGAGATTCTGGCCGAGTTCGAGGAAGGGGCGGCTCCGGGGAGCGCGCTCTGGGTGCCCGATCCCGGCACCGGAGACGTGAAGTACCACCACGGCGCGACGGGTGACTATCCGCTTCGTTCCGGCCAGACCATCCGTGTCACGCTGGCCCCGAATCCCAGCCATCTGGAGTTCGTGAACCCGGTGATACTGGGCATGGCGCGCACCCAGCAGCACGTGAGGCGCAACGGCGGCGGCGAACGCGATCCATCCCTCGTCGTGCCGATCCTGATCCACGGCGACGCCGCCTTCGCCGCCGAGGGCGTCGTGGCCGAGACCCTCAACCTCGCCCGCCTGCGCGGCTACGAGGTGGGCGGCGCCATCCACATCATCGGCAACAACCAGGTCGGTTTCACCACCAACCCGGGGGACGGGCGCTCCACCCGGTACGCGAGCGACCTGGCGAAGGGGTACGACATCCCGGTGATCCACGCCAACGCCGACGCGCCCGAGGAGTGCCTGGCGGCGATGCGGCTGGCGATGGGCTACCGGGCCCGGTTCCACGACGACACGGTCATCGACCTGATGGGCTACCGGCGACACGGCCACAACGAGGCCGACGAACCCGGCTACACCCAGCCCGTTCTCTACCAATGGATCACCACGCACCCCACGGCGCGCATGCAGTGGGCCGCGGAGCTTGTGGGACGGGGACTGGTCACGCGGGCGGAGGTGGACGAGAAGGCCAGCGCGCTGGGCAACGAGCTCCGCGGTGTGAAGGATGGTCGTGCGCAGACCGAGAGCGAGTCCCCTCCACCCTGGACCGTTCCCAGCTACAGCGCGGTAGGCCAGGATTTCGAGATGGACACCGGCGTCTCCCTGGAACGCCTGGAACGCATCAACCGGACGCTGCTGACGGTTCCGGACGGGTTCACGCTGCACCCCAAGCTGGCCCGCCAGCTCGCCCGCCGCGGCAAGGACTTCGGAGTTGATTTCCGAGCTGCATGGGGGCACGCGGAGGCCCTCGCCATCGGATCGCTCCTCGATGAAGGGGTTCCCGTGCGCCTTACCGGCCAGGATTCGGAACGCGGCACCTTCAGCCACCGCCATCTGGTCCTGAACGACGCCAGGACCGGCGAGCGCCACGCCCCGCTGGCGCACGTTTCCGACACCCGCTTCGAGATCCATAACTCGCCGCTCACCGAGGCGGCCACGATCGGATTCGAATACGGCGTCACGGTGGCGGCGGACCGCGATCTCGTCCTCTGGGAGGCCCAGTTCGGCGACTTCGTCAACGTCGCCCAGGTGATGATCGACCAGTTCCTTTCGGCGGGCTGGTCGAAGTGGGGACAGCGCTCGCGCCTCACCCTCCTGCTGCCGCACGGATACGAGGGCCAGGGACCGGAGCACTCCAGCGCCCGCCTCGAGCGCTTCCTGCAGCTCTGCGCCGAAGACAACATGCGGGTGGTCTACCCCACGACGCCGGCGCAGTACTTCCACCTGCTGCGCCTGCAGGCCCTCAGCGAACCGGAGCGGCCGCTGGTGGTCATGTCGCCGAAGAGTCTCCTGCGGCACCCGATGGCGAAGTCGCCGGTGCGCGACCTGGTTGAGGGCGGCTTCCGGAAGGTGATCGACGACCCCGCGATCGAGGGGGCGGAGGGCGCGGAGCGCGTGCGGCGCGTGGTTCTGTGCAGCGGCAAGGTGTACTACGACCTCGCCGGTGCGGAAGAGCGCGCCGGGGCGACGGAGACCGCGATCGTCCGGGTCGAGACCCTCTACCCGTTCCCGGCCGAGGAGATCCGGGCCCTGGAGGACCGCCATCCGAACATGGAGACGGTGATCTGGACCCAGGAGGAGCCGATGAACATGGGCGCGCTCACCTACATTCTTCCGCGTTTGCAGGATGTGCTCCCCGGCGGTGTTCGCCTGCGGCACATCTCCCGGCCGGAGCGTGCGAGCCCGGCCGAGGGGAATCCGCACAACCACGCGGTGGCGCAGCGCCACCTCGTGACCCGGGCGCTGGGGTAGGCGGGGGAGCTCGACCCTCGCATGCCCGCCGCGGCTGAACATCCCGGCGCACCTGGCACCGTGCTCACCGCCGCCGACATCGAGGCCGCCCGCGACCGGATCGCCCCGGACATCGTGCGGACCGGCTGCCCCGAGTCGTTTCCGCTGGAGACCGCCGCTGGCTGCCGAGTACACCTCAAGGCCGAACTGAGGCAGCGCACGGGGTCGTTCAAGGACCGGGGATCGCTCAACCGGCTGCTTCTTCTATCGCGCGCGCAACGGGAGGCCGGGGTGATCGCGGCCAGCGCCGGGAACCACGCCCAGGCGCTCGCCCGGCACGCCGCGCGGCTGCGCATCCCCTGCACGATTGTCATGCCCGATACGGCGCCGCTCATCAAGGTCACCAACACCCGCGCGAGCGGCGCCCGCGTCATCCAGACCGGCGAAACGCTGTCGGACGGGATGGCGCTGGTCGAGCGCCTCATCGCCGAGGAGGGCCTCACCCTCGTGCACGCCTTCGACGACCTGGCCGTGATGGCCGGCCAGGGCACGATGGGGCTGGAGATCCTCGAGCAGATCCCCGACGTCAGCGTCGTCGTGGTGCCGCTCGGGGGCGGCGGGATGATCTCGGGGGTGGCGACGGCCGTCAAGGCGCGGCGCCCGGATGTCCGGATCATCGGCGTCGAGGCGGAAGCCTCACCCGGCGCGGTGCGGTCGCTGGAGGCCGGTCAGCCCACCCACATGGAGATGTCCGACACGCTCGCCGACGGGATCGCGGTCAAGCAGATCGGCGACCTCACCTTCCCGCACCTGCAGGCCCTCGCCGACGACGTGGTGCTGGTGAGCGAGGAAGAGATCATCCGCGCGATCTTCTTCCTGCTGGAGCGCGAGAAGCTGGTGGTGGAGGGAGCGGGGGCGGTGGGCGTGGCCGCGATCCTGGAAGGGAAGGTCCGCCTCAGCCCCACCGACACCGCCGTGTGCATCCTCTCGGGCGGCAACATCGACATGAACATGGTGTCGCGCATCATCGACCGCGGCCTCTGGGAGGACGGCCGCCTGGCCAGCCTGTCGGTGGTCGTGCGCGACCGCCCCGGGTACCTCAACGAGGTCACCGCCGTCGTCGCGATCGAGGGGGCCAACGTGCTGCACATCGAGCACACACGCGCCTTCGGCGATATCGCCGTCGGCAAGGTCGGGATCGAGATGAAGATCGAGAGTCGGGGGCGCGAGAATGTTGCGGCGATCGTGGAGAAGATTCGGGAGCTGGGGCACCAGGTGGACGAGGTGCTGTGAGGGGGGCGTGAAACACTGAGATCCAGAGATTATGTACAGTCGTCTCTGGGACGCACCGAAAGGCCGCGTTGGCGGTAACAAAGGTGTCACCGGGCGGCGTGAACGCTTCGTCACTGGAGCAGGCAGCAAGCGCCAGCGAAGCACACAACGCTAACGCGAGACCGACAACTTCACGCGTTTCCTCTCAACTCGGCAGGATCCTAAAGAGCGCCACGGACTGCACACCCATTTCACCCGTCATTGTTCCAAGTACATGATCCTGGCCCACGTCCAACACATTTAGTCCTCCCGGGACCTGAATCCGGCTTACTCCACTCCCTGCGGCATCAAACACCGTCCAGTGCTGCCACTCACTTCCCGGTACATGCATGTCCTGCACCCATAGCTGTCCCGTCCCATCGCCGACTATCGAAGAAAACGCCGGCATGAACGCCGACGGCGGGATCTCTTGCCGCAACGTCCTTTCGGTGCGCGAAGGCTGCCCACGCCGCGAGTCCCGGTCGCGCCAATACGCTTCTACGTCGTTCGCACCAACCCGTCTCGGCGGACGTTCCACGCGTATGATGCGCTTGAGCGATCCGTCCTCACCATACCCCAGGATATCATATCTCTCGTTCGGAGCCACCACAGCCAACTCGCCCCACACCGCGGCCACGACCCTGGAAGAGAATGGAATGTCCGCGACCACCATTGACCCGTCCCTACGTACCCCGTAGCGCCGCCTAAGTGTATGCGGGCGCAGCATTGCCATGACGCTCCCCTCCCAATCGCGAATCTCGTGGCGATGGGTAACGTCTTGATACCCCTCGCGGGAGAGATCGGAAATGTCTGAGGTCGGTATCAACGCAAGAAGTACGCCGCTCTCAAGAACTCCTACAAGGCTCCGGCTGCCGGCTCCCATTATTGTCGCAATTCTGCCAACCCTGCCCTGCGGGCCGAAGACAGACAACCTGCTGAGCCCAAGATCCCATACGACGAGCGAGTCTCCGGGCAACCTTCCCATCCCCCAGAAGCCTGTGAACTCTCCGGGTCCCTCGCCCTCTCTCCCCCAGGTTCCCAAATGTTCCCCAAGCCCGCTGAACGCCCGAAGCTCACCGGAGCCAGCGTCCGCCACCACCAGGGTCCCGTCGCGGAGCCGCGCTGCGCCGACGATACCGCTGAAAACATACGGCCCCGATGCATCAACAGCGGCACCCAAATGCACCGCCGGCTCATCGTCTACTCGCCGTTGTGGCAGCGCTTGAATCTGCGCCCATGTGTGCTGCGCTATCCGTACGCCCGCGCTGTCGCGCGCGGCCACATCGTCACCGGCTGGCCGGTCGACCGGGCCACAGGAGGCGATCAGCAACGACTGGGCAATCAGACCCACAGCTCGACCAGCAGCCCTCCGGGGAGGCCACGCTATTGCCGCAGGAACCAGATCCACCTGACACTGCGCACTCATTGTGTACCTCCTTCAGCCGAATGCAATAACCTATCGTGGGTATCCCTCGCCCCGGAGCCGGACCAATTTCAACCCTTCCCCCCTCGCACGGGCGCGATAAAGCAACAGTTGCGCTGGATCCCGTGGGTCGAATCTGCCCACAGCGTGGCGAATGGGCAACTCCCACGCCTGGATCAAGGCACCATCCCGTCCATACAACTCGATGGATCTGTGATCGTCGTCACCAACGCTCAGAGCACCGAGGACGAGGACCTCCCCGGTCCTAAGCACGACGTAATCCTGGATTGACGACACCGCAGCCTTGAGTCCCGCCATGGTCCCCACGGTGATTGTCGGGGCACTCCGGTGAGTGCGTAGCAGAGGCTCGGGCACGCACCTCTGCACGAGGCGACTCGCCTACCCCGGAAACAGGCCATTTTTCTCATGGTCGCGGTGATACTTGTCACGTCCTCTGTGATACTTTCTCACAGTACCGTGATCTTCCTCACGTTCGTCACGAACCTTGACAAACTCTCGGGAAGCAGGGAGCGCGGCCGACACCGGCGGGCGCTACCACCGCCCGAATGGCTCCTGGCCTGGGCCCGGACGAGGGGAAGCACGGGTCAGCGGCCAGTCCGGGTTCCGTGCTCGGGGGCCGATCCCCTTTCCCGCTCGCCCCCGGTTCCGTGACCGCCGGGGGGATCGAGCAGTCCCGCCGCACGTGCGGCCCGCCGCAGCTCCGCATGAGTGGCCGTGCCGAGCTTCGCCCTGATGCTCGCGCGGTAGTTGTTGACCGTGCCCGCCGCCAAGTCGAGCCTCGGGGCGATCTCCTTTGAGGTGTAGCCGCGCGCCATGAGAGCCAGAATCCGGACCTCGTTCCGGTTGAGACCCTCGGAGAGGCTGCTCGGGCGGGAGGTGCCGCGTGCGTGTTCCCGGCGTCGCGCGTTCCTCCACTCCGGCAAGAACTCCCGCCCCAGCGACAGCATGTCCAATGCCCTGACCACGGTGTCGGCGGAGCGATTGGACACACACGCCCGGCATCCTGCCCGCCGCAGTTCCTGGACAAGCCGGAACTGATCCCGTGCCACAACCACAAGCACGCCGGGCGGCTTGGATAGTTTGCCTAACCCATGCAAGGTGTCTATCACCCCCGCTTCTTCTTCAATTGTCCTATGTGATCGTTCTGTTTCGTCAAGTATCACGTAGTCGGGCCTCAGTTGCCGGGCCAGGGTCAGGGCTAACTCACTCGCGTGGGCCTGCCTCACGACTTCGAAGCGATCCGTCGCCTCCACGACCTGCTTGATGCCGATCAGCAGGAGCTGGCTGGATCCGGCCAGGACAACGGACTCGCGGCCCGTCATGGCTGGCACCCACGCGGCCCGTTCGCGTCCGGTCCGCCCCTACCCCTCACCAGCCGCCACAATCCCGTGCCGCTCCAGCGTCTGCGCCAGCGTAGGCCGCCCCAGCCGCATGCGGTCGTTGTCGAGCAGGAACGAGAACACGTAGCCCGCGCCCAGCATCAGGATCCCGATCAGGAAGCAGTACATGACGGCGCGGTCGGGGTAGACATCCTTGAGGTAGCCCACGAAGAGCGGGCCGCAGATCCCGGCGGCGGCCCAGGCGGTAAGTATCGTGCCGTAGATCTTCGACATGTTGCGCGATCCGAAGACGTCCAGAATGAACGACGGCATCGTGGCGAAGCCGCCGCCGAAGCAGAGCAGCACGTAGCAGACCAGGATCGAGAAGATCCAGGGGTTGGTCTCGGACATCAGCAGACCGAAGACGATCATCTGGCTGCCGAGCAGGATTCTGAAGACCGCCACCCGCCCGAAGCGGTCCGACAGCCAGGCCCAGATGATGCGGCCCACCCCGTTGCAGACCGAACTCACGGCGATCAGCGTGGCCCCGTACTCGGCCAGCATGGCCGGTGAGATCGACGGGTCGGCCAGGCCCCAGACCTCCTGCAGGAGCTCGGACTGGAAGCTGATGACCGAGATTCCCGCCGCTATGTTGAAGAAGAAAACGATCCAGAGGACGGCGAAGTTGCCGGTTGTCAGGTAGGGAAGGGCCGACTCCGGCGGTTTCCGCTTGTGCACCACCACCTCCTCCTCCGGGTTCCGCAGCATCAGGCTGCACGGAATCAGGATGCACGCGAACACCACGCCCAGCCACATGAACACGGACGCGAGATCCCCGTCCGCCCGCACCACGAGAAACGGCGCGAGGATCTTGCTGAGCAGGAGCGCGCCGATGCCGAAACCCATCACCACGATACCCGTTGCCAGCCCCCGCTTGTCCGGGAACCACTTCGCCACGGTCACCACCGGGGTCACGTAACCCATCCCGATCCCGATTCCACCGATCACGCCGTAGCCGACGTAGAAGAGCAGGCTGTAGTCGAGGCGCAAAGCGAAGCTCGCGACCACGTAGCCCAGCGAAAACAGTACGCTGCCGGCCAGCGCGAGCGCCCTGGGCCCGAACCGTGGCAGCAGCTGGCCGGACCACCCCGCCGAAATGCCGAGGAAGAAGATGGCCAGGCAGAAGGCCAGGACCGTCTCCGTGTGCGTCCACCCGTACTGCCGCGCGAGCATGGTCTGGAAGAAGCTCCATGCGTAAACCGTCCCCAGACACATCTGCAGCATGGTACAGCAGATCGCGATGACACTCCTTGGCACGCCCACACCGGGCCGCGGCATCGTCTACCTTCCCTCGTCGCCCCGTGCGGATCCGTCGGCCACGTGCGTGAACAGGCGGGCCAGTTCACCCACCTCGTCGTCCCGCCCGAGCACGTCCTCTTCGCCGGTGGCTTTTCCGTCGCCCGCCAGTTTGACCGCGAGCGACATCAGGTCCGCCAGCGGTCTGGCCGAAAAGCTCACGAACCAGAACGAGAGGAGCGTGCCGATCACGAGGATGATGCCGAAGAGGTACATCTGCTGTCCGACGGCCCGCTGGATCTTGAGTCTGAGCAGCTCCTCGTCCATGCCGACGTGCACGTTGCCCGCCACCCCGGAGAGGATCGGACTGCCCACCTCGATGAATTCACCCATCCCCGGCAGGCTCCTGTCGACGGTCTCGGTCGAGGAGGGATCGCTCGCGAGGATCTCGTCGGGAATCCCGGGCACGAAGGTGTGCGCGAGGAATTCGCCGGTGTCGCTGGTGATGTAGATGTACCGGATGCTCTCGATCTGCACGAACTGGTCGATAAGCGACTGAAGCGTGGCCAGATTGCGGTTCAGCAGGATGTCCACGCTCGAGTCCGCGATGTTCTTCGCGATGCTGCGGCTGTTGCTCACGTACTCGACTTCCAGTTCCCGCGAAACGGTCCTGATCGAAAGGAAGGAGACGGAGAGAACGATGACCCCGAAGAGGGCGAAGAAGGAGAAGCGGGTCTTGCGGAAGAGCTTATGGACTCTCATGGCATGCCGAAGCTGGCTTCCCAGTCGGTCAGCGGGACGAAGCGGTCCCCCTCGACGACCGTGTAGTAGACACGTTGCAGACCCTGGCGGCGATTCGGTCCGAAGGACACCCGCTCACCGACGCCGAGGTCGTAGTTGCGCACGTTGAAGACCGCCTCCTCGATCCCGGACCGCTGCGGGTCGTCCCCCATCCGCCGGATGATTTCGGCGATCAGCTTCGCATTCACGAAGCCCTCGAGGCTGACGAAGCTCTGCGGAAACGTCTCGTACGGTTCGTTCGGGGTGATCCTCTCCACGTCGTCCGGGGGTCGGGGATCGTAGCGCTCCATCAGCTCGCCGTACTCCTGCACCGCCGGCAGCGAGGTGTCCGCGTAGCTCGGTACGACCTGCGAGTTGACGAGCCACCGGGTGTGGGAGTTCGGATCAGGGCGTCCCTCCTGAAGGAGCTGGAGCATGTTCTCGCTCCCCACGAAGGACACGTTGGCGACCGGAATGTGCAGTCCCAGATCGACGGCGTCGCGCGCGAAGGCACCGCAGGCCTGGTAGGCGCCGATGCAGATCACGGCGTCGGGAGACCGGTCCAGCAGGATGTTCACCTGTTCGCGCATGCTCGCGCTGAACTGGGTCCCGCGGGTGTAGGTGGCTTCGCCGGCGATGGTTTCGCCGTGGCGGGCCAGCGCCTCGCGGACGCCCGCCCAGCCGCTCCGCCCGTAGGCGTCGTTCTGGTAGAAGACGGCGACCCGCCGCCGCCCGATGTTCACGAAATTGTCGACGAGTCCGGCCGTCTCCTGCCGGTAGGACGCCCGCAGGTTGAACGCGAATTCGTCGTACGGGGGCTCGCGCTGCGGTTCCGCCCCGGTGAAGGGGAAGAAGAGGAAGACCTGCTGGTCGCGGAACGTCTTGAGCACCGGGAGCGCACGGGTGACGGTCGGCGTGCCCACGTAGTTGAAGAGCAGGAAGACGCGCTCGTCCTGCATGAGCTCGATGGTGTTCGCGACGCACGGATCCGGCTGGTACCCGTCGTCGAGGAGCTTCATGACGATCCTGCGGCCGTTCACCCCGCCGTTCTCGTTGAGCTCGTTGAAGTAGGCCATGGAGCCACGGTAGAGCTCGGTGCCGAGGCCGCGGGAGGGACCGGAGAAGGCGGCCGAGACGCCGAGGACGATTTCGTCGTCCTGGCGGAGGCCGCGGTGCACGTAGGGTGCAGCAGGGCGCCCGGCCGATCCGCCACCAGCCAGGCCCCCGTCTGCTCCACTCAGCGACTTTGCGAATGGCGCGCCGAAGAGCGCGGCGAGCCCGGAGCCGATCAGGGATCTGCGGGTGATCGCGGGGGGATTGGGGACGGTCGGCGGGGATGGATTCCCGCCGGCGGGATCTGTCTTGGAATGCTCCATCAGCGCTCCATAAGCGTCTTGGCAGCCTGTTGCGCAGTGATGACGGACTCTTTCACTAGGTAATGTATCATTACTTCATCACCGCTTCATCGGCAAACGCGGTCATCGGCGACCGACGCCGATGGCACGCGGCCGCGGAGACCGCCAGGACGGGGAGCGAAGCGGTGGCCAGGTGCTGGCCCACCGGCTGCGTCAGTCCGAGTGTTCCTTTTGCGCGAGGAACCGGTCGGTGCGGCGCATCAGGCTGGTGCCTTCGCGCAAAAAGGCCCGCAGGTCGATGAGTACGATGACGAGGAAGATGACCAGTCCCAACTGGATGATCGCCCCGATCGCCATCAGTCCGGATACGAAGGTTCCAAAGGCTCCGAAGGATCCGAAGTCGAATTCCATGTTTGCTTTCTCCTCGCGTGAATGACGTGGCGGCCAGCACAGCCGCCCCCTTCAGGGCGTCGCTCTGCATGGACTGGCTCTCCCGTTCGCCGCGATCACCGCTGCTGCGTTCGGTTCAAACCTAGTCCATCGTGTGCGCTACGGTATCCGGTGCGCTGCGGCATCCCATGCGCTGCGGCATCCCGTGCGCTGCCGGAAACCTCCATCGGCGCCCTCGGTGCGACGCGGGGATTATCCCCGGGCTGCGCGACCACGGGGTCCATGCGTGTCATGCATCCCAGACAAGTACGATCTTGCCGTAGTTTTCGTTCTCCTCCATGCGATGGTGGGCGTCTGCCGCCTTCATCACCGGAAAGACGCTGTCGATCACCGGCCGCAGGGAGCCGTCGTGGAAGCCCGGGAGCACCTCTTCGCTGAATTCCGCAGCCAGCGCGGCCTTCTCCTCGGCGCCACGCGCCCTCAGCACGGTGCCGAACAGGCGCGCCCGGCGCACCATCAGCCGCCGCAGGTCCAGATTCGCCCGGCTTCCCCCCGGCACACCCACCACCACATGGCGCCCGCCCACCGCGATCGCGGCCTGGTTGCCCGCAAGATACGGAGACCCCACGAGGTCGAGGATCACGTCGGCCCCGCGGCCACCGGTCGCGTCCATCACTCCCGCCTCCCACCCCTCCCCACCCCGCAACCCCACCCCCAGCCCCTCCCCCGCGGCCCGCTCCAGCTTGCTCCCGGTGCGCGAGGTGCCGATCGTCCGCGCCCCTGCCCGGCCCGCCAGCTGCAGGGCCGCGGTCCCCACCCCGCTGCCGACGGCATGGATCAGGAGCGTCTCTCCCCGCTTCAGCCCGGCCTGCCGGAATACGGCGTCCCAGGCGGTCATGTAGACCTCCGGGATCGCCCCGGCCACCGCCATCTCCATCCCCTCCGGCACCGCGACCGCCACCCGCTCATCGACCACCACCCACTCGGCGTAGCCCCCGCCCCCCACGATCCCCATCACCCGATCGCCCCTACGCCACCGCGTCACGGCACCACCCACCTCGTCGACCACGCCAGCGAACTCGAGACCGGGCACCTCGGACTCCCCCGGCGGCGGCGGATACAGCCCCCGCCGCTGCAGCAGGTCCGCGCGGTTGACGCCGGATGCGCACACCCGCACCAGCACTTCACGGGGACCGGGGCGCGGGTGCGGCACAGTCCCCAGCCGCAGAACCTCCGGCCCGCCGAACTCGGGGATGGTGACGGCTCTCATCAGCGAACGCGGCTACCTCGGCGGATCCGCTTCGGCCGGCGGCACCAACCGCCTCCCTACGACGTATTCCACACCGAGTTCCCCTCTTCGCACGCCCCACACGTGGCTGTCCGATGCATCCATGGGCCTGAAGCCGGGGGGCAGCAGCACCTGGCGGAGCCCGATCCCGTCCCTGCTTGCCGCGTACCAGACCGCCAGCGAGTCCTGCCGCTGGTAGCCCCGAAACCAGATCTCTCCGGCGGTGGTTCCGTGCATGCGGGTGGCGCCGGGCATGGGATCGGGGATGTACAGTTCGTCCTCGAGCGCCTCCCGCACCGCATCCTCGGACACGCCCAGATCCGCCAGCGAAGCCCCTAGGCTCTGTGTCGTGGCGTCGATTGCCGCAGCGACCCGGTCGGCTCCAAACCGCACCGTCGGGGGCGACAACCGACGGTGCCACAAGGTGTCCCCACCGGCCGCGATCTCCAGAAGTTCGACCTCGCCTCCTCCGAGATTCCTTCGCAGCAGCACAACGCTTCCCGCCTCGGGATCGTACCAGGTCAGATCATGATCACCGTAGAGCTGACCGAACGGAATCCCCCCCGGGGACCGGAGGCCTTCGGGCATGAGAACCAGGTCCCGGTTGCGGATGTCCAGCTTCGCAATCGGAGCCAGCTCCCACTGGTCGTCCTCGCCGCGCAAGTGCAGGACCGGAACGGACTCGACGGGTTCACCGCCCCCGAAACCGGCCTGGGCCGTGGGAGGAACGCGGGCCACCACGAGAAACGATCCGTCGGCCAGGAGCGCTTGCGGTAGCAGCCGGTGGCCGTCAAAACGCAATCCGGCAGGGGGAAACGGCGTGCTCCCGATCAGCTCTCCATCGCCTGAAAAAGAAGTGTACCGTTGCGCATCCCGGGTGTGAAAGCCGCCCGTATGGATCTCCGCGAACAGTGGTCCGCTGAACTCGCCGGGGCCTGCACCCGGCCCGCCAACCTCCCGGACCAGGGAGCCGTCCGGCCTCCAGATGGTGACGCGCATATGAGCGGCCTCCACCACCAGGATGCGCTCCCCGCCCTCCAGGACCCGCACGGCGCTGATCAGACTGAAGGCCGCGGCTCCTCCGCCGCTGACGCCCTCGCCGATCTCGTACTCCTCCTGGGTAAGCCAGGGGACGCCGAACTCCTGAGCCGATTGGGCAGCGACGAGTGACGAGGGCCGGCTCACGCCCCAGGCGACGAGGAACAGGGCCGCCGCGCCGGCCGCCAGGGTTCGGGAAAGGCGCCCAGCGCCCGTTTTCCGGCTGATTGCGGATTCCACTGTCAGACCTCCCCCGTGCGTGTATTCGACTGTCGCCGCGTCTCGGCATGCCCTGCGTTCCGCCCACCACCCCGGTGATTATACCCCCGGGAGCCGGCAGCCGTTCCGCAACCCTGTCGCACCCGCCCGGGAATACCCCCGCAAGCGTGGCCGCTCCGCCCGGCTCCCATTACACTATACGCCCCATGGAACTCCCCTTCGACCTCGACCGCCCGGTCGTCTTCTTCGACCTGGAGACCACCGGCCTCAGCCTCTCGCGCGACCGGATCGTCGAGTTGGCGGTGATTCGGGTGTCGCCGCGGGGCGATGTCTTCGAGCGGGTGCGGCGCTACAACCCCGAGATGCCGATTCCGCCCGAGGCTGCGAAGATCCACGGGATCACCGACGAGATGGTCGCGGATGAACCCACCTTCAAGGCCACGTCCAAGTCGCTCGTGGAGCTGCTGGAGCCGTGCGATCTGGCGGGGTTCAACATCCGGCGCTACGACCTCCCCATCCTGATCGCCGAGTTCGCCCGCGCGGGTATCGAATTCGAGGTGAAGGACCGGCGGCTCATCGACATGAAGATGATCTTCCACCGCGAAGAGCCGCGGGATCTGTCGGCCGCCGCGCGCTTCTACCTGGGCCGCGACCACCAGGACGCCCACACCGCGCTGAGCGACATCCGCACCACCGCCGCCGTGCTGACGGCCCAGCTGGCCCGCTACCGCCATCTTCCCCGCGACATGGACGGGCTGCACGCCTACTGCGACGAGATGGATCCGTTCCTCACCGAGTTCGACCGGTGGTTCTCGGAGGGCGAGCAGGGTCTCGTCTTCAACCGCGGGAAGCACAAGGGCACCGCGCTTGCGGAGGTCGCCGGGTCCGCTCCCGACTATCTGGAGTGGATGATGCGCGCCGACGACATGCCGGATGAGGTGGTGGAGGCCGTGAGCGGGGCGCTGGCGGCGCGGGGATGAAGTGCGCGGGGCGCCGGGGACTCGCCGCAGGGACCGCGCGATGAGCGTACTCGGACCGGTTCTACGGGCTCCGCGAATTCGAGGTCGTCGACCCGGAGGGTCATGTGCTACTCTTCGGTCAGGACATTCCAGTACAGGAGAAACCCCCACGATGACGGTTCCCAACCCCACCGTCCGCACCCTTCCCCTCCCAGCGGCACTGTGCATCGCCCTGGCCGCTTCGCTCCTCGCGCCGGGCATCCGCCCGCCCTCGCGGGCCAGCCTCACCGCCCAGCAGACCATCACCTCCGACGACCTGGCCGCCTTCGCCGCCCGCCACGTCGGCCCCGCGGTCACCGGCGGCCGCATTCACGACGTGGAGGCGCTCCCCGGCGATCCCTCCACCATCTACGTCGCGACCGCGTCCGGCGGCCTGTGGAAGAGCGTCAACCGGGGCATCACCTGGACGAACCTCTGGGAGCACATGCCGGTCAGCACCTTCGGCGACCTGGCCATCGCGCCGTCCGACCCGGACATCCTCTACGCCGGCACCGGCGAGCAGCAGAACCGACAGAGCACATCGTGGGGCAACGGCGTGTACCGCTCGGACGATGCCGGCACCACCTGGCGGCACCTCGGCCTCGAAGAGACGCACCATACCGGGCGGGTCCAGGTCCATCCGTCCAATCCCGACATCGTCTACGTGGCGGCGCTCGGCAACCTGTGGCGCTCCACCCCCGACCGGGGCGTCTACCGCTCCCGCGACGGGGGGCGCAGCTGGGACAGGGTCCTCTACATCGACGAGCACACCGGTGCGGTCGACCTCGCCATCGACCCCTCCAACCCGGACGTCCTCTACGCCGCCATGTACCAGCGTCAGCGCCGCACCTGGGGCTTCAACGGCGGCGGGCCCGGAAGCGGCATCCATAAGACGACGGACGGCGGCGACAACTGGCGCGAGCTCACCAACGGGCTCCCCGCCGGAGACAAGGGCCGGATCGGCATCGCCATCTCGCACACGAATCCGATGGTCCTCAACGCGCTGGTCCAGCACGCCGACGAGTCCGGCGGCTACCGCAGCACCGACGGCGGCGAGAGCTGGGAGAAGGTGAGCAATCAGAACATCCGGCCGATGTACTACTCGCACGTCTTCATCGACCCGACGACGGAGGACCGGGTCTACACGCTGGCCACCTCCGCGCACCGGAGCGAGGACGGCGGCCGCACCTTCACCGAGATCGCCGAACGCCCCACCTACGACGTGGGCGTGCACGCCGACCATCACACCATGTGGATCGACCCCGGCGACCCCGACCACTTCTACCTCGCCGGCGACGCCGGTCTGCACGAGACCTACGATCGCGGCGTGACCTTCCGGCGGATCAACAACCTGCCGATCGGGCAGTTCTACGGGATTACGGTGGACAATCGAGACCCGTACTGGGTTTACGGAGGCATGCAGGACAATCACTCGTGGATGGGGCCCTCGGCGACGCGGTCGTGGGAGGGGATCGTGGACGACGAGTGGCGGCAGAGCGGCTTCGGAGACGGGATGTACCAGCAGGCCGACCCGGATGGCCGCACGATCTACATCAACACGCAGAACGGTGGCTGGACGCGCTTCGACAACGTTACGGGCGACATGATGAGCCTGCGGCTGAGCGCCCCCGACGGCGAGGAGCCGTACCGGTGGGACTGGGTGTCGCCCAGCATGATCTCGCGCCACGACCCGAACGTGGTCTACCTGGGCGGCAACCGGCTCTTCATCTCGCGCGACCGGGGGGACGGCTTCACCCGCACCGACGACCTCACCCGGCGGCAGGACCGCGACGAGCTGGAGATCATGGGCGTGCGCGGGGCCGACATCACGCTGTCCCGCAACGACGGCACCTCCTCATACGGCGAGATCGTCACCATCTCCGAGTCCCCCCTGGACCCGGCGGTGCTCTGGGTGGGCACCGACGACGGGAACGTCCAGGTCTCCCGGGACGGTGGCCGCAGCTGGAACGAGGTCTCGGGCGGCGCGCCCGGCCTCCCGGACGGCACCTACGTCAGCCGCGTCCTCGCGTCCGCGGAGGCGCCCGGCACCGCCTATGTCACCTTCGACGCCCACCGCGACGGCGACTTCGCCCCGTACGTCTATCGCGCAGAAGACTTCGGCGCGGCCTGGACCGCCCTCCACGGCGGCCTCCCCAGCGGCTCCGTCAACGTCATCGTCGAGCACCCCGACAACCCGGCGGTGCTCTTCATCGGCACCGAGCACCACGTCTTCGCCAGTACCGACCGCGGTGCCTCGTGGGCCTGCTTCCCCAACCTCCCCACCACCGCCTACGACGACATGGTGATCCACCCCCGCGAGAAGGACCTGGTGCTCGGCACGCACGGCCGCTCGATCATCATCGTCGATGACGTCGGCCCGCTGGCCGCATACGGTGAGGCGGTGGCCGAAGCCGCCGCCCTCGTCGGCACCGGCAGCGGCACAATCATGAACTACTGGAAGGACACCTCCTACCGCGCGCAGGCCACCTTCCTGGGCGACAACCCGGTCGACGGCGCCCTGGTCACCTACCGGCTCGCCCCCGGCTCCGGCCCCGCCCGGCTCACCATCCGCAACGCCGACGGCGACATCGTGCGCGCGCTGGACGTGCCCGCCGGGGCCGGTCTCCACCGCGTCAACTGGGACCTGCGCCACGGTTTCGCCGGCACGGACGCCACCCCGTGGACCGCGCACGACCCCGCCGTGGTCCCCCGCACCCTGGACACGCGCGGCCCCTTCGTGTCACCCGGCATCTACACGGTCGAGCTCTCGGCACGCGGCCAGATCGTCACCGGCCACATCGACGTGAGCGGCGACCCCGACCTCGCTCTCACCGCCGAGGACTACCGTGAGCGGGAAGCCTTCCTGCTGGAGATCCTGGAGCTGAGCCGCCAGCTTCCCGGCGGTCCCGGCGGACCGGGCGCCGCCGGCCGCTACCGCCGCGACCTGATGCAGCTCTACAGCGCGATCAACGGGGGCGGCGTCCGGCAGGGCACCCTCCACCCGCCCACAACGACCCAGCGGGAACAGCTGGAGAACATCAAACAGGCGCTGCGGCGGATGGGGCTGGTGGCAGCCCTCGGATAATCCGCGCGCAGATACCGACGAGGGCGGCGAGGCGCCTGCCTACCGCCACCACGGTCTCCCTCCGCCGAACCGGTTGTTGACCACGTTGTTGTACACCGATCCGAACTGGAAGGAAAAGCCGACCTGGACTTCGTAATTGAAGTCCTGGGCCCGCTGCCGGAGGTTGAGGAGCGCCTCGGCGTCGGAGGCTCCCTGCGCGGACAGGTAGATCTGGTCGTTGACCCAGCCGACTCCACCCTCGGCATTGAGGTTCAGCCCCCGGAAGACCCGGAAGCTCAGATCGCCTCGCAGGGACACGGCATAAAGATCGGTGTTGGAGAGGAAGTGAGACCCGTTGACCCGGAACGAGGCGTTGCCCCAGGGCTGGCGCTGGGAGAACTCGATCTCGAGCGCTTCCTCCCACCGGGTCTCCGAGAGCCAGCCGTAGACCGTCTCCTCCAGGTATTCCCGGTAGGCCGGCCCGATCTTGTAGAAGAACGTGAACGACCGCCGCGTGGCCTCCTCGTAGGAAAAGACGCTGTACTCCAGGGCGGGCGTGACCTCCCAGCGGAAGTTCTGGTTGAATCGCGTGATCTTGCGCACCTCTCCCTCGACGCCGATCGACCAGTGATCGGCGAGGGAATAGGCGATCAGCTCGCTGACGCCCCAGTCGGTGCGTTCGTCGGTGAAGGTGCCGTTGCCGGGCAGGTCGATCTCCCGCCGGTTGATGTTGAAGTCGCCCCGGAAGTTCATCTTCCAGGTGCCGGTTACGCGCGAAGCGCTGGCGTTTCCACGGATCTGGGTGGTCTGGCGGGTCTGTTCCCCGTTCACCTCGGTGTTTCCGCCCAGGCGAAATACCCAGAAGTTCCAGGGATCCTGCACCTCCTCGCCGGTGACCATGCGCTCGGTGAAATCGACTTCCTCGACCTCGCCCCCGATTCGCTCGGCAACGTTCTGGAACGTGTCGACATCGTCCATGAACCCGTGGATGGTCGCGAAGTGGAGCACGCCGATCCCGATGGTATGGGTGATTTCGTCGAGCGTTTCGCGCTGCGTGTTCGTCGGCGGCGCCGCGTATAGCAGCTGGTTCTCGTACTCGTAGTCGACCGCTCCGATGAAATCCAGCTGGTACTCGCTACCGCCCGCGCCGGTGCCCTGGCTGGTCATGATCAGGTGTACGTGGGCGTCCTGGGGCTGGCGCGCCCAATTTATCCAGGGCAGCTCGGTGCGGAAGTAGGTCTGGTTGCAGTTTCGGGCCGCACAATCCAGGAAAACGGTGGGACGGTCGCCGTTGGCGACCTCCTGTGCGGACAGAGGCCCTATCGGCGCCGCCAGCCCCGCGAGGACCGCGAGGCACGCCACCTTGACGCCGAGAGGCGCCTTCCAGACTGATTTCATGAAGAAGGTTCCTTGTTATTCGATTTCAGGACCGGTGCGTGGAGCCGCAATGCCCCCACTCCCAGACAGACACCTCCGCACCGTGCATCGTTGAATCCCGGAACACCAACGCGCCGCGCCCGCTGCAATTGCCCCCCGGACGAGCATCCGCCAGACTTCGTTCACGCCAACTCGAGAATCAATGGAGTCCCACCCATGCTCTTCGCCGCCCACTCCGGTCTTCGCTTCCTCGTCCTCGTCGGAGGGCTCTTCGTAATCCTCTACGCCGCAGTCGGCTTCTTCGGCAAGCGGGAATATTCTCCGGCCATGTCCAGGCTGGCGTCCGTCTTCACGGGCCTGATCCACCTCCAGCTCCTGACCGGCTTCATCGTTCTGTTCACCCGGCCCTTCTACACCGCGATCATCGGCCACCTCTTCCCGATGCTGCTGGCGGCGGCAGTGGCGCAGTTCACGACGTCCGTGGTCAAGCGGCGGCCCCGGAAGGCGAAGAGCTACGGGCCGCACCTGGTGGGAGCGATCCTGGCCATCGTCTTTATCGCCGCGGGCATCCTGGCGATCGGCCGGGGCGTACTGGAGAGCACGATGTGAGTCGGAGGTGCCGGAACGCAAGTCTCCTCCAGGTTGACGAGGCGTGCGGGCACCCAAGATTACTACGCGCACACCCCCTTGCTCCGCTACGGCAGGCCCGGCAGCCCGCTGAGGTCCGCGTCCCACCGAGGACGACGGTGCTCCACGGGCCGCCAGCGCCTCGCCGACCGCGCGCGGAACTCGTCCACGGACCAGGGATCGATGTCAGGAAACTCCACCGACGGCGGGCCCGGCAACGTCAGAGACGGACGGCCCGGCGGCTCCACATCCGGCGGGCCCGCCGATCTGGCGTTCGTCATGGGGGGCGGCGGAGCGAGAGCGGCTTACCAGGCCGGGGTCCTGCGCTATCTGTCGCGCCGGTTCCCGAAGCTGCAAATCCCCATCATAACCGGCGTCAGCGCGGGCGCGATCAACGCCGCCCACCTCGCGGCCCATCACGGCACCTTCGAGCAGGCCACCGAGGAACTCTACCACCTCTGGTCCAATCTGAACGTCGACCAGGTCTTCCGCACAGACGCCGGGTCGCTCGGCTGGCACGTGCTGCGCTGGGCCCGCCAGCTCGTGTCGGGCGGGGCGAACTCGAAGCCCCGGGTCCGCGGACTCCTCGACACGGATCCGCTCCGCGTGTACCTCACCGACGCCATGCACGCGATCGACGGCGAATTGACCGGGATCAACTACAACCTCCGCATGGGCAGGCTGAAGGCCGTCGCGCTCAGCACGACCAACTACTCCACGGGGCAATCCGTCCTCTGGGTCCAGGGTCAGGGGGTGAGGGAGTGGGAGCGTCCCACCCGGCGCTCCCGGCTCGCCACGCTGACCGTGGAGCATGTGCTGGCTTCATCCGCGCTACCGATCGTCTTCCCTGCCGTCCAGATCGGCGAGCACTGGTTCGGGGACGGCGGCATCCGTCTGGCGGCACCGCTGTCGCCCGCCCTGCACCTCGGCGCGGGCCGCATCCTCGCGATCAGCACCCGCCATTCTCCTACCGCGCGCCAGGCGAACCGGCCAACCATCACCGGTTATCCGCCACCCGTGCAGGTCGCCGGGGTCATGATGAATTCGGTGTTCCTCGACCTGCTCGACGACGACGCGCACCGGCTCCAGACGATCAACCAGCTCCTCGCCGGTCTCCCTGCGGAAGCGCGTGGCGGCATGCGCCCCGTCCGGCTCCTGACCGTGCGGCCGTCGGTCGACCTGGCCCGGCTCGCCAACAAGTACGAACCGCAGCTGCCGAAGGCGTTCCGCTTCCTGACGCGGGGCCTGGGCACCAGACAGACCGAGGCGCCGGACTTTCTGAGCATGATCATGTTCCAGCACGACTACCTCACCGAGCTGATCCGGGTGGGCGAGGAGGATGCGGAGGCCCGTGAAGCGGAGCTGGCCGCCCTTCTGGAACCGGAAGGAAAAGCCGAGATTTCAGGGGGTGCCATGGGCAACGCGGGCACCGGCGCCACCGATGGCAGGAAGGCAACGTGAGCACAATGGCCGACAACACGAACGGACACCGGAGCGACGCCCAGGAGTCGCGCGAAGTCGCCGAGAGCGCCCGCGAAGCGCGCTGGGAGAAGCGGAGCTTCATGAAGGAACTCTTCGGCGGCAGGCTGTCGCTGGACCTCATCCATCCCCATCCCGCCCAGGACCCCGAGGAGGCGGCGCGGGCCGCTCCCTTCCTGAAGGCCCTCGAACGCTTCACGGTGGAGAACATCGACGGCGACGCCGTGGACCGGGACGCCTGGGTCCCCGAGTCGGTGCTCGAGGGGCTGGCGGAACTCGGGGCATTCGGGATCAAGGTCCCCAGGGAGTACGGGGGCCTCGGCCTCTCGCAGATCTCCTACAACCGGGCACTGGCGCTGGTGGCCTGCCGGTGTGCGTCCACGGCCGCGTTCCTCTCGGCCCACCAGTCGATCGGCGTGCCCACCCCACTGGTCCTCTTCGGCACCGAGGAACAGAAGCGAAAGTACCTGCCGCGCGCGGCGGGCGGGGCACTCTCGGCCTTCGCCCTGACCGAGCCGGAGGTGGGATCGGATCCCGCCAACATGTCCACCTTCGCCGAGCCCTCCGACGACGGGGAGCACTACATCCTCAACGGCGAGAAGCTGTGGACGACCAACGGCCCGCGCGCCGAGCTCCTCGTGGTCATGGCCCGCACTCCCGCCCGCCCGGGCGTGAGGGGCAAGCGGCCGATCAGCGCCTTCATTGTCGAGACCGACTGGCCCGGCGTGGAGGTCGGCCACATCTGCACCTTCATGGGGCTCAAGGGGATCTCCAACGGGGTGTTGCGCTTTCGCGACGTGAAGGTGCCGCGGGAGAACCTGCTGTGGGGTGAAGGACTCGGGCTCAAGCTGGCGCTGATCACCCTGAACACCGGGCGGCTCGCGCTCCCGGCCTTCTGCGCGGCGGGTGCGAAGGCGCTGTTGCGGGCATGCCGCACCTGGGCGGCGAAGCGGGAACAGTGGGGCGCGCCGATCGGGAAGCACGACGCGGTTGCGCAGAAGCTTGGACGGATGACCGCGGATACCTACGCGATGGACGCCACCGTCGATCTCGCCGCGGCGATGTCCGGCATGGACACCCTCGACATCCGGCTCGAGGCGGCCACGGCCAAGCTCTGGCACAGCGAGAAGCTGTGGGGCCTGGTGGACGACGCCTTGCAGATCCGGGGCGGGCGGGGCTACGAGACGGCCGACTCGCTGCGGGCCCGCGGCGAGGACCCCGCGCCCGTGGAGCGGTGCATGCGAGATGCCCGCATCAACCTGATCTTCGAGGGCTCCAGCGAGATCATGCGGCTCTTCATCGCCCGGGAGGCCGTCGACGCCCACCTTTCCGTCGCCGGCAAGGTGATCGACCCGCGCCTTCCCGCCGGCACCCGGCTCGCGGCGCTTGTAAAGGCCGGGGCGCACTACGCGCTGTGGTATCCGTCACGGTGGCTGGGCTGGGGATGCTGGCCCCGCTACGGCGGCTTCGGCCCCCTTGCCGTTCACATGCGCTACGTGGACCGCAGGTCCCGCAAGCTGGCCCGCACGATCTTCCACGCAATGATCCGCTTCGGGCCGAAGCTGGAGCGGCGTCAGGCGGTCCTCGGCCGGCTCGTGGACATCGGCTGCGACCTCTTCGTGATGACGGCAGCGTGCGTGCGCGCCATGAAGATCGCCGCCGAGCAGCCCGGCGACGGCGCCGCCCTCGAGCTGGCCGACACGGCCTGCAGGCTGGCCCGGCGCCGGATCGATTTGTCCTTCCGGCAGGTCTTCCGCAACGACGACACCCGAATCTACCGCCTGGCGCAACGGGCCATGGCCGATCGCTACAGCTGGCTGGAGCAGGGAATCTGCGACTGATGGCGCGCCCCCTGCTCTTCGCAGTGCTCCTGTGGACGCTGGCGCTGCTCCTGCTGGGCAGCATCGTGCATGCGACCGGATCCAGTCTCGCCTGCCCCGACTGGCCCACCTGCTTCGGCACGATGATGCCGGAGATGAAGGGAGGCGTCTTCTGGGAGCACCTGCACCGCCTCTGGGCCGGGGCGCTGGTCATCCTCTTCGCGGCGGCGGTGATCGTCCAGCGGGTCACCCTCCCCGGGCGCCGGGACCTGCTTCGGATGGGCGTCTTCGGACTCGGCCTCCTCATCGTGCAGTCCGTCCTCGGGGGCCTGACCGTCATCTACCGGCTCCCCGACGCCATCTCCACATCCCACCTGGCGCTGGCCTTCCTCTTCCTGGCCCTCGTCACCGTGATGCTGGTGAGGACCGGCGGCAGTGCGGGCCCGACCGGCGACGGCGGGAGTGCGGCCGGCAACGGTATGGGCGCAACCGGCGACGGCGGGATCGCCAGGCGGGCCGGGCTCTGGGCCGCCGCGATGATCTTCGCGCAATCGATCGTCGGGGCGCTTGTGCGTCACACCGATTCCGGGATGGCGTGCCCGGATGTGCCCCTTTGCCTCGGCCGGGTGATCCCGCCGCTGGTGCACCCCATGGTGCAGCTCCACTTCCTGCACCGGGTCCTCGGAATCGCGGTCGCGATCGTGGTACTCCGCGGGAGCTGGCTGGTCCTCACCCGCACGGCCGACGCGGTGCAGCGGCGGCTGGCGGCTGGCCTCGCCGCCGGTGTCGTGGCCCAGGTCGTGCTCGGATTCCTCTCCGTCGCCTTCCGGCTCGAGCCCCCGTACGTCTCCTCGCACACCCTGCTGGCGGCGATCCTCCTCGGCCTCGCGGTGGCCATGACCACGCGCACCCATCGCCCTGGCCGATCGTGACCGCGCCCTGCCGGGACATCGCGCGCGCCGTGGCCCCGCGCCCCCTCGACCACCTTCACGCGCCCGCCATCCCATGACCGTCGAGGCCATCGGCCGAATCCTCGCGACGGTGAACGCCGGCCTGAACCTCACGAGTGCGGTGCTGCTTCTGGCCGGCCTCCGTTTCATCCTGCGGCGCGACATCGAGCGGCACCGGCGCTGCATGCTGGGCGCAGTCACCGCCGGCGTCCTGTTCCTGGCCTTCTACGTGACGCGCTTCTCGCTGACCGGCAGCCACCCCTTCGCGGGCCCCGACGCAGTCCGTCCCTGGTATCTGGCCATCCTCTTCAGCCACATGATACTGGCGATCGCCGTCGTTCCGCTGGTCATCAGGCTGCTGTTCCTCGCCGGCCGGGAGCGCTTCGAGGCCCATCGGCGCCTGGCCCGCTGGACCCTCCCCGTCTGGCTCTACGTGTCGGTGACCGGCCTCGCCGTCTACCTGATGCTGTATCACCTGTGGAGCGGACAGGGTTAGCGGATGCCAACTTGGTCAACCAACTTAGCTAGATAGCTAGCTAGATATCCAGCCAATCACTCGACCCGAGGCCGGTCAGACGTCGAATTCCGCAACCCAGCGGCACACGCTGTCGCCCCGGTTCTCGCATCGGCGCTTGGACACCCTCATCTGGCGGTCGACTGCCTTCTCCAACGCGTGCTGGCAGTAGCCGGTGACGATTTCGCAGGCATCGCTGGAAGAGTCCACCTGCACGAACGGGGAGGCCGACACCTCGAAGATGAACGTTCCCGACGCGAACCCTCCGATTCGGCGGCCGAAGAGTCGGCGGAGCGAACTGCGGATCTTCCGCTTCGTCCGCCAGAGGCGCATGAACCGCGGAAGCCACCACGCCCGGCCGCGCACCTGTTTGGCGGCCAGCGCAGCGCCCATCCCCCGGAAGATCTCCGCCGAGTCGGGACGCCGGATCACCAGCTCCATGAAGTCGGCGAGTTCGGCGCCCGTCAGCCGTACTCCCTTGCGGGCGCGCTGCCGGTACAACTCGATCTGCCGTTCGACGACCTCGCTCAGCCCGAAGCGGCGAGGCATCGTTCGGTAGATGTCGTCGTCGTCCAGGAACTCTCGTGGGCTGTCCCTGGTCCTGATCGCCTCCAGGAGGGCAAGCGTTACTTCGGCTGCAATCCCGGCCTGCGCTTCTGCCAACGTTCCATCCCCCCCGGGTCATAGGAAGCTCACCAACCGGTGGCGCCTGGCAGCCCGCAGATAAGACCCGTGACATTCGAGTTCATCCATGAGCTGCTCGAACGGCCCTCCGGGAACCACTCACAACGAGCGTTCCAAGTCTATGGACGACTCGTTGCCGTCGCAACTTGGTTATGCGTGAGGAAAAAAACCCACGGCTCCACGAACGGCACCCATCGCGGACCACCGGCTCGCCAACCGGCGATTGCACGGCGGCACCGGCGTTGGATAGCTTTCTCGGGCCGGGCCGCCCTCGCTTCGGGCCGTCCACCATCCTCTTCCACCTGCCGCCCAAGTCCCACCTGCCTAGCAACGTGAAGCGCCACAAGGTCTTCGATCCTCCGGAGTACCGGAACTGGACAGCGGATCCGGCGCTCGTGCGGGCATATCGCGATCGGATCGAAGCCGGTGGCGCCACCCGCGCCACCCACGCGTTGCAGCTGGAACGCGGAGACCTGCTGGAACTCTACCGTGACCTCGTCGTCACCCGGCTGCAGGATACCGGCTTGAAGAGGTGGGTGCGGCAGGGCGTCATCAGCAAAGCGTGGCTTGGGGTGGGCGAGGAGGCCGTCACCGTGGGTTGCGTGGCGGCGCTGGACCGGGGACGGGACGTCGTGATCCCAATGATTCGCAACGCCGGCGCGTGCCACATGATGGGGCTGCCGCTCGAAGACGGATTCACCTGCTACCTCGCAACGGCGGACAGCCCCAGCGGGGGGAGGGACTTCCACTACGGGGACATCGCCAGGGGGGTCATCCAGCCGGTGAGCCACATGGGCACGACCGTTCCGGTTGCGGCGGGCGCCGCGCTCGCCTTCAGGAACCGCGGCGAGAGGCGCGTGGCGCTCACATGGACCGGCGACGGAGCCACCCGCACCGCGGCCTTCCACGAGGGCATGGTGTTCGCGGCGCGGGTGGGAGTGCCGCTGATCGTCGTGATCCAGAACAACCAGGTGGCGCTCGGGACCCGGCTGGACCAGCATGGCGCGGGTACGATGGAAGACATCCCCGGCGTGTACGGACTCACCGGGCTGGGGTGCGACGGGAACAACGTCGTGGACGTGTACGCGGCCGCGGCGACCGCGAGGGAGCAGTGCCTGCGGGGGGAGGGGCCGGTGGTGATCGTCGCCGAGACCTTCCGCATGGGCGGGCATGCGACCCACGACGAGCGGGAGGCGCGGGAGACCTTTGCTCCCGAACTCTTCGAGCACTGGGGGCGCCGCGACCCGGTCGGGCTCTTCGAGGCGTACCTGATGGGCAGGGGCGTTCCGGTGGAGGGGATCGAGGCCGTCGAGGAGGAGGCGAGGCGGGCGGTCGACGCGGCGGCCGAGCGGGCGCTGGCCGGGCGCGAACACCTGCCGCCACCCGAGAGCGCCCTGTTCCCCGGGATTTCGGAGGGCGGGGTGTTGCACGGGCTGAGGACCCGCCTCGACGACCCGGACCGCCGGGTCCCGCAGTCAATGGACAGGCCCGGGTGAGCACCGGGAGCGGCGAGGCGCCGGCGTTGGCACGAACACGCGCGGTCCGCCACCCATGCGGTCGGCGCGCGCACTGATTAGGATAATTGCCATGTTCGAGAATCTGCGAAACGCGTTTCGGGAAGCGGTGGAGAACTTCAACCGCGAACTCAGGCGCGAAGGGGTGACCGAAACGGTCGACGGGCTCCTGAAGGGGATGGAGAAGGAGGCCGTGGCGACCAGATCGGGGCTGGAGTCGCTGAAGGAACAGTTGGACCAGGCGCGCAAGCGGGCCGCCGCCGAGGGCCGGGAGGCCGATGTCTGCCGGCGACGGGAAGCGATGGCGACCAGGATCGGCGACACGGAGACCGCCGGGATCGCCTCAAAGTTTGCCGAGAAGCACGACAATCGGCAGCGCGTGCTGTCCGACAAGGCAGAGGCCATCGAGGCCGAGATCCGCCTGCACGAGTCCGAGTACGCGGAGATGATCGAGCAGATCAGGAAGGCGCGCGCCAACCGCGACTCGCTGGCCGCGACAGCCGGTCGGACGCAGGCGCGGGGCTCGATCAACCGGGCGGACGACTTCTTCGGCGAACTGGACCGCATGGCCGACCGGATCGATGGAAGCGAGGGCCGCGCCGGCGCGAGTGGCGACCTCTTCGACGACGGCCCCGAATTCGACGAGACGCTGCGGCGGGCGCAGCGGGAGGAAGTCGCCGACGCCCGGCTCGAGGAGTTGAAGCGGCGCATGGGAAGGAAGTAGATTGGGGTCATGGAAAACTGGATCGGTGTAGGTATCTGGATCGTGCTGGGCGGATGCATCGGCCTGGCCATGAAGGCGGTGATCAAGCTGCCGAAGACGACACCCGGGCACTCGCGCCTGCTCTTCACGCTGGGTGCCTTCGCCGCATGCATCGGCGGGATGCTGGGGGTCGGGATCGCCGAGTTCGACAACCCTGTGGCCCTGAGCCTGGGCGGGATGGCGGGCGCCGTCATCTTCGCCGTGCTGATGACGGGGATCTACCGCTGGGGGATCAAGGGGCTCACCTGAGCACGCCCGCGCCCCTCCGTCCCGCGCAATGAGCAACCCGATCGATTTCGCGCACAGCCAGCGCCGCAGGTTCTACGACGAACTCTGGCAGTTCCTGCGCATCCCTTCCGTCTCGGCCAAGTCGGAGCATGACGCGGACACGGAGCGCGCAGCCGAGTGGGTGCGGGTGCAGCTGGAGGATGCCGGCCTCGAGGCGCGCACGTACCCCACGCCGGGCCACCCCGTGGTGGTGGGCGCATGGTCGGGGGCCGGGCCGGACGCGCCGACCATCCTCATCTACGGGCACTACGACGTGCAGCCCCCCGAGCCGCTCGACCTCTGGAATTCGCCCCCCTTCGAACCGGAGATCCGAGATGGGCGGATCTACGCGCGCGGTGCCGCGGACGACAAGGGGCAGCTCTTCCTGCACGTCAAGGCGCTGGAGTCCCACCTCGCCACCCGAGGCACCCTGCCGGTCAATGTCGTGGTCCTTGCCGAGGGGGAGGAGGAGATCGGCTCGCCCAACCTGGTCCCCTTTGTAAGGGAGCATCGCGCCCGGCTCGCCGCCGACACCGTGGTCATCTCCGACTCGGCCATGTTCGCTCCCGGGCTCCCCTCACTGCTCTTTTCCCTGCGCGGCCTGGCCTACTTCGAGATTCACGCCTCCGGCCCTTCGACCGACCTTCATTCCGGCGCCTACGGGGGCGCGATCCGCAACCCGGCCAACGCGCTCGCCAAGGTCATCGGCGACCTCCACGACGACGATGGCAGGATCGCCATCCCGGGCTTCTACGACGACATCCTGGACCCGTCTCCCGAGACCCTGGAGGGCTTCGCCCGACTGCCCTTCGACGCCGCCGCGTACACCGGCGAGGTCGGCGCGCCACCCGAGGGCGGCGAGTCCGCCTTCTCTCCGCTGGAGCGGATGTGGACGAGGCCTACCTGCGACGTCAACGGTCTGCTTTCAGGCTACACGGGCGAAGGCGCCAAGACGGTCCTCCCAGCAAAGGCAATGGCCAAGCTCAGTTTCCGCCTGGTCCCCGGCCAGACCCCGGAGCGCGTCAGGGAACTGCTGGAGGCGCATCTGGCCAGCGCAGCACCCCCCGGCGTGGAACTGACCCTGGTCGAGCTGCACGGAGGCCGCCCCTGGCTGGCCAGCCTGGAAGGCCCGCTCTTCGAGGCAGCGTCGAGCGCACTGGAACAGTCGTTCGGGGCCCGACCCGTCCTGGCCGGCGAGGGTGGCACCATCCCGATCGTGGTGGAACTGGAGGAAATCCTCGGCGCCAACTCGCTCCTGCTCGGCTTTGCACTCCCCGGCGCCAACATGCACGCTCCCAACGAGTGGTTCGCCACGGACTGCTTCGAACGGGGCATCGACACGCTGATCCGCCTGTACGACGAACTCGCGGAGCTTTAGCACGGCACGCGGGGTCCCCGCGCTGCAGCTAGTGTGCGGTCCAGGAGATTCCTCGGCTATTCGAGCACCGATCAACCGCGCTGAACGCCTGGCTCGTCGAGCCACACTGTCGTATCTGCATTACAATATGTCGTGTTTTCCTTACATTTTCGTCCTTGAGGCTCCGCTCTGCGTTGCTCCTCGGGCGAAGGGCGATAGCCGTCCGGCCGATGTCTGCCCATTTCACCATGTATCCGCCCCCAGCCGGCACCCATCCTGGTGGCAATGAGAACGGTTGCGACCCCCCGCAGATCGTCAATACCTTCCGGTGGGGTCGGACCCAGGCGCCGACACCGGATTGGAGGAATGTATGGATTGGTTGCAGACGGTCAGCCTGATGGCGACGTTGGTCCTGACTGGCACGGCCGTGGCAAGGTTTGGATGGCGCGCCCTGCGCAGGGAAGCCGACAGGCTGCGTGAAGAGAGCCGGCAAGCCCACGACAGGATCGGCGGCGAGATCGCCCAGCTACGCGATGACCTGCGTGGCGAGATCACCCTGGTCCGCGATGACCTGCGTGGCGAGATCACCCAGGTCCGCGATGACCTGCGCGACGAGATCGCCCTGGTCCGCGATGGCCTGCGTGGCGAGATCGCCCAGGTCCGCGATGACCTGCGCGACGAGATCGCCCAGCTGCGCGACGGTCAGGCGAGTCTGCGCGACGGTCAGGCGAGTCTGCGGGACGGTCAGGCAAGTCTGCGCGAGGGGTTGGGGGAGGTCCGTGGCGAATTGCGGGGACTGACCCACGCGATGCGGACGCTGCGAGAGGATTTCCGAGCTCATGTTCTGGCCGGAGCTGACTGAGCCCGGATACCCCGCCGGCATCAATCGCCCGCTGACGTCACCATCGCGACCGCGCGGAGAAGGGCCTTCGCCTTGTTGACCGTCTCCTCGTACTCCGATTCGGGGTCCGAGTCGGCGACGATCCCCGCACCGGCCCGGACGTGGGCGCGGCCGCTCCGCACCACCATCGTGCGGATTGCGATCGCCGTGTCCATCTGCGCTCCACCCCAGCCGATGTGCCCCACCGCGCCGGCGTATGGGCCCCGAGCGGTGGGCTCCAGTTCGTCGATGATCTCCATGGCACGGATCTTGGGCGCCCCGGAAACCGTGCCCGCAGGGAAGCAGGCGGCCAGGACGTCCAGTGCGGACAGCCCGGCGCGCGCACGTCCCTCGACCTGGCTGCACAGGTGCATCACATGCGAATAGCGCTCCACTTTCATCAGCTCGGGGACCGTCACGGAGCCGTATTCGGAAACCCGGCCCACGTCGTTGCGACCCAGGTCCACCAGCATGCGGTGCTCGGCCAGCTCCTTCTCGTCGGCTGCGAGATCCTCGGCCAGCGCCCGGTCCTCCGCCCTCGTGCGCCCCCGCCGCCGCGTCCCCGCGATCGGCCGCACCGTCACCACCCCGTCCTCCAGGCGGACCAGCACCTCGGGCGACGATCCCACGATGTGGAAGTCCCCGAGGTCGAGGTTGAAGAGGTAGGGGGACGGATTGATGGTGCGGATGGCGCGGTAGAGCTGGAACGGGTGGTCCTCGAACGGGGTCGTCAGGCGCTGGCTGAGGACGACCTGGAAAGCGTCGCCGGCCGCGATGTACTCCTTGATGCGCCGTACACCCGCGATGAACGCGTCCCGCTCGAAGTTGGAGGTGAAGGCGGGTTCGACCGCGCTCGGGGCGGCCAGGTCCAGCGGCTCCGGATCCTTGCGGGAACGCAACCGGCCGACGGTCTCCTCGAGCGCTGCGACCGCCTCGTCGTAGCGTCGCCGGAGGCTGGCCCGCGAGGAGTCCGCGCCGGTCTCGATGGTGGTGATGGCCATCGCCCGACCGTAGAGGTTGTCCACCGCGACCACCACGTCGGGGAACATGAAGACCGACCCGGGCAGCCCCTGGTCGTCCGGCGGTCCCTGACCGAGGCGCTCGATGCGGCGCACCATGTCGTATCCGAAGTAGCCGACAGCGCCGCCCCAGAAGCGCGGGAGCCGGGGATCGGGGCGAGGTTCGGCCCGTTCCAGGCGCCCCCGCAGGTCCGCCAGCGGGTCCGCGACGGGGAGCCGGCGCCACCCTTCCGCACGACTCCAGAGCGACAGATCGTCGCCGTCGAGCATCCACACTTCCCGCGGGCGGCTTCCCAAGAAGCTGTAACGGGCCCATTGTTCACCACCTACCACGCTCTCCAGCAGGAAGCCGAAGGGTCCCTCCCGGAGCTTGTGGTAGGCCGTGACGGCTGTGTCGGAATCGAAAAGGAATTCGCACCACACCGGGATCCGCTGACCCGGCGCGGCGTCGCGCAGCAACGATTCGAATGAGGGTTTGGCGTCCAATTGCGGTCTGCCGCTGACGAGCGCGCGGGCCCTTCGGGGCCCCGCAGTGAGAAATGGAGATTCCGGGATACCGATGAAAGCTAAACGACAGCCGGGCAACCCAAACCCACGCGGCTCAGGGAATGGCCCCGGCGCCGAGGACGGTCCGCCCTACCTCTGGGCGGGCGCGACCGCGCTCGCGGTCGGCATCCTGTACGCGGTGACGCTCTCGCCGGAGACCGCCTTCTGGGACACCAGCGAGTACATCGCGACCGCACACATCCTCGGCATCCCCCATCCTCCGGGGAATCCGCTCTTCGTGGTCCTGGCGCGCACCTGGGAGATACTGCTGTCCCCGTTCGGGCTCTCCAGCGCGGTACGCATCAACCTGTTCTCCAGCCTGATGGGCTCCCTGGCACACGGTTGCTGGTTCCTCGTGGTGCATCACATCCTCGGGTACTTCTCCAGCGACCGGCGCTTCCGCCTCATCGGCGCGGCCGCCGCCGCCCTCGTCAGCGCCACCGCCTTTACGGTCTGGAACCAGTCGAACGTCAACGAGAAGGTCTACACGGTCTCGCTCTTCACCATCGCGCTCCTCTCCTGGCTGGCCTTCCGCTGGCGGGAACGGCTCGGGCGCGGCAAGGACGACAACCTGCTCATCCTGATGGTCTTCATCCTGGCGCTCTCGGTCGGCAACCACCTGATGGCCTTCCTGGCGGCGCCGGCACTGGCCATCTTCATCCTCCTGGTCCACCCCTCGACGCTGCTGAACTACCGCATCTACCTGTTCGGGATACCGGCAATCGTTCTCGGGCTGAGCATCCACCTCTTCCTGCCGATCCGGTCGGAGCTGGGGCCCGTCATCAACGAGGCGCAGCCAGCCTGCGAGAACGTGGGGGAGGCGCTCGCGAGCGTCGTCACCTACGGAAACGCCGGTTGCGACGATCTGTCCGCCGCGCTCAAGCGCGAACAGTACCCGACACCGCCGATCACTCAGCGGCAGGCGCCCCTGGCGGCGCAGTACCAGAACTGGATGCAGTACTTCGACTGGCAGTGGTCGCGGGGGCTTTCCTCCGGCGAGCTCCTCTTCGGCAGGCTCCGGGCACCCATTACGGCACTCTTCATCGCGCTGGGCATCTTCGGCGCGGTGGAGCACTACCGAAGGGATCGGGCGAGCTGGTATTACATGCTGTCGCTCTTCGCCGTGCTGTCGGTGGCCCTCGTCTTCTACCTGAACTTCAAGCACGGCTTCTCGATCCGCGGCGGCGAATACGAGGTCCGCGAACGGGACTACTTCTTCACGGTCGGCTTCTCCGTGTGGGGACTGCTCGCCGGGATCGGGATCGCGGGGCTGTGGGACTGGGTCCGGCGCAGGTCCGGCCGCTCGCTCCTGTTCGGGGCGCCGGTGCTGGGGCTGGCCTTCATCCCCCTGGTCCTCAACTTCAACTGGGCCAGCCGGGCAAACGACCATTCAGCCCGTGACTGGGCCCACAACCTGCTGATGAGCGTCGAGCCGTACGGACTGCTCTTCACCAACGGCGACAACGATACCTTCCCCCTCTGGTACCTCCAGGAGGTGGAGGGGATCCGGCGGGACGTGACCGTGGCGGTGACTTCGTACCTGAATACCGACTGGTACGTGAAGCAGCTCCGCGATCTCACGAGTCCCTGCGGTCCCGGCGAGGACCCGGACGCGGACCCGACCCGCATCATCTGCCAGCGTCCGTACACGGCCGAAAACACGCGCGCGATGTACACGCACGATCCGGCGGAGGCCGAGGCGGCCGGCAAGATCCCCATCCTCCTGCGCGAGCCGATCCGGGTGCCGACCCGGTCGATCTTCGACGAAGCGCAGTTCAACAACGCCTTCGTCGAGCAGGCGGCAATGCAGTCCGTGCCGGTCGACAGCATCCAGGGCATCGACCTTGGACCGGTCACGGCAACCATGATCGGTCACGCCGGGCTGCTTCCCTGGCATGTATTCGCTCTGAACGCGATCAGGCATTCGATTCCCGACCGGCCCGTCTACTTCGCCTCCAGCGGGTCCGCGGCCCAGGAGTTCGGGCTGAGGCGGCACGTCATCCGCCAGGGCCTGGCGTTTCGGTTGTGGCCCGGGGATCCGGCTGAACTTGCAGAGTCCGGGGTGGCGCCGAATCGCACCCTGGACCTGTATTCGGGAGTCGTGGGGCCATGGGTGGACGTCCCGCGCACGCAAACGCTGGCCTACGACGTGTTCATCCACCGGAGCGGCTTGCCGGATGACTGGGCTGAATGGAAGGACGGGTCCACCATCGGCATCCCCAACTACTACTCCTGGGTCTACCGGGGATTGCTGGCGTACGCCAACCTGGTCGGCGACGAGGAAGCCATCGAGGAATACCGGGGGCGCGCCGACGAGTGGGCCCGCCTGGGCGATGACGTGGAAGAGGTGGATGAAGAGGAACCGGGCGCCGGGAACGACGGAGGCTGATCGGGGGCCTCGTCGCGTCAGTCTCCCTGCAGCCAGATCGTCGCGAGGCCCAGCCGCTGCCGCCTGACGCGGCTTCCCTTGCCCGTGGCTTCGAACCGGTAGAGGAGGTCGAAGCACTCGGGGGCGCCGGCCACCACCTCCGGCGTCGCCTTGGCCAGGACCAGCGGGACCCGCTTCGCCAGGAGGACCAGTTCCGAGAGTGCGCGCGGCAGATCGTCCGGACTCAGGCGTTCCAGCCCCGCCGGGAAGATGATCGATCCCAGCCGGACCCCCGCTTCCGCCGCCAACTCCACCAGTGTGATGCGCGCCGCCAGCTCCAGCACCGCCTCCGCGTCCCTTCCTTCCCGCTTGCCTGCGACCCAATCCGCGTACAGCTGAGGGAACCTCCCCGCCAATCGTCCCCCTGAAAGGGACACCAGCCGGGCGTGGACCATCGCACGGAAGTGTCCACGCGCAACCCCATGCTCCGTAGCCGGACGGCCATCCCCAACCGCTTCGATGTCCCCGGTCGCAGCTGACCCGCCCCTCGCGCCTGCCCTCGCAGACCGGCTCGCCTCCACCGCGAGCAGCCGTTCCAGCCGTTTCGTTGCCGCCTTCAGTTCGCCTTCCGCCGCCCTGCGACGCTGCAGCTCCTCGACAAGGTCCCGAATCTCGGCATGCAGTGCGAGCGCCCGCATCTCCAGGGCTTTCAGCCGCTCCGGCTTCACCTCCAGCTGCGACCGGCGGCGGCGCCACCACTTCCCGTCCTGCACCACCGCCTCCCACTCCTCCCGGCGCGCCCGGCGTACCGCGCCCATGCGCTCGCCCAGGGGGCGGTCACAGTTCGGGCAGGCGGCGGCATCCCCGGCCTCGCGTATCTGTTCCAGCCGGCCCCGCAATTCCCTTTCCCGGTCCCGGTAGAGGAGCAGCCGGGTTTCGGCGTCCTGCCGTTCGCGAACCCATGCCATCGCCGCGGCGTCTGCGTCGCCCTGCACGACCGCCGCCTCCTCCCGCAGCTCCGCGAGCCGCCCCCCCACCCCCCCCACCCCCTCGCACGACCGCGTCAGCCGCTCCACATCGGCCCTGGCCTCGCGGGCCAGTCCCCCCACCCACGCGGCTTCCACCCCGGCGCCAGCCGTCGTCCGTCCCGGGCCCGGCTCCCCCCGCGCGGCCCCCTCCCGCACCCGACGGGTGGCCGCCGGCCCCTGCAGCAACCCCACCCCCGCCCCCACCCAGACGCGGGGCGGCCCCGTCCCGAGCCACACGGCCGCGTACTCCTCGCGCCTCAGCGCGTGCTTCGCGAGCACCTTCCCGAGCTGGGCCTCGAAGGCAGCCGTACCCACCGTGGCGACCGCGGCCTCGCCCCGCACGACCGAACCCGGCCCGCGCATCCGCCCCCGCGCCGCGAACGCCGCCCGGATCGCGGCCACGTACCCTCCCCACGCGGCATCGGTCTCCGACACGAAGGCCACCAGCCCCCGCGCGTCCCTGAGGTCGATCGCGGCGGTGGGGGTCGCCGCGCGCAGCACTTCCAGCTTCATCGTGCCTTCGCCGGCAACGCGTCCACGCGCAACTCCGCCACCCGGCCGCGCACCCGCGCCAGAAGCTCCCGGTCCAGGGCGGCCAGATCCTCCGGTGAAAGTCCCCGTACCGGCACGCGGAGCAGCTTGCCGTCGATGCCGCCGGGAACCCCCGCCAGCGCCTCGCTCAGGCGCCGAGCGGCGGTCGCGGTGCCTCCGTCCACCGCGTCGACCGCGGCCAGGCTCACCGCCGCGCGCGCCTCCACGGGTTGGAAGCGCACCGCGCCCGTGTCCAGGCGGGCGGTGAGGAATCCCTTGTCCACGGCTGCCTCCTCCCACGGATCGGGGCCGATTCTCTCCAGCGACCCGGAATAATGGGCCCGTGCGGCCACCTTCGCACGGGTGTGACGGGATCCGAGCGCGACGTAGTCCCAGCCCTTCAGCGAAACAGTGCCGGACCCGCCGCCCGTCGCCGCGGGACCTACACCTGCGGCCTGGCCACCCGCCGCCGCCCGCCCGCGTGCCCCTGCCGACCCTCTTGGGGCCGCTCCGCTTCCGCGCGCCCGGCGGACCGCCCCGTGCACAACGAGGACATTCCACCGGGCGCCGCGGTCCGGCTTCACCTTCAGGGCCCGCCCTCTCCGGGCGACCAGGTGCGGCACCAGCGTGACCGTCCCCTCGCCGCCCGCGAATCGCACCCGGCGGACCGCCGTGGTCGCCGCCTCCACTCCTGCCAGCGCCCCGATCACCGCCACGGGGCCTTCGTGCGCCGGGTCCAGGGGCGTATCGCGCGCGCCGGCCGCGACCGCCACCGTCACCTCCGGCACGCGCTCTCGCAACCGTGCCGCCGCTCTCGAGAAGGCTGCAATCGGGGGGGCGGTCACGTGCGGGTGGTCGAAGATGTCCCCGGCGATCACCACCAGCTGCGTCCCGAGATCCGCGATCCGGGCGAAGGCCGCCTCGAAGACCCGCACCACGTCCTCGGCCCGCCCGTGTCCCCCCGCCCCCCCACGGTAGCCGAGGTGCAGGTCGGACAGGTGGGCCACGGTCATCAGGGCTCCTCGCGGCCGGCGTTCTCCGGAGGCGCGGGCGAAGCCTCGCGTACGGCCGGCACGGCCGGCTCCTCCGGCGCTTCCGGGTCTCCGGCGGTCCATCCCGCCGGCAGCGGCGCCACCACCATCCCCATCACCGACTCCGGCGGCTCCCCGCCGAAGTCCAGGCACCAGAGCTCGTCCGCCCGCGGTGCCACATGCGGCGGCCCGGCGACGCCCGCTACTGCGCTCCGGTACCGCCCCAGCCCAAGGCCGGCCTCGTCCGCCTCCGCCAGCAGCGGTTCGCCGACTCCTCCCGGCGCCCCTCCGATCCACACCCGCCGCGCACCGGCCTCCCGCAGCGCCTCCAGCCGGATGGAGGGCGCGGCCACAGCCTCGGCCACCACCACCCAGCCCTCGCCATCCGGAACCGGCGAGGCCGCCAACGCCTCGTCCTCCCAGCCGAACCCCGCCGCGGCCACCTTCAGCACGCCCTCGTCCGCCTCGTAGACCTGCCACCTCCTGCCGTCGGCCGGATCGAACCAGCTGCCCGCGCCCAGGAAGAGGATCGGGCGGCCATCGTGAAGGGTGGTCGCCACGCCCTCGCGCCAGTCCCCCGGCGGCGACGGGTCCAGCACCCGGGTTGCACCGTGCTCGCGCACGGCTCGCGTGCGGCTGTCCGGGACCACCGTGCGCCACTCTTCGAAGCGCAGCGCCGGACGTTCGGGATCGCTCACGGACCGCTCCAGCCGCGGCACCCGGTCGAGGATCCAGACGTGCAGGCGGGCCCCGGCCGACGCCAGTACCATTGCCAGCAGAAAGGCGGTCACCGCCCACACCGGCCTTCCCAGGAAGGTCACGGCCAGCCCCGCGGCCGCGGCTGCCCCTGCAGCGGTGCCGAAGGTGGCCTGGCGCCAGCGCCTCCCGGGGCCGAGCAGCGCCTCCAGCGCCCTCAGCCGCGCCCAGACGCCAGCCGCGAAGTAAGCGGGGAGCGCCGAGGTCAGCCCGAGCCCCACCCCCTGCGCCAGCCGCGCTGCCGCGAAGCTGTTCATCGCTTCCCAGAAGACCGCGAATCCGGCGCCACCCATGAGGGCGAGCAGGAGTCCGAGCCACCACCTCCCGGCGTGCGGATCGGCCTCCGACTCGCGAATTCCCGCACCCCGGAGACCAACGGCGATCGAAGCCATGTTGACTCCCAACAGGGCGAGCCCGGCCCGAATCAGCCCTTCACCGCCGTAGAGCAGCAGTCCGGCCCCGGTCGCCAGCGCCGTGGCGGTCGACGCCCCGACCAGCAGAGACGGAATCCAGAGTGTGTTGCGGGCCTGCATCACGGATGGAGTTCCTCCAGGATCGTCTGGTAGCTCTCGTACCGCTCCTGCTGTATGTGGCCGGCGCCGGCCGCCGCGACCACGGCGCACCCGGGTTCGTGGACATGGGTGCAGTCGTTGAAGTGGCAGTGGCCCAGGAAGGGACGGAACTCGGGGAAGCACGTCCCCAGCGCGGCCGCTTCGACGCCGCCGGCCCCCACGTCGGAGAACCCCGGCGTGTCGGCCACCTGGCCACCGCCGGAAAGCGAGATCAGGCGGCTCGACACGGTGGTGTGCCGCCCGGACCGCGAGCGCCGCCCCACCGGGCGGGTGCGCAGGTCGAGTTCGGGTTCGACCCGGTTCAGCAGCGAGGACTTCCCCGCCCCCGACGGCCCCGCCAGCGCCGACGACCCGGCTTCGATCACGGCCCGAAAGGCCTCGATTCCCGCCCCGGTCAGCGCCGACGTCGGCAGCACCGGGTAGCCCGCCGCCAGGTACGCCCGCATCAGCTCGGCCACCACCGGCGCGCACCCGGGCAGGTCCACCTTGTTGAGGACCAGCTGGCAGGCCATGCCTCCCGACTCCCCCCGGACCAGCATCCGGTCGATGACGAACCTCGACGGCGGCGGGTCCCCAACCGACACCACCACCAGCAGGCGGTCCAGGTTGGCGGCCACCACCCGGTCCACACGGCTCGACGACGGCCTCCGGGCAAGCCAGCTCCGCCTCGGCCGCACGGCCTCGATCACGCGCGCGCCACCGGACCCGGCTCCCACCGTGACCCGATCACCGATGACGACCCGGTCGCCCTTGCGCCCCCCCCGCTTGAGCTTTCCGCGCAGCGAGGCCTCGACCGTGCCCTTGGCGGTGCGAACGCGGTACACTCCCCCCACCGCCTCGACGACCTGGCCCGCGACCGCGATGGGGCGTCCTCAGCAGCCCGTGGGCATCACCGCTGCATTCGGGCGGCGATTGTCCACGGGCTGCCGATTGCCTACGCCGCGAAGGACTTGAGGGCCTTGCCCTTGTCCCCTTCGCGCAGGCGCCGGAGCGCGCGGTCCCTGAGCTGGCGGATCCGCTCCCGGGTGACCCCCAGGAGGTTGCCGATCTCTTCCAGGGTGTGCTCGCGCTCACCCTGAAGGCCGAAGTAAAGCCTCAGCACCTTAGCGTCGCGCGGCTCGAGCGTTCCGAGCGCGTTCGACACGGCCTCGGTGAGCAGCCGGTTCTCGACCTCCACCTCGGGCTCGGCGGCCTCTTCGGTGATGAAGCGCTCCACGAGCTGCGAATCCTCGCTGTCGCCGATCGGGGCGTCCAGGCGGATCTCCGCCGCGTTGAGCGTCTGCAGCGACTCCACGAGCTGCGGCGTCAGGAAGGTCGCCTTGCCCAGCTCCTCGCTGGTAGGATCGCGTCCGAGCTCCTGCTTGAGCCGCTCCTTCTCGCGGAAGATGCGCGCGAGGTCGGACGCCCGGTTGAGCGGCACCCGCACCGGGCGGCCATGGTTCGCCAGCGAGGCCAGAATGGCCTGGCGGATCCACCACACCGCGTAGGAGATGAACTTCACGCCCTGTTCGGGATCGAACTTCCGCGCCGCGGTCACGAGCCCCACGTTCCCTTCCTGGATCAGGTCCGTGAGGGATACACCACGATTCTGATACTTCTTCGCCACGCTGATCACGAAGCGCAGGTTCGCCTTGGCGAGCGCCTGGATCGCCTCTTCGTCGCCCTTCTGGGCGCGTGCCCCCAGGATCTTCTCCATCTCGGGGGTGATCAGCTCGTGGCGGCTGACATCTCGCAGATACTGGTCCAACGCGGTCTGCTCGTCCAGGCTGGCGTCGAACCCGGTGAGCAGGTTCCCCCGCTTCCTTCCGCGCCTGGTCTTCCTGGCCATTTTCTCTTCTCGATTCTCCGTTACGGACCGGATAAACATCCGGCGGACGCGCTATACATACAGCCGTTAACGGTACGACTGCGTGCGCTGCCTGTCAATCATTTTTCCTGTTTTTCCGGTATTTTCCTGTGATCGGCCGTGAGAAACCCCCGGGAGCACCCTCTGTCACGCCGATTGCGGCTCCGTTCGCCCCCATCATGATCCCATACGGCCTTCAGCGTCAGACGTTTCCACGTGGGTAGCTGGTTGCACCGTGTGATCGCTACTGCACCCGATGCCCCGGGAAATTCCGCTGTCGTCGTCATCCCCACCTCCTCCCGCCCCGGGTCCCTCTGCCAGCCGCTTCAGCACCCACTGCGGGTCGAGCGGCCGCCTGTCGAAGGTGAACAACCGCAATACCCTTGCAGTACGGTAGAGTTCCTCCGCCAGCTTCGGCAGGTCGATCAGTCCGGGGATGCCCTCGCGGCCGAGGCGGCGTACAGGACGGCCGGGCCGGTCCACGAGCACGTCGAGCTGGAACATCGCCGTCTTGACGGGGAAGTCGAGGATCACCTCCCCGGGTTGCAGGTCCAGCTCCGCCGCCAGCGCGTCCTCCCAGCGGCGCTTTCCGGGTGTGTCGCCGCCGACCCAGCCGGGGAGCGTCCTCCCCTCGAGCTGCCAGGCCGGGATCTCGACCGCCCGCTTCGGCAGCCTCCGGTTACGCAGCGCGGGCAGCCAGCGGTCCGCCAGTCTGGTGGCCACATCGCCTGAACGGGCCCGCGCCCTGCGGCCCAGCTCATGGAGCAGTTCCTCGTCGGTGGGGCCGATCAGATCCGCCGCGCTCAGCAGTCCGGCCGCCAGCGCTTCTTCCACGATGCGCTTGTAGAGCCCGGTGGCGGCGCGCACCCCGTGGTGCCAGTAGACGCTGCGGAACATCTGGTACTTGGCGAAGAGGAGCGACTCGAGCGTGCTGAGCGCCTTCGCGCGGATGCCGACCTCCCAGGCGCCGGTGCCGGGGTCCTGCAGGAGCACCAGCCCCTGGAGCAGGTGCTCCACGTCGACCTCGCCGTAGGGGACGCCGCAGAAGCGCGCGTCGCGCCGCAGGTACTCCATCTTGTCGAGGTCCAGGCTGCCGCTCACGAGGCCGCTCAGAGCGTTCTCGCCCCGCCCCGTGATGAGCTGGGAGATCTCCTCATGGGCGCCCTCGCCCAGCGGGGCCAGCGCCGCCCTCATCTCCTCCGACTCGAAGAATGCCGCGCCCGCCTGCTCGTGGTCCGCGGCGATCGTCGCCGGGTCGAGCTCCTCGATGGCGTGGGAGAAGGGATAGTGCCCGATGTCGTGCAGGAGCGCGGCGTAGGGGATCAGCCGGGCCCCCTCCCAGGCCTCCCGGGGGACGGACGGACCGGCCCTGAGGTTGCGGATGGCGCGTCCGGTGAGGTGGTAGACGCCGAGGGCGTGATCGAAGCGCGTGTGGGTGGCGCCGGGGTAGACGAGGTGCGCCAGCCCCAGCTGCCGGATGTAGCGCAGCCGCTGAAAGGCGGGGGTGTCGATGATCGCCGCCGCGATCGCATCCAGGCGGATCGTATTCCACACCGGATCGCGAATGTTGAACGATCGTCCATGGTTGACCATGGAACACGACATTAGGGCCCGTGGCGGGTCATCGCAATAGCGGGATGGGACCGGTGGCGGACAGGGGGCGCTCCGGGGGTACGGCAGGCGGGTTTTTCGGGGCGGATTTCGCGGCTGGAGGCGCACCGCCGTTGACGAAAACCGAAGAAATGGCGAAGTTCGTTCCGCCATGGCAGCCTCGCTTCGTCCCCGGTCTCCGAGCAGCACTGCACCGTCGCCCCCGTCCGGCACGCCGCGGGCGACGGCTTCACCGCTGCGGGAAGAGGTGCGCGCCGGGGCCGAGGACCGGCCCGGGGTCTACCGCTGGCTCGGCGCGGGCGGGCGCATCCTCTATGTGGGCAAATCGGTGAGGCTGCGTACGCGGCTGCTCTCCTACTTCCGGCAGGAGACGGGCAAGACGGCGCGGATGGTCGCGGAGGCCGAAGCCGTGAGGTGGGACTACATCCCCAACGAGTTCGCCTCGCTCTTCCGCGAGATGCGCCTGATCCGCGCCTGGCAGCCCGAGTACAATGTGCAGCACAGGCGGGACCGCCGGTACGGGTTCATCAAGGTCACCCGCGAGCCCGCGCCCCGCCTGATCCCGGTCACGCGTCCCGTGAGCGACGGAGCCCGGTACTACGGACCCTTCTCACGGACCGGCTGGATGGCGCGGGCCGTGCACGAGCTGTCGCTGGCGACGGGACTGCGCGACTGCGCATCAGACACCCCGGTACACTTCGGCGACCAGATCGAGATGTTCCCCGGCGGGCGGACCCCGCTCTGCATCCGCGCGGAGACGGGGACCTGCCTCGCGCCCTGCGCCGGGCGCTGCACCCTTGCGGAGTACGACCGGCGAGTGAGCCTGGCCCGGGCCTTCCTGGAGGCGCGCAGCCGCAGGCCGCTGGAGGAGCTGTCGGAGTCGGTCCGGCAGGCGGCCGAACGGCTCGACTTCGAGTACGCCGGGCGCCTCCACGAGCGGATGACCACGCTGGAGAGCCTCTGGGACCACCTCTCGGGCTTCCGTGGACAGATCGACAAGCTGAACCTGGTGTACCCCGTGCCGGGCTTCGGCGGGGAGGACCGCATCTACCTGATCCGCAGGGGCCGGCTGCACGGGGAGATGCCCTGGCCGAAGAGCGACGGGGCGCGGCGGCGGGCGAACCGGGCGGTGGAGGAGGCGTTCCGGCCGGCGCTGGCGGACCGGGAGTTCAGTCTGGAGGGCGCGGCGGCGGGCGAGGTGCTGCTTACGGTGACCTGGTTCAACCGGCGGCCGAAGGAGCGCAAGCGGGCGGTGAAGCCGGAGCGGTGGCTGGGGGCCAGATCGGACTTCAGAACGCCTGGGCAGTCGGCGGAATAGGTGCCGGCTGCATTCGGCAGACGATGCATCCCGAGCCGGGCCACGGCGCACCGGGCGCTTGCACTGTAACGAGAACATTACAAACTGTCGTGTTCTCCTTACTTTCGGGGTAGGCGGCACGCGCGGGGTCTTGGCGAGCGGGCGGCAATCTCCTTCAGCGCCTCCGGCCCCGGGTAGGCCGCCAGCCCCGCCTCCGCGACCTGTCCGGCCGCGATCAGCGCCTCCATGCGCTTCAGGTTGCGTTCGCTCCAGCGGCTGCGCCGGCGGCGCGGGGTGAATCGCACCTTGTAGCTCTTCTCGTCGACGGAGCGCTTCAGGCCGTCGATCCAGCCGAAGCAGAGCGCCTGGTCGATCGACTCGCCGATCGAGACGGTGGGCAGTCCCGTCCCCTTCTTGTAGTAGCCGACCCAGAGCTCGTCGAAGCCGTCGTGGCTCTCCTTGTACCAGGCGCGCAGGTCGGCGGGGGTGGGGAAGAAGTGCAGGCCGGCTGAGGGGGTCTTCCCGCTCATCGGGGCGTGAGCACCCAACGCTCGGCCGCGACCGACTCCACCCGCTCGCGCGAGTAGAATACCGGGAAGAAGCGGTCGTTGGCCCACAGCTCGAAGAGGTTGTCGTAGAAGGGGGAATCCGGGTCGCCGGACTGGCCGGGGGTGTTGCTGCCGACCGCGCGGTCCCAGTCGCCGGTATCGACGATGAGGCGGAAGGACGCGCCCGAGGTCTGGTTGTCACCGCCGCCGGTGTTGTTGAGGGTGTAGCTGTTGCCGCCGCGGGGGAGGGGCCCAACGGTGAGGCGTGCGGCGATCTCGGGCGGGGCGGCCCGGGAGAGGGGGTGGAAGATGGTCGCGTGCTTGTAGGCGGGCTGTCCGTACTGCCACCCGTCCATGTCCGGGCCGAGTTTTTCGCGCAGGGCGGCGACCGCCTCTTCCAGGCTGCGCAGCAACACCGCGTCGCGCCCCGCGATCGGATCGTCGCCGAACTCGCCGCCGGGCGCGGTCAGGTGGCCGATCACCTTCGTCATCGCCATCCCGCCCAGTACGCTCCGCTGGGCTGCCGGGACGATCGCGCTGCGCACGTTGGCGCGCACGCGGCCCTCGAAGGCGGCGTAGATCCCGGCCGCGACGGAGCCCGGATCCAGCACGAAATCCCAGGCCAGGAGCAGCTCGCGGGCCCGCTCGGTGCCGGGGTCGGGGGAGGGACCGACATGGCGCAGCATGGGCACCATCGTCCGCGCGGGGATCGAGAGGTAGTCGGTCTGCAGCGCCATCATGTCGGTCATGGAGTGGAGCCGTCCCGAGCCGAGGACCTCGGCGGCCCGCGCCCAGCGGTAGGGGTCGGACCACTCGTAGCCGATCGCGTCCATGTGCGGGTAGTCGCCGGGCGTCAGGTGGTTGTTGGCGGTGGCGAAGTAGCCCTCGGGCGGGTTGTACACGCTGGGCTTGGCGCGGATCGGGAGGTAGCCGTCCCACTCGTAGCGCCCGTCGCCCGGGACCGGGACCAGCCCCGACCAGTTGCGGCGGATCGGCGCGATCCCGACCGCCTGCTAGCCGATGTTCCCTTCCCGGTCCGCCCAGATCATGTTCTCGCCCGGGATGTTCGAGTAGTTGCACGCCTCGACGAACTCCTCCCAGGTCTTCGCCTGGTCCATCCGCAGGCTCGCCAGATAGGGGGCGCCGCCGGGCTCCAGCCACGCCGCGCGCACCGCGTACGCAACGTTGTTCCCGGTGTCCTCGAAGACGACCGGCCCGTGCCGCGTGTACTTGAACTCGGCCGTGTGGGAGGGCTGCCCCTTCACCGGGATCTTCTCGGTGATGACGGTCATCTCCTCCCAGCCGTCGCGGTAGCGGTAGCGGTTGGGATTGTCCGGGTCGGTCTCGTAGACGTACAGGTCCTCGCCGTCGGTGCGGAAGACGGTGAGTCCCCAGGCACCGTATCCGTTGTGCCCGATGCTGACGCCGGGGATCTCGGGCTCGCCGCCCCCGATCACGTTCCACCCCGGGCCCACCAGGTGCACCCAATAGCGCAGCGACGGCGCCGACTGCGCGCGGTGGGGGTCGTTGGCCATGAGGGGGTAGCCGCTCTCGCTCAGACGCCCGCTCACGACCCAGTTGTTGGAGCCGAGACTCTCCAGGTCCGGCCAGGTCAAGAGACCCGGTCCGGCGGGGTCGGTGCCGGCCGGCAAGGCAAGGGGATCCGACCGCGTGGGGTCCGGCTGCCAGTCCGGGGCGTCTGCATGGCGTCCCGGGACAGCCCCGGTGGTTGCTGCCGCCGCGGCCGCGTTCGCCGTCGCGCCGCGCACGTCCCGCAACGCCGACTGCAACTGCTCAAAAGCCTCCTCATCCCCCCGGTGCTCGGGGACCAGGTGCTCGCGCCGGAACCGCACCGAACCGCGAAACGCGTTGTAGAGCCTCAGGATGTCCTGGCTCAGCAGCGCGCCGTCAATGGCCGGATCCAGCTCGATGTCCGGATCGCCCGGGTGGAAGTTGGCGACCCGCTTCACCGCCTCGGCGCCCACCGCCGCCACCGCCCGCCCGTACCGCAGCTCCGACCCGATGTTCCCAAGCAGCCCCTGGTGACGCGAGATCACGACCTCCGGCGTCCAGCGCTTGGGCCGGATGCCGAGCAGCTCGAACTCGATCGGAAGCAGGTCCGGATTGGCCTCGGTTTCCGCGATGTAGGCGTTAACGCCGTCAACGTACGCGGGAATGATCAGAGAACCTCGGTCATGGTAGTGGTTCATCTCCACCGTCATGTCGCCGCGGTACTTGAAGAGACGGAACCCGATGTCGCGCTCAAGCTCGTCCGGGCCGAGCATCTCCGCGACCGTTCCCGTGGCCTGCGCCCGCCACACCTCGAACTGGAAGAGGCGGTCGCGGGCGGCTGCGTACCCCTGCGCAAAGAAGAGGTCGTACTCGGTCTCGGCGTAGATGTGGTTGATCCCCCACCGGTCGCGGATGATCTCGACGGGGGCCTGGAGGCCGGGGGCGGTGAGGGTGGTGGCGGAGGTGGCGTTCTGGGCGGTCGCGGACTCCGATGAGGTGACCAGGGCGGCCGCCGCAAACGCGACCGCCAGCGCGGCAATGGCTTTGGGGCGTTGACGGTCCCACATCTTTCTCATGCCTCCGGCAGTTCGGGGAATCTCGGATCGAAGCTGGCTACTCGCCGCAGCAACCTATCCCCCCCTCGGCGGCAGCGGAAGCAGCACCGAAGTCGTCGCCTGGTAGTCGCGATAGGCGGGGTACTTGCCGGCAGAGATCCTCTCGGTCATGCGCAGGGACGGGATGAACAGCGCCGTCAGCCCGATGAAGCCGAGCGCCGACCAGTGGATCCATGGATGCCAGCCAGGCCGCGAACGCGATGACGAGACAAACCTCAAGCGCGGTTCCGAACGGGGTGCCCGTGAGCGGATGGGTGAGGGCCTCGACTCAGAACATTTCGTGAATACCTGTTTGTAGGGAGGGTGGTGATATACTAGAGTATATATTGCATCAGTAAATATATTCTAATGTATATATCATGAGGACCGCGGCTTCCTCTCGGCCCATCGCATCGGGGGAATCACCTCCCCCTTGGCGGATGATTCAATCAGGATTCCGAGCCGACGGCGCCGCGTCTCCTCCCGCTTCGCGCTGATCACCCACCACGTCACCTGCTTGCGATAGGACGGGCGAGCCTGCTGAAGGTAGCTCCAGGCGTCGTGGTCCGCCCGGAGCGCTCGTTCATATTCCGGCGGGAGCGACACGTTTCGCTGCTCGTGGGACGCCTGGGCCTCCCTGGCCGGATTGCGGGCGCGGTAGGCCGCCATCCCGGCCTCCGTGACCAGCCCTTCGGAGATCAGATGCTCCATGCGACCGAGGTTGCGCGCGCTCCAGTGACTCCCCCGGCGGCGCGGCGTGAACCGGATCCTGTAGCGCTTGTCGTCGATTGACTTGCGGATTCCGTCGATCCAGCCGAAGCAGAGCGCCTCGTCCACCGATTCGGGCCAGTCGATGCTGGGCAGCCCGGTCGCCTTCCTGTAGTAGCCGACCCACAGCTCGTCGCGGCGGTCGTGGTTCTCGGCGAACCAGGCGCGCAGGTCGGCGGGGGTGGGGAAGAAGAGAACGGTGGAATCGGGCACGGGGTGGAGCCGGTGGTTGTGAGGTGGCCTTGGGGGGAAGCGGCAGTTCTTCGCCTCAAGGTAGCGAGTGACCGGCGGTCCGCACGAGCGGCCCGGAATGACGGCAGAGCAGGCGGAGTCACGCCGGCCGGCCTGGCGCGATGGTGGAAGTCCGAATCGGCGGACTCCAGATCCGCGCCATGGCTCCCACGTCACCCGCCCCTCGCCGTCCTCCTGGATCAATTCGCCGGGGGACGCACAGACCGAGCTGCGCTGGCCAAGCTCTGCGCCAGGGCCAATTGCTGGTCCCGCTCCTTCGGCCATCCGACCACGTTGGCATGCCTTGGAGGCGATTCATCAAAGTCGACTCGCAACGGACCTGTGGCCTCCACTACCCCCAGCGCCACATCGCCTCGGCCATGGAAGTTCCGGCCCGGGGGAAGAGCGTGCCGACGACCGTGTTCCCAGATCTGCGGTTCGGTCAGACCGTCCACCCGGAAACTGAGACTTCAAGCGGGCGTCCATGCACCGATCTGGGCATGAAGGCGTGGTATTTGAGCCGGAATCCACCACCTGCCTTCGATACCCACCTCCTGGTGAAGGCAAAGCGCGTGAGCGGGAGAGCCTCACTCGATGCCGAGCGATCCTGTCTGCTCAACTAACCCTGCTCAACCAACTCTAACGCCGCCTCGACCAGGCGTCTCGGCAGCCCGTCCGCGAATACCTCGGTTCCAATGACCATGGTCGCGTTCAGCCGAGCGGCGTACCGAAGTTCGCCGTTTCGACCGACGCTGACCGATAGTACCCTATCCGGCCCTCGCCACCACTCCAACCCTGCATCTCCGTCCGGTTCGAACACGATGTCCGGAACACCCAGACAATCGGGGAATGTCGACAGCACCCGTTTCGTCCACTTCATGGACAATTCGTTCGCGGGTTCCGCACCGTACCCGTCCCAGTCAGGCTCGGAACATTCGTGGAATGCTTCGGCGAGGGCGAGGTCTCGCTGGCGCCGGACATGGCTCTGCTCGGTGTCCCACGCGCTGCGCTCGACCGACAAGACCGCCATCCAGACGACACGCGACTCTGGACTGGCCCCTCGGTCCGTGCTCAGTTGAGGGAGTCTTGGCCCTGGCAGGACCATGCTCGCTGCTCTGGCCGTCATTTGAACCTCTCGATGGTCTCGGGGGTCAGGCTGCCGAAGAAGATCCGGTTCTTCGCATCCCGCACCTTCCGAAGTTGGCGTTGAAGTGCGTCGTCATCAGTCGGAAAGGACTTCCTCACGAAACAGTCGATGTCCAGTATCATAGACGGGTCAGGACCGTCCCCGGTTGCCAGCGATACGATCGCCGTCACCCCATTTGTTGGTGCCAGCTGATACCGGAAGAGGAGGGAGTCGATCCTGCCGTCCGGCACTACCGGCGGTACACTGAAGACCTCCGCAAGTTGCCCCGACGGCGGAAGGGATACTGCGCGCTCAACTCCTCGGTCAACGCGAGCAGCGTCTCGGGCGAGAAAGCCGGGGGAAGCCGGACCCGAAAGTCGATCAGGGCCTCGCGAATCGGCGCATTTACGAGGTGCGGATGCTCGCTCGTGGCTTCGAAAGATAGTCTCGGGTCATCAGCGAAACCAGCCGAAGCGATCACGACGCAATCATCGGGCCGCGGAGCCGGTAGCCGGAATCCGGCACGCAGGCGAAGAGCCGTGGGCCAGCCCGCACCCCCCCTCACACCACCCTGATCGGCCCCGGATACCGGCCCACCGCCTCGTCCATCGTCAACAGCGTGATTCCCTCCGCCTGGGCCTGGGCGACGAGAATCCGGTCGAACGGGTCCCGGTGGATGTCGGGGAGCAGGTCGACGGCAACCGCGTGGGCTCCGGTGACCGGCAGTTCGGTGTAGCCGTTTTCGAGGAGTCCGCGTCGGAGAAGCCGCGGATCGACGACGAAGTCGGCGCGCCCCAGTCCGCTCTCGATGGCAACTTCCCACAGCGATGCGGCGCTGTAGACCAGCTTCGTGTCGGGGTGGTTCAGGATGTCGCGCGCATCCGCCGACAGGCGATCGGGGAACCCTGCGGCCCACAGGAGCAGATGGGTGTCGAGGAGAACTGTCACCGTTCGCGCCCGAACATGGCTTCGATCTCCGCGCATCCCATGATGTCGAAGTCGTCCGGAACCGAGATCCGTCCGCGCATGAACCCGGTCCGCCGCATTGCGCCGGGCTCGGGTGCGCTGACCGGCACGACCTTCACCAGCGGCTTGCCCGAGCGCGCGATGATGAACGGATCGCCATCGACGGCTTCCCGCACCAGACGGGAAAGATGGGTCTTGGCTTCGTGCATGTTGTAGGTGCGCATGGGGGTTCCTCGCATCGCAGCCGGTACCGAGCGGGCCGGTCAGAACTTAGTCTGGTTTACTGAACTTAGTCTATCCGTGCGATCCCTTCAAGGGGAACTGGCCCTCCGGCAACCGCAATGCTCACGCTTCGTGCGTCACCCTCCCGCCCGCCACCGTCCTCAGCACGGGGATCTCCTTGATCGCGTCCGGGTCGGAGTCGTGCGGGTCGGACTCCAGCACCACGAAGTCGGCCAGCTTGCCGGCCGTGACCGAGCCCTTGATGTCCTCCTCGAACGATGCGTAGGCGCCGCCCATGGTGCAGATCCGCATCGCCTCCGGCACTGTGATCCGCTGGCTGGGGCCCCAGACGCGGCCCTCGAAGTCCTTGCGGGTGACCATGCTCTGGATGGCCATCAGCGGCTCGTAGGGGCCGGGGGTGTAGTCGGACGCCGGTGCGACCGGGATCTCGTAGTCGAGGAACGAACGGTGGGCGAACATCCACTCCATCTTCTCGGGGCCGTACTCGACCCACTTGTTGCCGTGGTAGTGGGCGTAGGTGTAGAAGGGTGTGGGCACGACACCCGCCGCTTTGATGCGCGCGAGGAGATCCGGGTTGACCAGAGAGCAGTGCTCGATGCGGTGCCTGGCGTCGGGCCGCGGCCACAGTTCCTGCACGCGCTCGTAGGCGTCGAGCACCATGCCGATGGTGACGTCGCCGTTGGCGTGAATGCCGACCTGCCAGCCCGAGCGGTGCGCGACCTCGACGACGTCGCGGATGGCCTCCCGCGTCATGGTGAGGATGCCGTAGTCGTCGGGGCGGCCGACGTACGGGGTGCTCATCCGCATGGTGCGCTCGGATGCCGAGCCGTCCGCCCCGTACTTCACCCCGCCGACGCGCAGCCACTCGTCGCCGAATCCGGTGGAGACGCCGGCCTGGCGCAGGTCCGCGTAGGCGCCGCGCATCATCATGTACACGCGGCAGCTCAGCTCGCCGTTGCGGTAGGCGGCGCTGTAGGCCCTTACGCTGCTCGACGAGGTGCCCGCGTCGTGGAACGAGGTCAGCCCGGCCTGCGCCATCAGCTCGGTGATGAGCTTGACCCCCGCGCGGCGGTCGTCGTCGGTGTGGGTGCTGGGGATCAGGCCGGAGAAGACGTAGTTGGCGCGCTCCGCGACCAGGCCGGTGAGTTCGCCGCCCTCCCGGTAGAACCTGCCGCCCTGCGGATCGGGAGTCTCCGCGGTCACGCCCGCCAGCGCGAAGGCGCGCGAGTTGTAGACGCTGGTGTGGCCGCCCCGGTGGCCGACGACCGCGGGGTGGTCCGGCAGCGCCTCGTCCAGGTCTAGCCGGTTCAGCGGCCGCCCCTCGGCGAGCTTGGTGTCGTCGTACTTGAAGCCGCGGATCCACTCGCCGGGCGGCGTCTCGCGGGCGCGCGCCGCCATGCGCTCCTTGATCTCGGCGATGCTCCGCACGTCCACGTTCACGTCCTTCAGCTCGCGGACCCCCGCGCCGGCCGGGTGGGTGTGCGCGTCGATGAAGCCGGGGGTGATGACGGCGTCCCCATGGTCGAAGACCCGGGTTCCCCTGCCCCGGAGCGATTCGATGTCGCCACGGGAACCGACCGCCACGAAGCGGCCGTCCTTGACGGCGAACGACTCGGCGGTCGGGTTGGCGTCGTCCATGGTATGGACGGTGCGGCCGTGCACGATCAGGTCGGGGGTGGTGGCGTCCGACCCGTCGGTGCGCAGGACGACCCCGGGGCCGCCTTCGCAGCCGACGAGCATTCCGGCGCCGACGGTGCCCGCGGCGGCTCCCAGGAACTGGCCTCTTGTCAGTGACTTCATCGTGTCCTCCTGATCGCTGTTCCCCGCACGGGCGGGGTTGTCACTCCTGGCAGGCGGTCTACCCGCCGCTTCCGTGGTCGCCTTCCCCCGCCGAGAACGGCCCGCCCACCACGCGTTTCACATCGTCGACGATAGAGCCGCCGTCCGGGGGCGGCTTCGTGTAGAGGCTGACCCCGATCGTTGCGGCAAAGCCCGCCGCGAAACCGGGGATCATCTCGTAGAGATCGTAGAAGTGGTCCTTGACGAAGACCACCCAGATCATCGCGGCCGCGAACCCGGCGATCATCCCCGCGACCGCGCCCGCCAGCGTCGTCCGCCGCCAGAAGAGCGAGCAGAGGACCACCGGCGTGAAGGCCGACGCCAGCCCCGACCAGGCGAAGAGGACGAACCAGAAGATCATGCGGGGTTCGCTGAGCGCGACTCCGAGTCCCGCGAGGCCGAGAACGATCGTGAGGAGCCGGCCGATCAGCGACAGGGTGCGGTCAGGGGCCTTCGGCCAGAGGATCTTCTGGAAGATGTCCCGCACGATCGACGAGGAGGCGAGGATCAGCAGCGAGTCCACGGTCGACATGATCGCGGCCAGGACGACCACCAGGATCACCCCCGCGATCACCGCCGGGAAGAGCTCGGTGGACATGACCGGGAGGATCGTCTCGTGGTCGGCGAGCCCGGGGAAGAGGTAGCGGCCGGCCACGCCGGTCAGAACCGCACCGATGTCGAAGACCACGATGCAGAACACCGCGAGCACCCCGCCCTGCGAGATCTGGCCCCGGTTGCGGGCCGACATGAAGCGGGTCAGGAGCTGCGGCGCGCCCAGGAAGGCGAGGCCGATCCCCACGTAGCTGATCGCGCTCATCACCCCCGGCACCGTGAGCCCGTGTTCGCCCATCGGCCTGAGCAACGCGGGGTCCGCTTCGCCGACGCCCGCCAGCATCTCGCCCCATCCGCCCGCATGCCAGATCCCCACGATCGGCAGGATCAGCAGACACAGGAACATGAGGACGCCCTGGAGCACGTCGCTGTACGCGACCGCCTTGAATCCGCCGATGCTGGTGTAGAGGAGGATGACGGCGAGGCCGATGTAGACCCCGGCCTCGTAGCTGGTCCCGATGAAGGACGAGAAGGCCTTGCCGGTCGCGGTGAGCTGTGCGGCCGTGTACGCGCCGACCATCGTGAAGATGATGATGGCGCTGACGATGCGGATGATGTGGAGCCGGTCGGCGAAGCGGTCGGTGAGGTAGTCGGGGACCGTGATCGCGTCGTAGCGGTCGGTGAACTCCTTGAAGGGGCGCGCCACGACCGCCCACGCGAGCGCGACGCCAAGCACTTCGCCGAGGACGACCCAGAGCGCGTGGAAGCCGACCAGGTAGCCCATCCCGGTGAGTCCCAGGAGCAGCCAGCCGCTCTCGCCGGTGGTGTTGGACGAGAACGCGATCACCCACGACGGGAGCTTCTTGCCCGCGACGTAGAACCCCTTGACCGAACGGCTCTCGCGGCTCGCCCACCAGCCGATCGCGACGAGGACAAGGAAGTAGCCGACGACGACGGCGATGATGGCGGCGTTGGGGCTGGTCGCTTCAGGCATCGTCGGGGCTCCGCGAGTGGTCGCGGCGGTGCGCGTCGTGGCCAGCATCCCGACGGGGTTCCGGCGCGCGTGTCACACCGGAGGCATCGCCGGCACGCCCCGGCGCGTCACCAATGTCCCCCCGGTGCGCGCGATAGGCCATCGCCACCACCACCAGACCCGGCACGACGGACACCACCATCAGCACCCAGGTATCCAGGGGGAGTCCGGCGATCATGCGGGCCTCCCGGCTGGCCACCACCGGCCAGGCCGGCCGCATCCCGGAGTGCGCACGGTCACTTCGCCGCCTCGACCGCGGCGCAGGCCCGGCCCAGCCGCGCCAGCGCCTCCACGACCTCGCCCTCCGAGATCAGCAGCGACGGCCCGATGCGGATCACGTGGCCGTGCAGCCCGCCGATTCCGATCAGCAGGCCTTCATCCTTTGCGGCGTTCAGCAGCGCGCCCGCCAGGCGCGGCGCCGGTTCCTTCGTCGCCGGGTCCTCCACCAGCTCGAGCGCCTGCATGAGGCCCATCCCGCGCACGTCGCCGATCCATGGGTGCGCCCGCTGGAGCGCCGCCAGGCCGCGCCTGAGCTGCGCGCCGCGTTCGAGGGCCCGCGCGGGCACGTCTTCGGCCCGCATGGTGTCGAGGGTCGCGATCATCGCCGCCATGCACACCGGGTTGCCGCCGAAGGTCGAGATGGTCTTGCCGCGCCAGTTCCCCGCGATCTCGCCGGTGGCGATCGTCGCGCCCACGGGCATCCCGCCGGCGATCCCCTTCGCCATCACCATGATGTCCGGCACCACGTCCCAGTGCTCGATCCCGAACCACCGGCCACCGGTGCGCCCGAAGCCGGACTGCACCTCGTCGGCGATGAAGACGCCGCCGTACGACCGGATGATCTCGGCCATCCGCTGGAAGTACCCGCGCGGCGGCACGATGTATCCGCCCACCCCCTGGATCGTCTCGGCGATGAAGGCGGCCGGGCGGCCGTTGGTGGTGGTCTCGATGACCTCGATCAGGTCGCGGGCGTAGATCTCGACCAGTTCCTCGTCGGAGACGGCGCCGAACGGGGCGCGGTAGGCGTAGGGCGAGAGCGCGTGCGTGATGCCGCTCGCCGTCGCGGGGAGCACCCGCCACTCGGCGTGCGCGGTGATGGCGGCGGCCATGCTGGTGCGGCCGTGGTACGCCTGCCGCAGCGCGATGATCTCGGTGCGTCCCGTGTGGAGGCGCGCCGCCGCGAGGGCGGTCTCGATCGCCTCCGTGCCGCTGTTCAGGAAGAAGGTGCGGGAAAGGCCGCCGGGTGAAATCGTGGCCAGCGCGCGGGCCGCTTCGATCTGGCGGTCGTTGACGTAGAGGGTGGAGAGGTGGCCCACCCGCGCGGCCTGTTCCTGGACGGCCGAAACCACGGCCGGGTGGCAGTGGCCCAGCGAGGTCGTGAGGATGCCTGCGAAGGCGTCCAGGTAGTCGCGCCCGTCGTAGTCCCTGACCCAGCACCCCGACCCCTCCGCGATCGCCACCGGCTCGTCGTAGAGGGGCCGGACGCACTGGAAGATGTGTTTCTGCTGCTCGGCGAGGATGTCGGAGCCGAGGCTTGCCGTTGCTCGCATGTAGTCGCCCTCCGTCGGATGTTCGGGAACCGACAATGTCCAGGTCGCGCCACCCTGGCGCAACAGAGCGGGAGGGGCGATTCGCCGACTATTCGAAGAGCTCGGCGTGGGTGCCGGCGCGAGTGAAGTCCACTCGCCGAGGCGGGTGCGTCCGCTTACCGACCGCCAGCTTCTTCCAGCTCCGCAAACATGTCGTCGGCGTTCGCGAACCGAGCGGTCCCCCGCCTCATCATCTCTTCCGACTCGGCCATGGCCTCGCGGGTCCGCGCGTTCGGGACCTTGAGTTCCAGCGGAAACGCCTGGTCCACCGCGATTCGGTGGAAGAACAACCGCACGGCCTCGGAGGCCGTCATCCCCATGGCCGCCAGTGCCGCCGTCGCCTTCCGCTTCATCTCCGTGTCCATCCGAACGTGGAGCATCGAGCTTTGCGTCTTCATCCGAAGCCTCCCGTATCGCATTTGCGATATAGGTTGTTTCTCGTTGCAGCGTACAGTCAACCCCCGGTCCGGTGTGCGGCTCCGCCCCCTACCACCTCGAAATCACCACCCTCTGATCCGTGAAGAACGACACCGCATCCCGGCCCTGCGCCTTCAGGTCTCCGTAGAACGAATTCCGCGCGCCCCCGAACGGGAAGAAGGCCATCGGCGCGGCCACCCCGATGTTGACGCCGATCATCGAGATCTCCGCGCGGTAGCGGAACTCGCGCGCGGCGCGGCCCGAGTTCGTGAAGATCGACGCGGCGTTGCCGTACGGGCTCCTCGCCAGCATGTCGAGCGCGGCCTCCAGGCTCGGCGCCCTGGCCAGCCCGGCCACCGGACCGAACACCTCTTCACGGCCGATCGGCATCTCGGGCGTCACGTCCTCGAAGACGGTGGGGCCGACCCAATGACCGCGCGGGTACCCGGGGACGCGCAACCGGCGCCCATCCATCACCAGCCGCGCTCCGTCGCGCTCCCCCTCATCGATGAACGCGTTCACCCGGTCCCTGTGGGCCCCCGAGATCACGGGTCCCATGTCCACGCCGTCGTCGAGTCCCCGCCCGATCGTGAGCGACGCCGCCCCGTCGAGGATCCCGTCGCGCACCGGCTCGTACACATCCCCCACCCCCACCACCACCGACCCCGCCAGGCAGCGCTGCCCCGCGGACCCGAACACGGACCCCACCACCGCATCGGCCACCATCTCCGGATCGGCGTCCGGCAACACGATCATGTGGTTCTTCGCGCCGCCGAGCGCCTGCACCCGCTTCCCCGCCGCCCCCGCTCGCGCATACAGGCTCTTCGCCACGGCGCTCGACCCCACGAAGGACACGCCCGCCACGTCCGGGTGGTCGATCAGCGCCTCCACCGCCTCACGGCGGCCGTGCACCACGTTCAGCACGCCCGGCGGGAGCCCCGCCCGCACGGCCAGCTCGACCACGCGCTGGTGCGTGAGCGGGTCCTGCTCGCTGGGCTTGAGCACCACCGAGTTGCCCGCGGCGACGGCGTACGGCCAGACCCAGAGCGGGATCATCACGGGGAAGTTGTACGGGGTGACGACCGCGAAGACCCCGACGGGCTGCCGCACCGTCTCGCAGTCCACGCCGCGCGCGATGTCCTCCAGGGTGTCGCCCATCATCAGGGTGGGCATCCCGGCCGCGTGCTCCACGTTCTCGATGCCGCGCTGCACCTCGCCCCACGTCTCCGCGACGTTCTTGCCGTGTTCGCGCGAGAGGCTCGCCGCGAGGTCGTCGTGGTGCTCGTCGAGGAGCGCCTTGAGGCGGAAGAGGACGCGGGCGCGCTCGGGGACGGGGGTGCGGCGCCAGGCGGGGAAGGCGGCGTGGGCGGCGGCGACGGCGCGGTCGACGTCGCCCTGGCCGGACAGCGGCACCGAACCCAGCACCTCGCGCGTCGCCGGATCCTCCACCGGGAGCCGCTCGCCAGCCCCGGCCTTCACCCACTCACCGGCCACGTAGTTGGCCGCCACGGGACTTCGGCCTGCAGTCATTCTACCGCTCCCGGCGTCATCGGGCCGCGCCCGGGCATTGGCTCGCTCCGCCCCGGTTCCATTCCCCGGCTCATCGGCCCGCCTCCTCGCTCCCCGCCATCCCCAGGATGTGTTCGTACTCCCCCTGCGTCACCGGCTGTACCGAAAGCCGGCTACGGTTCACGAGGACCATCTTCGACAGCTCCGGCGTCGCGCGGATCTCGGGCAGGCCGACCTCCCGCTCGAACTTCTCCACGAAGCGGACATCCACCATGAACCAGCGGGGGTTCTCCTCGGTGGCCTTGGGGTCGTGGTACTTGCTGGACGGGTCGAACTGCGTGTGGTCGGGGTAGGACTCGCGGCACACCTCGGCGATGCCGGCCACACCCGGCGGCTTCGCGTTCGAGTGGTAGTAGAGGACGCGGTCGCCGATCCGCATCCTGTCGCGCATGAGGTTGCGGGCGGCGTAGTTGCGGACGCCGTCCCAGTAGGTCGTGCCGTCGCGCCGCAGGTCGTCGATCGAGTAGACGTAGGGCTCGCTCTTCATGAGCCAGTACTGGCGGGCCATGGGGGTCTCCGGAGGGTGGTGGGGGTCTTCCCGAAGATAAGCGACAGGAATCACCCTGTGTTCGCAACATCGTAACAATCCACGCGGCGACCCTGAATGTAAAGCGGACACGACATAATGTCATGTGAAGATTACATTTTCTGGCGGTGCCTCGTCAGGGCCAATCACCCGCCTCGATTCAGCTCCAGCAGCACGACTCGCTCGACATCCAACGCGTCACGGGTGACCCCGAGCACATGGCCGGCCCCGATTTCCAGCACGTCGACGTCCGGCGGCATCGCGACCCGTGCCAGGAATCGACCTTCGGTGTCATACACGTGATACAGTCGTGGCGCTGAAGGATCGGCCCGGTACGACCCGACCCACACCATGCCCTCGTCATCGACCAGGAGATCGTCGACGTTGGGGATCGAGTCGGGCGCCGGAAGGTGCTCCCGAAGGTACGCGGGTGAATTCCGGCTCATTCCCCGATCGGATGCGGCTTCCCAGGCGGCCGCAAGTCGCGCTACCCCCCCGGGTCGTCCCCTCCACCGTCGGCCACCGCGACCTCGGCGTCCATGAGCCGCGCGGCGACATACCCGCCCTGGCCATCCGGCAGCCGCACCCGGAACCAATCGCCCGAGGCACCAAGCACGCGCAGACTGGCACCGGTGTCCAGTTCCATCAGCACCTCGGCCCGCATGCCCGGCGAAGCCCGCAGCCGGATCCCTTCGTTGCCCGGCTGCACCCAGGCCCCGAGCAGCGACGGGTCCGCCGTCATCTCCGGCAGGCGGTCACGGGGAGAATCCAGGAAGGGGAAGGGGTCGAACGCGCCTCCGGGGCGGCGGTAGACGCCGAAGTGCAGGTGCGGCGGGGTGGTGCGCGCGTTGCCCGTGTTCCCCACGAAGCCGAGCGTGTCGCCCGGCTCGACCCGCACGCCGTTGCCGACGGCCTGGCTGTCGAGGTGCGCGTAGTAGAACCGGGCGTCGCGCTCCTCGTCGCGCACCCAGACCACCTTGCCGCCGATCCGTGTGTCGTTCACCCGGTATGTGGTCCCGGCGGTCGCGGCCAGCACCGGCGTCCCGCGGCGTGCAAAGATGTCGACGCCGTGGTGCTCCCGCCGCCCGCCATCGCGCGGCGCGCCGAAAAAGCTCTGGATCGACGGCATGCTGTACCCCTCCACCGGGAACGCGAACTGCGCCTCCTGGGTGAGGACCACCCGGTAGGTTCCGCCGCGGAGCAGTTCGGGCTGCAGCCGCAGGATGTAGTCGCCCTCCCGCCAGGGGTCTTCGTGCTCGAAGATTCCTCCCACCGAATCCGACGAGAACACCGGCCTCAGCGGGTCGTCCTCGTCGTTGGGGACGCGGAAGAGGTCGACGAAGAGGCGGGTGCCTTCATCGGTCTCCAGGTAGACGCCGAACGTCAGCTTTCGCCCGCGCGGGATGTGGACTCGGTAGCCCACTGCCCCGGGGTCCTCGGACGTGATGTAGCCCTCTTCCTCGAACGGCAGGTCGACGGTGACCGGCTCTTCCACCGCTTCCCGACCGGCCGCCGCCCAGTCCCGCCCCAGCGCCGTACTGTCCAGGCCGGCCGCGACCAGCTTCTCCTGGTAGGCCTCGCGCGGGGTCAGGTCACGAAAGCGGTCTTCCAGCTTCTCGGCCTGCTCGCACGCGCTCAGCGCCGCGATCGCCAGCAGAATGCCGAATGGTCGCCGTCGCCGAGCCAATGCGCCCCCCCTGCCGCTACGCGGGCCCCGCGGCGCGTACCGCCTCGCTCGCGTCGTCCGCGAAGCGCGCGAAGTTGCGCTTGAACATGGCGGCCAGTTCGGCGGCGGCCGCGTCGTAGGCAGCGCCGTCCGACCAGGTCCCGCGGGGCAGCAGCACGCTGTCCGGAACGCCGGGAACGCGGGTGGGAATGTGCAGCCCGAAAACCGGGTCCACCGTGCTTGGCGACCCCTCCAGCTCACCGTTCAGCGCGGCCTCCAGCATCGCGCGGGTGTGGGCCAGCTCCATCCGGCTGCCGACGCCGTAGCGGCCCCCCGTCCACCCGGTGTTCACGAGCCACACCCGGGCGCCGTGCCGCTGGATCCTGTCGCCGAGGAGCCTGGCGTAGACGGTGGGGTGCTGGGGCAGGAAGGGCGCCCCGAAGCAGGCGCTGAAGGCGGCTTTGGGCTCGGTGACGCCCCGCTCGGTGCCGGCCACCTTGGCCGTGTACCCGGAGAGGAAGTGGTACATCGCCTGCTCGGGGGTGAGGCGCGCGATCGGAGGCAGCACGCCGAAGGCATCGGCCGTCAGGAAGACCACGTTGTTCGGGTGGCCACCCTGGCCGCCCGGCACCGCGTTCGCGATGTAGTGGATCGGGTACGACGCGCGGGTGTTCTCGGTGATCTCCGCCGAGTCGTAGTCGATCTCCCGCGTGCGCTCGTCGACGATCACGTTTTCGAGGATGGTTCCGAACATGCGGGTCGCGCGGTAGATGTCCGGCTCCCCCTCCGGCGAAAGCCGGATCGTCTTCGCGTAGCAGCCGCCCTCGAAGTTGAAGACGCCGTTGTCGCTCCAGCCGTGCTCGTCGTCGCCGATGAGTTCGCGGGCGGGATCGGCGGACAGCGTCGTCTTGCCGGTGCCGGAGAGGCCGAAGAAGAGCGCGGTGTCGCCGGCGGCGCCGATGTTGGCCGAGCAGTGCATGGGGAGCACGCCCCGGGCCGGAAGCGTGAAGTTGAGCGCCGAGAAGATGGACTTCTTGATCTCGCCGGCGTACGCGGTGCCGCCGACCAGGACCACCCGCTCCGTGAAGTGGACCACGATGAACGCGCCCGAGTTGGTGCCGTGGCGGGCCGGGTCCGCCTGTATGGAGGGCGCGTGGTAGACGATGAAGTCGGGTGTGAAGCCCGCTTCCTCGCCGGGCCCGAGCCTCAGGAACATGTTGCGGGCGAAGAGGTCGTGCCACGGGCTCTCCGAGATCACGCGCACGCCGATGGAGTAGCGCGGATCGGCACCGGCGCGCGCGTCCCGCACGTAGAGTTCGCAGCCGTTGAGGCGCTCGATGATCTCCGCCTTGAGGGTGCGGTAGTGTGCCTCTTCGATCGGGACGTTGACGTCGCCCCAGTCGATCAGATGGCTGGCACCCGGTTCGTCCACGATGAAGCGGTCGTTGGGGGAGCGGCCGGTGTGGGGAGCGGTTACGGTGACCAGTCCGCCGCCCTGCGCGAGCCGGCCGGTCCCGAGCCTGAGCGTTTCTTCATACAGCTCCGCGGGAGAGAGATTGCGGTTGACGCGTCCTCTCGGGTTCAGTCCCTCTTCACGCAGAGCCGTCACAGGCGCTTCTGCTACAAGCATATTTCTGTCCGTGGTTCCTGGTTTGTTCATTTCAGGGTGAGTCGTTGCTGCCCAGCCTTGAAATGTGATCCCGCGGCGTGCGCGCGTCTACCGAAGCAATCCCGATAAGGTGCACGACCTCCAGAACGGAGCTCCCACGCTGCAGGATGTGGACAGGCTTGTTCATCCCCAGGAGGATGGGACCGATGACCTCGGCGTTCCCCAACTGGCTGATCAGCTTGTAGCAGGCGTTGGACGCGCTGAGCGTGGGAAACACCAGGACGTTCGCGGGTCCGGTCAGGTCGCTGAAGGGATAGGTGTCGGCGATGATGTGCTCGTCGACCGCCACGTCGGCCTGCATTTCGCCGTCGACGGCCAGGCCGGGCGCCAGGAACTTCACCCACGTGACCGCCTCGCGGACCTTCTCCGCCTCGGGGTGGCGGACCGACCCGAAGTTGGAGAAGGAGAGCATCGCGATCCGGGGCTCGATGCCCAGATCGCGCACGAACCCGGCCGCGGAGATCGCGATCTCGGCGAGCGTGACCGGATCGGGGTCGATGTTCACCGTGGTGTCGGCGAAGAAGAGCGGATCGCGGTCCCGGAAGGCGACCATGTGCAAACCCGAGACGCGCCGGACCGTCGGCGAGGTGCCGATGACCTCCAGCGCGGGGCGGAGGATCTCCGGGTAGTTCGAGTCGATCCCGGCCACCATCGCGTCGGCATCCCCCGCCCGCACCATCATCGACGCGAAGTAGACGGGCTGGTAGGCGCGGGCGCGGGCCTCGGCGAGGGTGAGGCCCTTGCGTTCGCGGCGCCGGTAGAAGTCGTCGGCGTAGGCGTACCGGGTGTCCTCGACCGCGGCCGGATGGATGCACTCCACGCCGTCCAGGTCGATCCCCAGCTCGGCGCCGAAGCGGTGGACCTTCTCGGCCTTGCCGATCAGCACGATGCGCGCGGTGCCTTCCCGCACGACCTGCGCCGCCGCGCGCAGCACCCGTTCGTTGTAGCCGTCGGCCATCACGATCCGCGCGGGCTCCTGGCGCGCCCGCCCCAGGATGCGCCGCATCGCCTCGCGCCCCGGGCCCAGGCTGGCCTCCAGCTTGTGGCGGTACTCCTCGAGGTCCAGTTCCATCCGGGCCGCCCCCGACTCCATCGCCGCCTTCGCCACCGCCGGCGCCACGTGCAGCAGCACCCGCGGGTCGAAGGGCTTCGGAATCAGGTAGTCGGGCCCGAACTCGAAGGCGTCGTCGCCGTACGCCTTCAGCACCGATTCGGGGACATCGTCGCGGGCCAGCTCGGCGAGCGCCCGCGTGGCCGCCAGCATCATGCCCTCGTCGATCCCGCGCGCACGCACGTCCAGCGCCCCACGGAAGATGAAGGGGAAGCCGAGGACGTTGTTGACCTGGTTGGGGTAGTCGGAACGGCCCGTCGCGATGATCGCGTCGTCGCGGATCCTCGCCACCTCCTCCGGCGAGATCTCGGGATCGGGGTTCGCCAGCGCGAAGATGATGGGCCGCGGCGCCATGGAGGCGACCATCGCGGGCGTGATCACCCCCTTGGCGGAGAGGCCGACGACGACATCCGCCCCCACCATCGCCTCCTCGAGCGTGCGCACCGGCCGCTCGGTTGCGAAGGGCGCCTTGTACTCGTTCATGCCGTTTTCGCGCCCCGCGTGAATCACTCCGGAGCGGTCGACCATGACCAGGTTCCCGGGGCGGACGCCGAGCCGCAGACAGTGGCGGGCGGTGGCGAGCGCCGACGCTCCGGCGCCGGTGAAGACCACGGTGGCGTCGCCGATGTCGCGGCCCGAGATCTCCAGCGCGTTGAGGAGCGCCGCCCCGCCGATGATGGCGGTTCCGTGCTGGTCGTCGTGGAAGACCGGGATGCGCATCGTCCTGCGCAGCGTCTTCTCGATCAGGAAGCACTCCGGCGCGCGGATGTCCTCCAGGTTGATCCCGCCGACGGTCGGCTCCAGCAGCTGGCAGAAGCGGATGACCTCCTCGGGATCCTCGGTGTCGATCTCGATGTCGAAGACGTCGATACCCGCGAACTTCTTGAAGAGGACGCCCTTCCCCTCCATGACCGGCTTGGCCGCCATCGCCCCGATGTTCCCCAGCCCCAGCACCGCCGTCCCGTTGGAAACCACGGCCACCAGGTTCCCGCGCCCGGTGTAGAGGAACGCCGCCTCCGCATCCCGGTGGATCTCCATGCACGGTTCGGCCACACCCGGGGAGTATGCCAGCGAGAGATCGCGCTGCGTCGCCACCGGCTTGGTGGGCACGACCTCGATCTTCCCCGGACGACCATCAGCGTGGTATTCCAGTGCGTCACTTCGCATTTAACGAAAAGTCCCCGTCCTGTTAGTATTCTCCCCAATCTCCGGCTGGCAGTCGGGCAACGGCCATCGCCGGGGAGTGATCCTACCGGACTGTACGGAGCGCCGTCAATCGCCAACCCCACCTCGCATGAGACCATGACCGGCTCCGCCGTCCGTCCGGCGGCCACATTGATCCTGCTCGGGCTTCTCGGCGCGGCGCATCCGGCCACGGCCCAGGAAACACCCGAAAACCGGCTGGAATGTCCGGCGGGCGTGATCGCCGGCATCACCATCGACAACCAGTCCATCTACGAGGAGGACGGGCCGCAGGACGGCCAGTCGCACGGCTGGGTCCATCGGCTCGCCGCCTGGGTGGCCAACCGGGTGCACATTCGAACCCGGAAGGGCGTTATCACGAGCGAACTCCTCTTCCGCCCGGGTGACTGTTTCGACCAGCTGCTGCTCGACGAGTCCGAGCGATCCCTTCGGTCGCTTCCCTTCCTCGCGGAGGCGGACATCCGCCATGCGCCCGCCGACGACGGCGGAGTGGACGTCCTCGTCACCACGCGTGACGACTGGACGCTGAAGCTCGACGTGCGGCCGGAACTGGACCAGGGCCTCCGCTTCGCCTACCTCGGCGGGGCGGAGGAGAACTTCCTCGGAACCGGGACCCTGCTGGGCGTCTATTACCGGGACCAGGTCGAACAGCGGGACGCCGGCGTGCACCTGCGCAATCCGCGCCTGGCGCGCACTCGCTTCGACGGAGCGGTCTCCGGGGGCAGGACCCGAACCGGGAGCTTCTTCACCGAGTCGCTCTCCTATCCCTTTGTGGGCGAGGTCGGCAGGTGGGCGTTCGTGGAGTCGTACTCGCTGCGCGAAGACATCTTTCCCTACGCGACTCCGGAAGCCGGCACATCCACCTACGTGAGCCTTCCCATGCAGACCCGCCGGGCCGAGGTCACCGTTGGCCGACGATTCGGATCCCCGGGGGACCTGACCGTCCTCGCGGCAGGATTTTCCTGGGAAAGGCTCCGCTTCGACGGGTTCCCCGACGCGGTCGAAGTGATTCCCGGCTTCGACTATTCCGCACGGGAGAGCGCCGACGAGGCCATGATCGGGGCCATCGCCGGCCAGACCGCTCCACGAACGATCCCGCGCTTCCATGTCGTCGCCGGCAAGCGCAACATCCGCTTCATCACACGGCGCGGTCTCGACGCCGTGCGGGCCGAGCAGGACGTGCGGGTGGGCACGCAGGCGCTGGTCACGGCCGCCACGACGTTTGCAGGCCCGGAACTCGGCGTCGGCGGGGCGGAGCGGGAGCTGCGCGGCAGCCTCTCCCTCTTCGGGGGCTCCGCCGGTGAGCGGTGGCTCTTCAACTCGGAGGTGCATCTCGAGGGGGGATGGCTCCCCGGCGTGGAACAGCCCGCGAGGTCATTTCGCGACATTCTTGGCGAGTTCGACGCCTACCTGTACTGGCAGCCGCGGACCGGCAGCCGGCACACCGTCGTCCTGGGGCTCAGCGGCGCCGGTGGCTGGGACAACACGCGGCCCTTCCAGCTCACCCTGGGAGGACCTCTCGGCGTCCGCGGGTACGGCCGGCTCGACTTCCCCGCCGCGCGCCGGCTGGTGGTCAACCTGGAGGACCGGATTACGCTGGACGCCCCGTTCAGCGACGTTTTCGACGTCGGGCTGGCGGTTTTCGTCGATGTCGGAGCCGGATGGAAGGGGGACGCGCCCTTCGGCACCGATTCGGGGCTGCGCGGGGCCGCCGGTGCCGGGCTGCGATTCGCTTTTCCCGACGGCAACCGCCAGGTCGTACGCCTGGATCTGGCCGTCCCGCTCGAAGCCGGCGGTCTGGGCAACTACCACCTTCGCATCGGCTACGACGCGACCAGTCTGCTGGCGACCCTGAGGGACCGTCAGGTGCAGCGAAGCCGTGGCGCGGGCCCCTCGGCGGTCTTCCTGGGAACCCGGTAGCTCGGGGCGGAGTCCGGAGGCGGCCCGAGGCGCCGGAAAAAACATTTGACTTGGGAGGCTCTACTGCATAAACTATGTGTCCCTTCACCGAAACCCGAAGTGGCCGCCCAGGTATCTCCCGCCGTCCCTGGGCCGACGGCAGCCTCCGGACTCGGGAAGAGACATCGATTCAGAATCCCCCTTCAGGAGGACGGCATTGTTCGCAGATTCGCGCGGTCTCGATTCCTTCGATCAGTATCTCCAGGATGTGGAGCGTTACCCCTTGATCTCGGACCCGGAGGAGGAGCGAGCGCTCGCGCGAAGAGCTCGAACCGGTGACAAGGAGGCGGCGGAGCGCCTCGTCACCGCGAACCTCCGCTTCGTCATCTCCTACGTGAAGAAGTACCAGGGGCGCGGCCTCGGGCTCGCCGAGCTGGTCTGCATCGGGAACGAGGGGCTCCTGAAGGCGGTCAAGAAGTTCGACCCCGACAAGGGAGTGAAGTTCATCTCCTACGCCGTGTGGTGGATCCGGCAGACGGTGTTGCAGGCGCTGGCCGAACAGACCCGTTCGGTCCGCATCCCGCTCAACCAGAACTCCAACCTCGCCCGTCTGGCGCGCACCAACACCAGCCTGACGCAGCAGCTCGGCCGTTCCCCGACGGACCAGGAGCTCGCCCGCGAGATGGGGGAGCCCCTGGAGACCGTGCGGGCACTCCGGCGCGTCGCCGCCGCCGAGCTGAGCCTCGATGCACCCCTGGATCGGGGTGACCGCGACAGCGCCAGCTTCGGCGAGCGCTTCGCCGGCGGCGACGGAGCCGAAATCGAGGAGGATGTGGAGGCGATCGCGCGCCGCTCCTATCTGGAGAGCATGTTCGACAGCTACCTGACCGAGCGCGAGCGCAAGATCCTCTACCTCTACTACGGCCTCGACGATGGCGAGGAGCGCACCCTGGAGGAGATCGGCTCGCTCCTGGGCGTGACCCGGGAGCGGATCCGCCAGATCCGCAACCGCGCCTTCGAGAAGCTCCGCGAAAGCCCCCAGGGCGACTCCCTCTCCGGCTTCTGGACCGCCAACTGACGCATCCGGTCAGGCTTCGCCCCCGCGCGGGGTGAGCATCACCATCTCCCGGGCACGAATCTCGGCCGTGGGGATGGTCACGCCGTCGCGCTCGTAGGAGTCGTACTGCAGGTACCCCTCCACGAAGAGCTTGTCGCCCTTGGCCACGTAGTCCTCGGCCACCTGCGCCAGCCGGCCCCACAGATTGACGCGGTGCCAGTCGGTGCGCTCCTCCGGATCCTCCCCCCCTGTCCTCCAGTTGGTCGCCAGGGAGACACGGGCCACCTTCACGCCCGAGCTGGTGATGCGCACTTCGGGGTCGCTACCCACGTTCCCCACGAGAATGATCTTGTTTACCGAACGGCTCACGGGACGGTCCTCCGCTTCCAGGATGTGGACTGGTCACCGGGCTCCGGCGGGGGCGGAAGCCGTGGGAGTGGCCGCCGCACCGCCGGGAGACCCGGTCGAGTGTTGGGCCAACAAGGTGTGGGGTGTCGAGGGGCGCATACATAGCTGGATGGGACTGATTTCGCGGCGACCGCCGTTGTGGGCGGATTCGGGGGCGTCCGCATGTCTCGCCGGGACCGGAATCACCCCTTGCAGTCGTACCAGGTCCTCCCTGCGCCCACATCCACCTTCAGCGGCACCTTCAGCTCCATCGCCGACTCCATCACCTCGACCACGGCCGAACCCACCTCGTCCACCCGGCCCTCGGCCACCTCGAAGACGAGCTCGTTGTGGACCTGGAGGACCATGCGCACACCGGGATCGCCGTCGAGCAGCTTCCGGATGCGGATCATCGCCACCTTGATCAGGTCGGCCGCGGTCCCCTGGATCGGCGTGTTCTGCGCCACTCGCTCACCGAACTGGCGCACGTTCCACGCCCTCGCGCGCAGCTCCGGGATCCGCCGGCGCCGGCCCATCAGGGTGGCCACGTACCCCGACTCCTTCGCCTGCGCGACCTGCTCGTCCAGGAAGCGCCGCACGCCCGCGAAGCGCTCGAAGTACTGGGCGATGAACCGCTTCGCATCCTCCATCGGGATCCCCAGCTGCCGGGCCAGACTGAAGGGGCCCTGGCCGTAGAGCGTGGCGAAGTTCACCGTCTTGGCCTGGTCGCGCATCGCTCCGGTGACCTCGTCCGCGGACACGTCGAAGATCACCGCAGCGGTCTCCCGGTGGACATCCTTTCCCTCCCTGAAGGCCCGCACGAAGACCTCGTCGTCGGAGAAGTGCGCCAGGATGCGGAGTTCGATCTGGGAGTAGTCCGCCGTAAGGAGAAGAGCGCCCTCGGAGGCGACGAACCCCTTGCGGATCTCGCGGCCGACCGAGGTGCGGACCGGAATGTTCTGCAGGTTGGGGTCGGAGGACGAGAGACGGCCGGTCGCGGCGACCGCCTGGTTGAAGGTCGTGTGGATCCGGCGGGTCTCCGGGTTGACCAGCGCCGGGAGCGCGTCGACGTAGGTGTTGCGCAGCTTCTCCAGCTGCCGGTAGTCCATCATCAGCCGCGGCAGTTCATGGCCCTGGACGGCCAGCTGCTCCAGCACGGAGGAGTCGGTGGACGGGCCGGTCTTGGTGCGCTTGATGACGGGCATGCCCAGCCGCTCGAAGAGGACTTCGCGCAGCTGCGGCGTCGAATTGATGTTGAACTCGGTGCCGGCGACCCGGTGGATGTCCTCGCGGATCAGCCGCAGCTCGTCGGCGAGTCGCGAGCTCATCTCCGCGAAGAAGCCGGGGTCGATGGCCACCCCGTTCATCTCCATGTCGGCGAGCACGGGGATCAGCGGGGTCTCCAGCTCGGCGAAGAGGTCGTTCAGCCCCTCCGAAGCCAGCTGGTCAGAGAAGAGCTCCCAGAGACGCAGCGGCAGCTCGGCCTGCTCGCAGGCGAAGGAAAGGGCCTCGGCGGCCGCCACCTCGCCGAACGCCCGTCGATTCCTGCCGGTTCCGAGGACCTTGGCGGGGGCGGTGACCTCCCGGCCAAGGAAGTCGGTGGCCAGCGCGCCGAGGTCGCGGTGGCGGCGTCCCGGGTCCAGCACGTAGGACGCCACCATGACGTCCTTGAAGGGACCGGCCAGCTCCAGTCCCGCGCGCCGGCAGGCGATCAGCGAACGCTTGAGGTCGTGGCCCACCTTGGTGACCTGCGGGTCCGCCAGCACGGCACGGAGCGGCGCCATGGCCTCGCTCTCCAGCGCGGGGAGGTTGTCGCCACCGCCCCCCTCCCCCCCACCCAGCCCCAGCGACATCGCGCTCTCGTGCCCGACGGGGAGGTAGCGGCACGGCGGAGGTCGCGCGGCTGCCCCCTCTTCGCCCGACGCCCGCGGCGCCCCGGCCCCCACCCCACCCCCCACCCCCACCGCCACCCCCACCCCCGCCACCCCACCCCGCGTCGGCACCATCGCACGGTTGAGCACCACCACGCCCATCACCCCCGCTTCCCGGCAGGCCCGGGCCACGGCCTCCACCCCGTCCACCTCGGTGACCAGCTCGTAGTCCGGCTCCGAAGCGCCGGTGGCCCCGCGGCCCACACTGCCCGCTTCACCCGCCCGGCCCGCTTCACCGGCGCCCCCGCCCGCCGCTCCGCCGGCGCCCGCCTCCTCCAGCCGCCCCAGCAGCGTTCGGAACTCCAGCTCCACGAACAGCGCCCGCAGCCTCTCGTTGTCCGGCGCCGACACCTTCAGGTCTTCCAGCTCGGCGTCGACCCCTACGTCCGTGCGGATCGTGACCAGCTCCTTCGACAGCAGCACCTGCTCGCGGTTGGCGATCAGCGATTCGCGGGCGCGCTTGGCCTTGATCTCTTCCGCGTGGTCCAGAACCTCTTCCAGCGTTCCGTAGCTCTCCAGCAGCTTGCGCGCCGTCTTGGGCCCGATCCCGGGCGCCCCGGGCACGTTGTCCGAGCTGTCGCCCACGAGCGCCAGGTAGTCGACCACCTGTTCCGGCGCCACGCCCAGCTTCCCGGTCGCGCCTTCCTCGTCCACCCACTCCGCGGCCACCCCCTGCGGGCCGCCCCGTCCCGGGTTCAGCAGCTGCACGCGGTTGCCCACCAGCTGCAGGAAGTCCTTGTCCCCCGACACGATCACGGCCTCGAGCCCGCCGGCCACCGCCCGCGCCGCCAGCGTCCCGATCACGTCGTCGGCCTCCCACCCGTCCACCGCGATCACCCGGTCCCCGAACGCCTCCACCAGCTCCCGCACCCGCGGCAGGCTTTCGCGCAGCTCGCGGGGCATCTTCTCGCGGGTCGCCTTGTACTCGGGGTACAGCTCCTCCCGGTGGCTCCTCCCCGAATCGAAGACGACCGCGATGTAGTCCGGCCGGTAGTTGTCGCGGATCCGGAAGAGGAAGTTGGCGAAGCCGAAGGGCGCCGACGTGTTCTCCCCGCGCGCGTTGGTGAGCGGTCTGTGGATGAAGGCGAAGAACGACCGATAGATCAGCGCATAGGCATCGATCAGGAAGAGTCGGGGAGCGCTTTTGGGAGGTGTTTCCATGGTGTGCAGCGCCGCCCGCGACCCTCTAGCCCGTGGAATAAAGCCCCGCTGAATTCGGTCGGCGAGGCATCCGCGCCGGACCGCTACGCTCAACGGGCCACACTGTAATGACAACTTTACAAAATGTCATATTTACTTTACAGTCTCGATCCCCATAGCTCCGCACCGGGACGACGGTCAGGCGCGAATCACGTTGGTCGCTTGCAGGCCCCGGTCCGTCTCCTGAACCTCGAACTCCACCTCGTCGCCCTCGGCCAGGGTTCGGAACCCATCCCCCTGAATCGAGCTGAAGTGAACGAACACGTCGCCGCCCGATGGACGGGCGATGAAGCCATAGCCCTTGGAATCGTTGAACCACTTGACCGTCCCTCGTGTCATTCCCGCTGTCCTCCCGAAGTTGGGGATTCGCCCGTGCGCCGCCCGCTCCCGGGGCCGCGCGATGCCTCTATGGGGTCCCATGATGGGCAGGGGAAAGGGGGGCGTCAAGCGGGCGCGATCGTGAGGAACCTCACCTCGATCTGCGTGGCCAGGATGAGCCGGTCCGGGAGGACGATTGCGTCGACGACCTCCCGCTCCGGATCGACCGGGTGCCGGTCCAGGCGAAGGGACGTGGTGCCGCCATCGAGGGGAATGGTGAACGTCAGCGGCTTGTCCGGACCGAGTCCCAGACCCCCGGCCATCACCCACATCCTTCCGCCAACCATCCTTGCCCCCATGATCGTCATCGCCATGACGTCCGGGCCACCCATTTCCGACGCTTCTCGCACGATCCGCCGCACATCCGAGGGCACTGGAAGCTGCGCGATGGTATCGATCCGCTCCCCGTCGTCGTCGAGCACCAGACGCCATGCACTCAGGTCCCGGCCGCTGATCACGACGGCGATCTCGTTGAGCGATATCGCGGCCATGCTCCAACCCACGATCCGACCCAACAGCCCGCCCTCAACAAGGTCATCCGGACCACCCGACGGGCTACCTATCGCCAGCATGTCGCCGGAGCCGAAATGGTAGGACAGCAGCCGTTCCTTGCTGGGCTCATCCCGAGTGAACACGACGCCCGTTCCAGAGAGCGACGCGGTAGGCGACGGGACGACCGATAGCAGGATACCATCGCCGAACGGCACGAACGGGGCCCGGGGCTGTTCAATCGCAGAAACCTGCTCTACCACGACGCCACCTCTGGCATATCGCAACGCCCGACCATTCCCCGGATCGTAGACCCACGCACCTCCACCGATGGCCGGATGAATGCCACTCGGCGACTTCAGCTCTCCCGGGCCCTCGCCCTCGCCTCCCATCGAGCCCAGCAGGTTTCCGTCCAGGTCAAGGTGATGGACGGTGTGAGCGTCCAGGACGTAGACGCTCTCGCCATCCTCCGCCAGCGCCATCCCTTGCACGGTTTCCAGGAACAGGGAGGCGCCCGCAGGAGGGAAAACGGCGATGGTGTCGCCCGGGATCACGTGCACCGCGGTGAGAGGCCCCGTGGTATCGCGGTCGAGGGCATCGTCGCATGCCAGGAGGAGTGGGACGGCTGCGAAGACCAGCGCCGCGACTCGAATCAGATGCCCGCGTGCCGGCGCCCCGGCGAATAGGGCCATCGTCAGCGACTCACCCGCCCCCGGTCACCGACGGCACCATGTCGGCGCACGGTTCACCGCTGACCCTGCGAAGTGGATTGAGGGTCACGCGGCCGGCGTTGGCACCGATGGTAACGCCACGTTCGGTGGGAACGGCTTCCTTGTGAAAGACCACAGCACTGTCGGCGTAGATTGCCACCACGTCCGACCCCGGCTGCGGACGGTGACGAAGAATAGCATGGCATCCGCTCTCCGGATCGATGATGACACCGGTCAGCGGCAGGCGGATGCCTCTCGTGCTGACCAGTACGAGGTTCCCGTTCTCGTCCAGGGACGGCCGCATATTCTCGTTCCATTCGGGGCACCGATCTCGAATGCGCACACCCGCAAGCACAACACTACAACCGTGCCACCACCGCCTTGTCGATTCGGCGGGGATCGCCAGTCGACCGTCCTCCCTCCCGTCCAGGTAATACACGTATACCGAATCGGCTTCATCCTCAAACGACTCCACGACGAATGCCGCTTCTTCATTGCAGGTTACCCGGGCGCGCCAGGTTCTGCGAGCTATCGCCCGCCCTTCTTCGAAGCTGTTCGCTCTAACGGTCTCGCCGACCAGGGCGTTTGATCCGATACCCAGATCGGGGCCGTCGGGGTTTCGGCGAACAACGCCGCCGACCGTGGGAACCGCCGGTTCTCCTCCGAGGTTGCAGATGCCCAAACGCGTCGGTGCACGCGGCAGCCAATAGCTGACCACCTCGCCGAGCGGATCGAGTTCCAGCACCTTCGAGGGATCGGCAACGAACAGGTTCCCACCGGGAGCGAGGGCGAATCCGGCTTTGGCCTGGGGAAGCTCGTTCGGCCCGCCACCCGTCGCATAACGCACCACGTTCAGCCTTTCCCCGGTAAGCAGGGAAAAGCTCATCACCCCTTCCAGCTCCTCCCGGTCCTCCACGTACAGAATGCCCCTGGCGTGGTCGATGGCCAGCATATCGAAGGCAAACGACCGATGGTACGGGTCGTCGATCACCACCCGCTCGGTCTCGTAGTCGACCTCAATGACCTCCTGAGCCAACACTCGAGGAGCACCGACGAGCAACAGGCTCAGGAGAACAGGGGCGACGCGCCAGCCGAACTGCTGTTCCCGGTCGGTCCTGGTCTGCGCGGGTTTATCCACGGGATAGACCTCGGCTGAGCCGATACCCCAAGATCTTCTCCAATCCGGTATCACGGTCAAAATGTCTGCACAGAATGATATCGTCGCCGATCCACAGGACGCCACTGGGCATCGCCACATCACCGAGCCAACGGCCCTCGTGGAAGACGCTCCATTCCCAGAGGGCCCCGCCCCGCGTGGAACGGCCGGACAGGGCCAATACCCACAGGTTCCCCCAGTTATCCACCTGCATTGAGGCTATGGCCGGGTAGAACCGCTGGGGGGTCAGGGCGACCGCCCGTTCCCAGGCCAGCCAGTCTCCCTCAACGTCGCTGTTCAACTCCGCCAGGCTCCGCACCGTCCCGGATTCAATTGGGATCTTCTCGGTCCTGCGCCGGACTATTCGGCGAAGGCCTTCTCCATGGGCCGCAAACTGATGGACTTCGAAACGATTCCCATTGGTGACATGCACGGTCAAGGGTGCTCCACCTCCAGCAACCAGAGATTGTACAGGATACGGCAGAACCGGCATGGCATGGTTCAGAAACTCGTACCCCTGCCACCAGCCGAACGAATGAGAGCTGTAGTCGAGGTCGATCCTGGCGTACCCAACAGGTCGCCTATAGATCTCGCCCTGTTCCGGGATTTGCCAATCCGGACGATGGAATTGGACAATGAAGGATCCATCCGGCAGCGGCAGATGCACTGTCTCTCCGTTGTGCCGGTCGGGGCCCCGAGTCGCCTCAATCAACCCTCCCAAGTCGATGGCCCGGTGTTTCAAGAGCGTTCCCGAGGCGTCGAAGTAGCTGACGGGACCGAACATGTAGTCCCACACCACAACCGTATCTCCCGGGAGGACCTGGAGATGCTGGGGATGATCAAACTCACCCGGGCCTCGCCCTGCGCGTCCAAATGCCACCGAGAGTGCGCCGGAGCGCTCGAAGATCAGCACCTTCCGCTCCCCCTTGGGAGAAAGTAGCACGACCCGGCCATCCGAGAGCATTCCGGCCGCCGCAATGTCCCAGACCAAGAGGGAAGCATCGCTCTCCTCGCCAAACTCACCGCCGAACGCGAATTCCGGCTCTGGATTCACCGACCAGAAGTCCTTGTCCCATTCCGGCGCGAGGTTCTCCACAATCCTTATCCCCGAGGAGTCTCGTACCACGACATCCGGGGACGAACCGCTGGAGTCCGGGTTCTGGCAGGCTGCTGCAAGCAAGGTCAGGGTGGGAACCACGGCCCCGCAAGATATCCCGCGCAGTGATGCCAACGGCGATGTGGCGGGCGTCACGGCTTGATCTCCATGCACCCGGATTCCTCAATAGGCGCGGACGCATAGGAACGACCTGCCGCGAGGACTGTCAAGACCCTACACTGCCTGAAGACGCGAGCACTCCGGCTGATGGCGCGGAAACGCCAAGCGCTGCTTCTAGCATCTTGCGATGGTGTGGCGGTACAGGGATGGTGAATGCTGACCTATAGGGGCTGCAGTTGGGGAGAATCAAGTCGATTCGACCCCCCTCAGAGATGAACTCTGCACGCACTCCGGGCCGTTTCTCAACCAGGAGAGCGGTGACCGCGGCTATGTCGTCACCACCCAAGGCGTCAAGGATCTCCGTCGCTGTAGCAACAGCATCCTCCTCGGTCGCGTCTCCCTCAGGACCGCAGAGCCGATGGCACGGCCCGCCCATTCTTCCGCTGTGGCAAGACGATGTCCTTCCGCAACGAGAACACGCCTCAGCAGTCCCGTGTCCTTCCCAACCACACTCGTCGCCAGCCCTGGAAAGTGATGGTAAGTGACCCTGTAGCCTCCGCCAGGCAAGACTTCCACGCTCTCATCCATAGGACCCCTGTATCCTTCCGCCCTGATTTCCAAGGACTCGCACCACCCACAGGGGAGGGCCTGGACAGGCCTCCAGGAAGAGGTCGATCGCCGTGACAAAGGACATAGCGCATCCTCCAACCCTCTACTTCAACAGGGCTCCCGCGAGCCATACATTACCTCAACGGTGCATATCATAACCACAATGCGGCGTTCCCGTCAAGAATCTCCTGGGTTTCAGCCCGCGAACTCCAGCCGCTCCACACGCGAACGGACTCCCCTGCGGACGAGAAGCGGCATAACAACGCCCAGGGTCGCCAGCACTCCGATGTACGCGATCGTGTACGCCGGGCGGGAGTAGGCCAGCCAGTTGGCCAGCGGCAGGAAGACCGCGATCACCATGGCGACCACGATCATCCCGACGAGGCTGGCCATCCTGCCGCCCTTCTTCGGTGGCTGCGAAAACGGGAGGCGTGGGGCGACCAGGAGGAGCAGCTGGATGGCAAGGTGCGCGATCAGGCCCAGTACGAGCGTGTGCGCTACCGCATGCCACAGGTCGCCGAAGGACCAGGCGAAGATCCCGAGGAAGACGAGCATGTAGGGGGCGATGAAAAGGACCGTGACGCAGAGGCCCGAATTCACCACCAGCCTGGCTCGGTCGGTCGGGGCCGCGAAGAACATCCAGGACGCCGGGAACGATTCGCTGCGAAAGAGGGTTTCCAGCATGGCCAGGGGGAAGCCGATGGCCGCGAAGTGCAGCAGCCCCAGTCCCATCGGGTAGAATCCGAACTCGACGAAGGGGTCGGGCAGCGGGCCGTCGCGCACCGCCAGGAAGAAGTACATGACGGTCGCGGGCAGCATGCCCAGTACACCGAGCCTGAAGGTCATGTCGTCGCGGAACTGGCCCCGCACCAGCGTGGCGACGACGCCCAGCTCCCGGGAAAGGCGTGATCGGCCAAAGCGTCCGGGAGCGGCGGACTTGACGTTCGGCCGGCTCACCGTGGTCATGAGCGAGAGGCTCTCCGCATACGCGAGAGAGAGTCTGGAGCGCGCATAGTGAAGCAGGACCGCGACGCTCGCGACGGCGGCCAGAGCGGCAACCGGATAGGCGATGTTCCATTCCCCCGCGGCGAGGGCGAGAAAGCTCGCAAACCAGGCCGGTGGCGCCAGGATGAGCCACGGCGGCGTGGGGATGCCGCCCTGCTCCTGCGCGAACTCGAACACCGGCTCCAGCACCTGCGTCATGAAGAGGGGCGCGCTGAACATGGCCAGCATGAGAACGAGGTGGACGTAGGACAGCGCCCGCCGCAAGCGGTGCGGACTCACCAGGCGAAGGAGTGCGGCGTAGCAGCAGACCGTCGCCAGGGTCGTGGCCATCGTGACCCCGGCCAGGGCCACCATCCATCCCACCGCAGCCAGGGGTCCCGCGAGGAAGAGAACCGGGAAGGTGGCCGTCCCGCCGACCAGCGCACCGATGGCCAGGGTATAGACCAGCACGTTGGTCACCTTGACGAGGAAGTACGTGCGGGAGGACACGGGCTGGTGGGCGAGGATGTCGTAGTCGGTCGGGGAGATCACTACCGACTGGAAGTCGATGAGAACGGCCATCCCGACGATCACGCCGACCATGGTGAGCCCGACCGTGCCGCCGAGCAGCGTACCGCGGTGGACGATCTCGGCCGAGTCGGTCCCCGCCGCCCACGCCGTGTAGCCGACGATCATGGCCACCACGATCCCCATGAGGAAGTACATGATCATCGACCCGATCAGGAGGCCGGAGCCGGTGCTGCTCGCCGTGGTGGCGCCCATGTTCAAGCCGCTCGCGCCCCGGAAGTCGGACTTGAGCATCACGCGGGTCAGGACGCGCCACTGTGTGTAGTCCGCGCCGAAGGCCTCGACCGGCCGGCGGAAGATCATGTTCGCGGCGCGCCCGGGGCGCGGATCGGCGGGTCACACCCGGGAAGGAGGTCGCGCGTCACGGCCGCACGTCCTGCCCGCCGCCCGAAGATCCCAGCGCGGCCAGCAGGTCGCGCGTCACCTCCGCCGCGTCGCGCACGCCGGTGAGCTCGGCGAAGGCGTCTTCCAGCGTCGAGGTCCCGGTCCGGGCGGCGATCTCCGCCGCGGTGCCGTCCACGATGGTGCGGCCCTCGTTGATGATCACGATGCGGGTGCAGATCCGCTCCACCACCTCCAGGATGTGGGAGCAGAAGAGGATCGTGCGGCCCTGCGACGCCAGTTCGCGCAGGAGCTGCTTCATCACCAGCGCCGCGTTCGCGTCCAGCCCGTTCAGCGGCTCGTCGAGGAAGAGCACCTCCGGGTTGCTCATGAGGGCGGCGCTGATCAGCACCTTCTGCTTCATCCCCTTGGAGAACTCGGCGAGTCGCTTGTTGCGCGCCGCGAGGATGTCGAAGAGGCCGAGGAGCTCACCGATCTTCGTGTGCGCCTGCTTCCCGACGATCCCGCGCAGGGCGGCCACCATGCCGAGGTATTCGTCCGCGGTCAGCGTCTCGTAGAGCGCGCCCGCCTCCGGCACGTACCCCAGGCGGCGCTTGACCTCCATCGGATCCTGCTCCACGTCGAAACCGGCGACCCGTGCCGATCCGCTCGTCGGCTTGATCATGCAGGTGAGGATCTTCACGGTGGTCGACTTGCCGGCGCCGTTGGGCCCCAGGAATCCGACGATCTCCCCGGGCTCCACGCGCAGGTCGAGGTCCCGGACCGCGACGGTCTGGCCGAAGGTGCGGGTCAGGCCCTTCGTCTCGATCATTCGTCACCTTCTTCCTTCGGCGTGGATCCATCGGCCCGGGCTGCGGCGCTCACGCCCGTGGCGCTCACACCTCACTACGCTGTCAATAAAACATTACATTATGTCATGTTCTCATTACATATCGGGTGACCAGAGCGCCGCGCTGCCAGGGGTCGCGTCGCCGCCCCCGTAGAGCCAGCGGTACAGCGCCCTGTTCCTTACTACGTTCTTGACGTAGCCTCTCGTCTCCGCGAAGGGGATCCGCTCGGTGAAGCGCTCCGGATCGGCGGCCTCCGGCATGCGACGCCAGCGGTTGGCTCGGGTGGGGCCGGCGTTGTAGGCCGACAGGAAGAGGGGGACGTCTCCGTCGTAGCGCTCGAACAGTTCGGCCAGGAAGCGCGTGCCCAGGTGGACGTTCACCTCCGCGTTCTCGAGCGTCTCGGTGGTGAAGTCGCGCACCCCGCTCGCGCGCGCCAGCTGCCTGCCCGTGGCCGGCATGACCTGCATGAGACCGATCGCGCCGGCGGGGGATACGATCGACGGGTGGAAGGCGCTCTCCTGCCGCACGAGGCCCGCCACCAGCCACGGATCCAGGCCAAGCTCCTCGGCGCGCGACGTGAGCAGATCCCGGTAGGGGAAGGGATACACGACGCGAAGCAGGGCACAGTCCCATTCCCGCCCTCGGTCCCGCAGCTCCCAGCCCAGGCGGATGCCGTCGATCGGATAGCCGGCCTCGTTGAGTGACGTGCCCAGCCGGAGCAGGAGTTCGTCGGAGTTCCAGACGGCGGTTCGCATGGCGTCGATGTGGGCCGCGGCACCTTCCTCCAGCTCCGCTTGCTGCAGCGTGGTCAGTACTTCCAACTGACGCGCCAGCCAGTCGGGCGGGGGAGGTACCAGGCAGCCCTGGGGCGGGGGACCGAAGGCGGACGCTGCATCGGCAGCGGGGTCTGCCGGTCCGCGCCCGGCGAGGAACGCGTAGTACGAGTAGGGGCTCTCACGGCGCAGCCGGTCGAGCCATGCGGCGGCCCGGGCGGTGTCACCGGTGGTGAGCGCGGCGCGGGCTCCCCAGTAGCTCGCCTCCTCCCAGCGCCGGCCGTTCGGGAACTCCTCCAGGTAGTCGCCGTAGACATCGGCGGCGGCCCCGTGTTCGCCCCGCCCGAGGTGGATCTGTGCCCAGCGCATCCGCGACAGCCCGGCGCGGTCCGCCCCGGACGACATCGCGACGACCTGCCGGTAGTGCTCGATGGCGGTGTCGAGACGGCCCGCGTCCTGGTGGTCGTCCGCGCGGAAGAAGACGATGTCCAGCGCCCCGGTGCTGGCGGGGTATCGCTCCACGAGCCAGCCCTGCACGGTGCGGGCATCGCCGTGGCGCCCCTGCCGGGACCGGACGCCCGCCCACTCCTGCAGAGCGGTCGCGGCGACGGCGGGGTCGTCCGACTCGGCCAGTGGGCGGTACGCGGTGATGGCGGCGTCCAGGGCGCCGCTGCCGCTGAAGGCACGAGCCTCGGCAAGGCGGTCGCGCTCGGTGAGGGCGCCGCCTCGCTCGGCCACGAGGCGCCAGGCGATCACCGCCGTGCCGAACTCGCCGCCATTCGCATGGGCGCGCGCAACGAGGCGCAGGATCTCGGGGCCGGAGTTCGTCGCGACCCTCCAGTGGGCCTTCGCGGCCGTCAGGGCTGCGTTTCCGCTGGTGGTCTCGCGCAGGAGCGCCTCCATCGCCTCCACCGCGCCGGCGGAGTCCGTCAGAGCAAGCCTGTAGCGCCACTCCCTGGCGAGAAACGGGACACGCGGGGGCGGCTCCGCCCCGGTCGGCGTCTCGGCACCACCAGGTACCCCGGCCTGCGGGGACGTTGCGTCGCCTTCTCCGGCCCCGGCCCGCAGCAGTGCCTCCAGCGCCATCGCCGTATCTCCCGCGGCCGCCCGGGCGTCGGACTCGAGCGACCAGCCGCGGCGGCGCACCGCCGGGTCGGCAATCAGTGCAAGCGCCTCGGGAACCGCCGCCGCTCGGCCCTCCGCCGAGTGCGCCCGTGCCGAGGCAAGTGCGGACCAGCCGGCCACTACCGGGGAGCGCGTACGAAGTTCCTCCAGCACGGCCATCGCCTCCCCGGGCGAGGCGCCATCGGCCAGAAGTCCGGCAAGGCGCGCGCGCGCCACCAGCGTCTCGCGGGAGTCCGTGCCCTCCGTGGCGAGGAAGCGCCGAAAGTCGGCCGTGGCCCCCGGTTCGTCGCCGACGGCCTGACGCGAAGTCCCCAGCAGGTACCAGACCCTGGGCGGCGCCTGTGCCGTGTCCAGATCGCCGGCCGAGAGGGCCGCGACGGCCCCGCTCCAGTTCTTCCACCCGGCCTCAGCCTCCGCCAGCACCATGCGGGCGGCAAGGGGCGCGTCCGCGAGCGGCTCCAGGTGGGCACGCAGCGCCAGACTGGCCCTCCAGTAGCGGCCGTCGGTGAGGTCGCGGCGCACCGAATCCGGCAGTGCGGCGTCCGCCGCTCCGGGGAAGAGGTTCTGCCCCGAGAGAGTCAGGGGCAGAAAGACGGGAGCAAGAGCGGCCGCAATCGCAAACCGAGCGGCCGCACTTGCCATTCCCGTGTGGTTTTCCGGCTGTTGTCAGCCCGGTGGGATCAGGCCCCGCTGGCCGCCCTGCCGGTCTGCATGGCGAACAGCGCGTCGATCATCTTCTGGGCCGACTCCTCCATGTCGATCACGAGGTGATCGATCCGGGAGACGAAGAAGTTGTGCGCGATGCTAACCGGGATCGCGATGGCCAGCCCTGCAGCAGTCGTGGTCAAGGCGATCTTGATCCCCCTCGCGACCGTAATGGCGTCCACCTCTCCGGCCAGCTCGATGGCCTGGAAAGCTTCGATCATCCCCAACACCGTTCCGAGGAAGCCCAGGAGCGGTGCCACATTGGTGAGCGTGGCCAGAACCACCAGCCCGCTCTCCAGTTTGGAGAGCTCGATCAGCCCCTGGTTCTCGATCGCCTTCATGACGCGCTCGGCACCCTCGTCGCGCCGCTCCAGTCCCGAATAAAGAATGTTGGCGGCGGGGGCGTTGGACTCGCGCGTGACTTCGAGCGCCTCCTTGATCTGCTGCTGCGCGAGGAGCTCGTCCACTTCACGCAGGATCCTCTTCGTGGCCCCGCCCTTCCGGAAGACGTCGATCAACTTCCAGATGATCACGATGACTCCCACGATGACGCAGGCAAGCAACGGCCACCGCATGGGGTCGCCAGCGTCTTCCCAGGTCTGCACCACCCATTCCATGAAGGTCTGATCCGGGGCTTCCAAACCCGGAAGCTGAAGGAATGCAGCGTACACGTTCATCAAGCTGGTCAAGGAAACCTCCCGATTTCGGTCCTGGTGCTGATGGTTGTTAGTGGCCGCGCGGCCTCGCGCGACCCCGGATTCCGGGGCTGCCGCCCCGTATCGCAACGGCTTGCCATAATGTGGCGCATCCGCGGTACTGTCAACCCTGCCGGGCGCGCCGCCAGGTCCATTGCGCCGAACCGTACCTTTCTTCGAGTTCGCTCGCGAGCCTTCGCTCCGCATCCGTAAGGGCGCCCGGCGTCCAATCTCCACCGAGTGCACGGGCGAATCCACGGCTGAAAGCGTCGACGAGACGCTTCCGGGCTGGCGTCTTCCCCAGCACCTCCGTCAGCGTGATCGCCCCGCCGCTGGCCTCGATGTGGCCGCCGTGGGCTCCGTTTCCGCGCGCAGAATCCCCGCAACTCTGCATACCCCCCAGCAACGGGGTTTGATCCGCCACCAGCAGAACCGAACCGTGCTGGAGCACCGCCCCGCCGATCCGCACCTGCGCGCTTCCCACCAGCTTTCGGCCCCGCACCACCACCTCGCCTTCCGCCGGCTCCAGAAAGCAGGGGCCCGCGTCCGGCGGCAGCACCCTTCCCGCTGCCGCCACCGCCTTCACCCCCAACAGCCGCAATCCCTCCACCAGGCCTTCGTTCACCCTGCGGTAGGCCTGTCGCGGGCCTCCGAACGCGCGCACCGGCAGAGCCACCGCGTAGGTCAGTTCGCGGTCGTGGATCACCGCGCGGCCTCCGGTGGGGCGGCGCACCAGGCCGATGTCGGGACGCGTGCGCAGGAAGTCCCGGTACGCCTCGGTAACCGGCTCGTTGCGCCCCAGAGAGAGCGTCGCGGGCGACCAGCGGTAGAAGCGCACGGTCCCGGCACCAGGCCGCAACGCCGCCGCCATCGCGTGGTCCCTCGCCATGTTGGCCGCACCGGACAGTGCGCCGTCCGAGACGATCCGCCAGGACAGCCCGGGGTCCATCATCCGCGCCGGCCCGGGGGCCTCCGTGATCCCGGCCCCAACGTCGGGTTCCACGGACTGCCAGCCGCGCTCAGGGCGTGTAGCGATCGCCCGGCCGCATCACCTCGACGCGCGCCCGGTCCCCCACGAGATCGCGGAAGCGCTCGGGGTCCTGCTCGATCAGCGGCCAGGTGTCGTAGTGCACCGGAATCACCACCTCCGGCTCGATGAACCCCACCGCTTCGGCTGCGTCCTCAGGCCCCATGGTGAAGTTGTCGCCGATGGGCAGGATCGCCACGTCCACCTTGCCGCGCAGGAGCTGCATGTCGAACATGAGCCCCGTGTCGCCGGCGTGGTAGATCCGCTTTCCGTCCAGGTGCATCAGGAATCCGCCCGGCACGGTGGTGAACTGGCCGGTCTCGTCGCCATGCACCTGCCCGCCGTGCGCCGCCGGGGTCATCTTCACCCGCCCGAAGGGGAAGTCGTAGCCCCCGCCGATGTGGAGCGGATGGCCGGCGGCGATGCCCTGCGTCTCCGCGAAGGAAACGATCTCGAAGGTGGAGATCAGGGTGGCCCCGGTTTCCTTCAGGAGGGGGATCGCGTCGGCGAAGTGGTCGAAGTGCCCGTGGGTGCACAGCACGTAGTCCACCGCGCCCACGTCGGCGCGCTTGATGTCCGACAGCGGGTTGTCGTCGAAGAACGGGTCGATCACGAGCCGGGTACCGTCGTCCATCTCGACGGTGAAGGTCGATTGCCCATGAAATGTCAGCTTGGCCACCTCGTAGTCTCCTTCGGTTTCAGGCGTCCATGTACGCCTCGATGGGTTCACAGGCGCATACCAGGTTCCGGTCGCCGTGGGCGTTGTTCACGCGTCCGACGTGCGGCCAGAACTTGTGTTCCCGCAGCCATGGGGCGGGGAAGGCCGCCTGGGTGCGCGTGTATCCGTGTTCCCAGCGGTCGGCCGTCACCGCGGCCGCCGTGTGCGGGGCGTTCCTGAGCGCGTTGTCCTGCCGGTCCTGGAGGCCCAGCTCGATCTGCTCGATCTCCGCGCGGATGGAGATCAGCGCGGCGCAGAAGCGGTCGAGCTCGGCCCTGGATTCGCTCTCCGTGGGCTCGATCATCATCGTGCCGGGGACGGGAAAGGCGACGGTCGGCGCGTGGAAGCCGTAGTCCATCAGGCGCTTGGCCACGTCCTCCTCGGTGATGCCGGTGGCCCGCTTGAGCGGCCGCAGGTCGATGATGAACTCGTGGGCGACGCGGCCCATCCCGCTGCCCCACCAGAAGAGGACGTCGAAGTGCTCCTCCAGGCGGGTGGCCATGTAGTTGGCGCTGAGGATGGCGGTGCGGGTCGCCTCCGTCGTGCCGTCGCGGCCCAGCAGGGCGATGTAGGCCCATGAGATGAGCAGGATGCTGGCGCTGCCCCAGGGGGCGGCCGCGACCGGCCCGATCGCCGAGACTCCGCCGGTGGGCACGACCGGGTGGCCGGGCAGGTAGGGGGCCAGCTCCGCGGTCGCGCAGATGGGGCCCATGCCGGGGCCGCCGCCCCCGTGCGGGATCGCGAAGGTCTTGTGGAGGTTGATGTGGATGACGTCCGCGCCGTAGTCGCCGGGCCGGCAGAGGCCGACCTGCGCGTTGAGGTTCGCGCCGTCCAGGTAGACGTATCCTCCATGCCCGTGAACGATGTCGCAGATTCGGCGGATCTCCTCCTCGAAGACCCCGTGGGTCGACGGATAGGTGACCATGACCGCCGCGAGCCGGTGGCTGTGCGCCTTCGCCTTCTCGGCCAGATCGTCCACGTCGACGTTGCCGCGCTCGTCGCAGCGCACCACCACCACCTTCATCCCCGCCAGCACCGCGCTCGCCGGATTGGTGCCGTGGGCCGAAGACGGGATCAGGCAGACGTCACGGTGCGCCTGCCCCCGGGCCCGCTGGCGCGCGCGGATGACGAGAAGGCCGGTGTACTCGCCCTGCGCCCCCGAGTTCGGCTGCAGCGACACGGCCGGAAGCCCGCTGATCTCGGCCAGCCACCCCTTGAGATCGGCGATGATGCGACTGTAGCCGCGGGCCTGCTCGATCGGCGCGAACGGGTGCAGCGCACCGAATTCGGGCCAGGTCACCGGCGTCATCTGGGTCGTGGCGTTCAGCTTCATCGTGCACGAACCGAGCGGGATCATGCTCGTGTTGAGCGAGAGGTCGCGCGACTCCAGGCGGTGGATGTATCGCAGCATCTCCGTCTCGGAGTGGTGGGAATTGAAGACGGGATGGGTCAGGTAGCCGCTGGCGCGGGCGAAGGGGCCCGGGTAGGGGGCCGGCTCGAAGGAGGCGGCCAGCTTCGACGCGCCGCGGGCCGCGCCGAAGACCGCGAGCAGGTCGTCGAGATCGGCGGCGGTGACGGTTTCGTCGAGCGCGATCCCCAGCGTGCCGTCGCGGAAGTCGCGCAGGTTGATGCGCCGGGCGCGGGCGCTGGCAAGAACCTCCCGCACGGTGGACGCCGGGCGGACGCGCAGCGTGTCGAAGTACACGTCGTGCACGATCCGGTTGCCGGCGCCTTCGAGGCCGCGCGCGAAGGTGGCCGTCTGCTTGCGGATGCGCTCCGCGATCGTCCGCAGTCCCCCGGGTCCGTGGTAGACGGCGTACATCCCCGCCATCACCGCCAGCAGAACCTGCGCGGTGCAGATGTTCGAAGTTGCCCTCTCGCGCCGGATGTGCTGTTCGCGCGTCTGCAGCGCCATGCGCAGAGCCCGGTTGCCGTGCCGGTCCACCGACACCCCGATGATCCGCCCGGGGAGCTGCCGCTTGAACTGCTCGCGGCAGGCGATGTAGGCGGCGTGCGGCCCGCCGTACCCCATCGGCACGCCGAACCGCTGCGTGTTCCCCACTGCGACGTCGGCGCCGAACTCCCCCGGCGGGGTAAGGAGCAGGAGGGACATGAGGTCCGCCGCCACGACCACTCGGCTGCCGGCCGCATGCGCAGCCTCGCAGAGTGAGGTGTAATCGTGCACGCCACCGTCCGTCGCCGGGTACTGCACCAGGGCGCCGAAGACACCCTCGCCGAAGTCGAATCCGTCGGCAGGCCCCACCCTCACCTCGATTCCCAGCGGCTCGGCCCGGGTCTTCACCACCCCGATCGTCTGCGGGTGGCAGTCCTCGGCAACGAGGAAGACGCGTCCGCCGCGCCGCCGCGCCCCGCCGTACAGCATGAACATGGCCTCGGCGGCGGCGGTGGCTTCGTCGAGGAGCGACGCGTTCGCGATCTCCATCCCGGTGAGGTCGATCACCATGGTCTGGAAGTTGAGGAGCGCCTCCAGCCGCCCCTGCGCGATCTCGGCCTGGTAGGGTGTGTATTGTGTGTACCAGCCCGGATTCTCCAGGATGTTTCTCTGGATGACGCCGGGCGTGATGGTGCCGGAATACCCCATGCCCAGATAGCTCCTCCAGATCTCGTTCTCTCCCGCAATCTCCCGCAGCCGCCGGAGCAGCTCCGCCTCCGGAACCGCGTCGGGGATGCCCAGCGGAGAGCGGAGTCGAATCGACGCCGGAACCGTTTCCTCCATGAGGTCGTCGAGGGTCTCGCAGCCGACGGTCGCGAGCATTTCGCTGATCTCCCCGGAACCGGGCCCCAGGTGACGGGCGAGAAAGTCCGGGGGATGATGGACGGAGGTCGGCATGACACTAGTCGCCGATGAGTACTGTGTATGCGGCGTCGTCCATCAGCATCTCCAGCTCCGACGCATCGTCGACGCGCAGCTTGACCATCCAGCCTTCCCCGTACGGATCGGTGTTGACGAGCGCGGGATCGTCGTCGAGGGCCTCGTTCACGGCCACGATTTCTCCCGCCACGGGGCAGTAGAGGTCGCTCACCGCCTTGACGGCCTCGATCGTGCCGAAGGGGTCCATCGGCGCGAAGGTGTCCCCGGGTTCGGGCAACTCCACGTACACCACATCGCCCAGTTCGCCCTGGGCGTAGTCCGTGATCCCGACGAAAAAGACATCGGGTTGGTCCGCCTCCTTGAGGTATTCGTGTTCGCTCGTGTACCTGAGTCCTTCAGGGACTTGCGACATTGCCGTCTCCGGTCGGTTTCGGTGTGCGTGGAAATGGGAGCGAGACAATAAAAGCCGGACCCGGCGAGGGCGTCAAGCACCAGGGCGTCAAGCACCGGGGCATCGGCGCCGGGCATTGGCACCGGGGCATTGGCACCGGGGTGTGGGCACCCGGGCATCGGCGGGCACGCGGCGCCTGGCCGCTTGCGGTGCCCGCGCGGATCGACGGGCCGACCGCCGGCCGCAACGCCCGGTCTCGTCACTGAATGCTCAGGGCGGAACATCGGGGGGCCGGTTAGATTACTATTCCACGGGAAGCCGCCCCTTTGCCACCACGCCAACGGCAGGATCCGCAGAAGGAATGACCACGCTGGCCCATCCTCCGGCGCTCACCACGCTGAGCGAGGACGAGACGATGTTCCGCGACGCCGTTCGCGAGTTCGCGGAATCGGAGGTGGCGCCGCGCGTCCCGCGGATGGAGGCTGCGGGGGAGATCGACTCCGATCTGATCTCCATGCTCTTCGAGCTGGGCGTGATGGGGATCGAGATTCCCGAGCACTTCGGGGGTCTCGGCAGCAACCTGTTCACCGCCACCCTCGTGGTCGAGGAACTCTCGCGGGTGGACCCGTCCGTCGGTGTGCTGGTGGATGTCCAGAACACACTGGTGAACAACGCGCTCCTCCGCTGGGGAACGCCCGAGCAGTGCGCCAGCTACCTGCCCAGGCTCGCCGCGGGGACTGTGGGGGCCTACGCCCTCTCCGAGGCCGGCAGCGGATCCGACGCCTTCGCGCTCTCGCTGCGCGCGGACCCGGACGGAGACGACTGGGTACTCAACGGCCGCAAGTTGTGGATCACCAACGGGGGCGAGGCGGGCCTCTACGTCATCTTTGGCACGGTGCGGCCGGAGCTGCGCCACAAGGGCATCACGGCCTTTCTCGTCGAGAGGGACATGCCGGGATTCGCGGTGGGGAAGAAGGAGGAGAAGCTGGGGATCCGGGCCTCTTCGACCACCGAACTGATTCTGGACGACGTGCGGGTTCCGGCGGAAAACGTGCTGGGCGAGCTGGGCGTGGGCTACAAGGTCGCGATCGAGACGCTCAACGAGGGGCGGATCGGGATTGGCGCGCAGATGGTGGGCCTGGCGCAGGGCGCCTTCGACCATACGCTCAGGTATGTGCAGGAGCGGGAGCAGTTCGGGCGGCCGGTGGCGGAGTTCCAGGCCGTGCAGTTCCAGCTCGCCCGGATGGCCACCGAGATCGAGGCGGCACGGCTCATGGTCTACAACGCCGCGCGGCTCAAGGACCACGGGGAGCGCTTCCTGCGCGAGGCCGCGATGGCGAAGCTGTTCGCGTCGCGCATGGCACAGAGGGTATCTTCCCGGTGCATCGACCTGCACGGCGGATACGGCTTCACCCGGGAGTATCCGGTCGAAAAGCTCTACCGCGACTCCAAGATCGGCACGATCTACGAGGGAACCGACAACATGCAGCTGCAGACGATCGCCAAGGATCTCCTCCGTGGTTAGCGGCATCGCCGGTGGAAATCCGGAGGGATTCCGTCCGCGAGCTGCCAATGGACAGGAAGAAACGTCATGCCCACCCTAGGCCTCCGGGAAATCCTCTTCATAGCCCTCGCCGTGGTCTTGATCTTCGGGGCCAGGCGGATCCCGGCGATCGCCAGGGGAATCGGCTCCGGCATTCGCAACTTCAAGGGTTCGATCAAGGCCGGTGCGGAGGGCGACTCCGGCCAGGGTGAAGAGCCCCACAACTGACCGCGCGGGCGGACTGACGATGCGGGGGGGCACGGGCGGAGGAGGCCACCGCCTCGGGATCCTCTTCCTGACGGTACTGGTCGATCTCATCGGCTTCGGGATCGTCCTGCCCATCCTTCCCCTGTATGCGGAAGGGTTCGGCGCTCAGGGGCTCGAGACGGGCTTTCTGATTTCGGTCTACTCCCTGGTCCAGCTCGTGATGGCTCCGCTGTGGGGACGGCTCTCCGACCGGGTGGGGCGCCGTCCGATCCTGATCCTGGGGCTGCTGGGAAGCGCAGTCGCCTACTTCATCTTCGCGAGGGCCGATTCGCTTGCCGCGCTGTTCCTCTCGCGGATCATCGGCGGAATCGGCGGCTCCACCATCCCCGTGGCGCAGGCGTACATCGCCGACGTCACTCCCCCGGAGCGGAGGGCCGGCAACATGGGCCTGATTGGAGCCGCCTTCGGTCTCGGCTTCGTGATCGGCCCCCTCCTGGGCGGCCCCGTCCTCGCCCCCCTCTCGCCCGGCGAGCCGACCGCGCCCGGGTACGCCGCCGCCGCCCTCTGCCTCCTCAACGCGGTGGCCGCCATCCTCTGGCTCCCCGAGTCGCGCGACCGCCGTGCGGGCGTCACCACCCCCTCCCGGTTCGATCTCCGCGCCGCCCTCGCCCGCGTCGCCCGGTCCCGCCAGATCCTCCTCACGCTGGCCACCTACCTGTGCATCACCATGGCGTTCTCGGCGCTGCAGCCCACCCTGACCCCGCTTGCATCCGCGCGCTTCGGCACGGGAGCCCGTGAGGCCGGCATCCTCTTCGGCCTCCTCGGCGCGGTGTCGGCGATCGTGCAGGGCGGGATCGTGCGGCGCGTCGTCCCCCGCACCGGCGAACTCGTGCTCCTGCGGGCCAGCGCGGTCCCCTTCGCGGCCGGCCTCGCGCTGATCGGGCTCTCCTCCGAGACTCCCCTGATGTTCACCGGGCTGGTCCTCCTGGGCGTCGGCTACGGGGGCGCGATACCGAGCATCCTCGGGCTCCTTTCGCGCTCGGTGGAGCCCGAGCAGCAAGGCGCCGTCCTAGGCGTGGGACAAAGCGTGGGTTCGTGCGCGCGGGTGCTCGGGCCCGCCATGGCCGGTTACCTCTTCGACCTGCGCCTCTTCCTGCCCTATCTGGCCGGCACCGCACTGATCGCCGTCGGGGCGGCCATCAGCGCCGGCCTGCGGCCACCGCGGGAGCCCGGCGGTTGAACATCACGATCGTGCTGCACGAGCCCCAGGACCTCGTGAACATCGGCGGCGTGGTCCGGGCAATGGCCAACATGGGGCTGGAACGGCTCGCGGTCGTCGACCCCGCCGAGTTCGACCCGCGGCGGATCACCGGTGTCGCCCACCGCACCGAACACATCGTCGAGCGCACCCGGGTCGTCGCGACGCTGGAGGAGGCTCTCGCGGAGGCCACCTTCGTCGTCGGCACCTCCGCCCGGCCCCGCACCGCCCAGCGCAACTACCGCCGCCCGCGTGAGCTCGCATCGCGGATCGCGCGCCGCGCCCACGACGGCCCGGTCGCCATCGTCTTCGGCCGCGAGGACCGCGGGCTCTCCAACGAGGCCCTCGACCGCTGCCACGAAGTCATCGTGATCCCGACCAGCCCGTCGCACGCGTCGCTCAACCTCGCCCAGGCCGTCCTCCTCGTCGCCTACGAGCTCTTCCTCGCCGGCACCGGCACGCCCGCCGAACTCCCGACCGGCAAGCGCTCGCTCGGGCCCGCCCGGGCCGCCGAGCTGGAAGAGATGTACCGCGCGCTCGAAGCCGGCCTCGCGAGCATCGACTTCTTCAAGGCGCGCAAACCCGAGAGCGTGCTGCGCGTGCTGCGCACCATCTTCGGCCGCACCACCCTGGATGCCCACGAGTCGCGCCTGGTGCGCGCCATCGGCTACGAGATGCGAAACCGGGTCGCGCGCGGCGACGACCCCGCCGCCGACGATCCTTCCAACCCCCGCGAAGTCGCTTCTTCGGACTGACCCGCGCGCGCCCGCCGATCGCCTGGGCCCGCCGACATCGGCCGCCCTCAGCCCCCTACCGCCCCTCGGCCTCCATCGGCTCCGGGTCCACCGGCGGCTGCCACATCTGCACGAGCGGGAAGGTTGCCAGGAACCACCGAACCGCCAGCAGGAACAGCCCCAGGAACATCAGCCCGATCAGAGGGGTCGCGACCGAGAACACGGGATCGCCCTCGTGGTGCAGCGACGGGAAGAAGAGCATGTAGTGCCAGAGCCAGATCCCGCCGAGCACCGCCGTGGCGAAGGTCGCGAGCAGCGCCGGAGTCTTCTTGGGCCGCACGCCGAGGAGCCCGAAGAACGGCACCACGAAGCAGAGCACGATCACGGCCAGCGAGAATCCGCCCCACGGTTCGCCCAGCCGCGTGGCGACCCAGGCCTGCTCCCAGGGCAGCTTGCCGTACCAGATGACGATGTACTGAGACCAGAACAGGTAGGTCCAGAAGACGGCGAAGGCGAAGACGAGCTTGCCGAGGTCCCACCGCACCTTCGGGCCCACATAATCCCGGAAGACGGAGTCACGACGCCTGATCAGCATCGAGAGGACCGCGGTGGCCGCGAAGCCTCCCCAGAAGGCCCCCATGAAATACCAGCCGCCGTACAGCGTCGAGAACCAGTGCGGCTCCAGCGACATCGACCAGTCGAAGACCAGCATCGTCATGACCGCCGCGTAGACCAGCACGTAGGCCGGCGCCATCCTGGTCATGAGCTGATAGCTGCGCTCCTCCTCGGCCTCCTGCCCCGTCCACCCGCGGGTGAATCGTTCGCGCCACCAGCCGCCCGCCCGATCGTCGCGCTCGGCGGCGGTACGCGCCTGTCCGATCCGCCCCAGGTCCGGACGCAGCGCCAGGTACACGAAGCCCAGCGCCATCGAGAAGAGCGCCACCACCCCCACCAGGTTGCGGCTGAGCAGGAACGGGATGTTCAGCCAGGCCGCCTTCTTCTGCACGATCGGATCGTACTCCATCATCTCGATCCACGGGAAGTAGTCCTCGCGCAGGCTGAACAGCATCGGGATGAAGAGGACGAAGGCGATCGGCAGGTAGGCCGCGAACGACTGGTGGACCCGCCGCAGCGGCCAGTTCCACTTCGCCTTCACGATCCAGGTCACCACCGCGACCAGGATCCCTCCCAGCGCGATCGAGGTGAAGAAGCTCCAGTTCACCACATAGGACTTCCACGCCAGCGCCGCGTCGTTGAACAGCGTGTAGAAGAAGGTGACCGCACCCACCAGCACCATCAGCCGCAGCGCCATGGTACCGGCGCGGCCCCGCTCAAGGTGGCGGAGCGAGACCTCCCGGGGAATCGGCTGGTGCATCATCGCTTCAGTTCACCGCCCCGTTCGCGCCCGGCTCCGGCTCCTGGCCCGGTTCCTGGCCCGGTTCCTCGAGCTGCCCCTGCAGCTGGCGCACATAGTTCACGACGTGCCACCGGTCGTAGTGGCCGATCTGGTGGCCGTAGCCCGGCATCAGCGTCCGTCCGACCCGGATGATCCCGTAGATGTAGCCGTCGCTCCGTCCGATCGAGAGTTCGCTACGCAGGTTCTGGGCTACAAGCGCCGGATGCAGGGAGACGATGTAGGCATTCGCCCCGTTGCCGTCCGGTCCGTGGCAGACGATGCAGACGCGCTCGTAGATCTGCTCGCCGCGTGCCAGCGATTCGGGGGTCGCGGGCACCGGATTGGTGAGGCTGTCCACGATCTCCGGCCGCTGGGTCATCTCCATCTGCGTGAAGGGCGGCGGCACGTCGGTGGCCCCCTCCGGCTGTCCCACATTCACATCGAAGTGCCCGGCCGCGTAATTCCCGGCCGAGAGCGGCACCGACCCCTCCGGCGGCATCAGCGTGTTCTCGTAGGGATCGAAGGACCGCTGGTCCCGCATGCTCCGCCCGAAGATCGTCGCCATGGCGTCGTCGAGCGGCGTGCAGGCGCCGGAGGTGATCATTGCCAGCACGAGCGCAGCCAATGCGAGTGAGCGCGGCGCAGGCCGCTGCGTCGGACCGCGCCATCCATTCATCCGAATTGTAATGTTTCGTTTACATAATGTCATGTCGGCTTTACGCACGTCGACTGCCGCGGCGCTTCGCCTCCCTCCCTCGGGCCCACGAATCCTCCGCCGGCCCCTACACATCGAACCCCTCCGGATCTTCCTGCAACTCGGCGGGTTGGAATCCGTCCAGCAACTCCTTCACCGCGTCGGCCTTCGCCGGCGGCGCGGTGACGTACACCCCGAAGCAGCCGTCGGAGCACGCGGGGTGGTAGGCGACCATCGGGCGGAAGTTGGGCAGGCCCGCGTTGATGAACAGGCCGATCACGGTCGACAGCGCGCCGAAGAGGATCGCACACTCGAAGGCGATCACCACGTACGCGGGGATCGACATCAGCGGCTTGCCGCCCGTTATGAGCGGCCAGTCGAGCGAGGTCCAGGTGGTGAAGGCGAAGCCGGTCGCCGCGCCCGTCATGGCGCCGGCCAGGGTGAAGACCCGCACCGGGCTGTGCTTCAGCGCCAATCCGTCCTCCAGCAGGTTGTGCTCCGGCAGGGGCGCGTAGGCGCGGAACCGCTTGTGGCCCGCCGCCCGCAACGCCTTGCACGCGTCGATGGTCGAGTCGAGGTGCTCGAAGAGCGCGAAGAATCCGCGGTGCCCCTGGCGCCGTCTGGCTCCCATCATGACACGGCCTCCTTGCCGCGCATCGGCGGCGGCACGACTTCCTTCATCTCGGCGATCGCCACCGGCGGCAGCAGGCGCGTGAAGAGCAGGAACCAGAACCCGAACCAGGCGAAGCTCCCGATCAGGATCCCCATTTCCACGATCGATGGACGGTAGAGACCCCACGCCCACGGTTCGTACTCGTGGGACAGCGACGTCACGATGATCACGTAGCGCTCGAACCACATCCCGATGTTGATGAAGATCGAGATCACGAAGAGCGCCGAGATCGATCTTCGCACCCTGCGGAACCACAGCATGAGCGGGACCAGACCGTTGCAGGTGAGCATGATCCAGTTGGCCCACCAGTAGTGGCCGAAGACGCGGTTCCAGAACGACCCGCGCTCGGGCGGCTCGCCCGAATACCAGGCCAGGAAGTACTCGGTCAGGTACGCGTACAGCACGATCGCGCTGGTGAGCATGCACAGCTTGGCCATGGCCTCGAAGTGCTTGACGGTCAGATACTTCTCCAGACCGAAGAACTTACGCATCGGCACGGCCAGGGTGATCACCAGCGCCACGCCGGAGAAGATCGCGCCGGCCACGAAGTACGGCGCGAAGATCGTCGTGTGCCACCCCGGCACGATCGCCATCGCGAAGTCCCACGACACCACCGAGTGCACCGAGAGCACCAGCGGGGTCGCGAGCGCGGCCAGGTAGATGTACGCCTTCGAGAAGTGGTGCCACTCGCGGTCCGTCCCCCGCCATCCCAGCGAGATGAGCTGGTAGAACCGCTTGCGCAGGCCGCGCGCGTGGTCGCGGGCGGCGGCCAGGTCGGGAATCGTCCCCAGGTAGAAGAACACGGCCGACACGGTGAAGTAGGTCGTGATCGCGAAGACGTCCCACACCAGCGGCGAGCGGAAGTTCGGCCACAGGAAGCGGTCGTTCGGGTACGGGATCAGCCAATAGGCGTGCCAGACGCGCCCCACGTGAATCAGCGGGAAGAGCCCGGCGGTCATCACGGCGAAGACCGTCATCGCCTCCGACGCGCGGTAGATGGCCTGCCGCCACGGCGCCCGGAAAAGGAAGAGGATCGCGGAGATCAGCGTGCCCGAGTGCGCGATCCCGACCCAGAAGACGAAGGTGGTGATGTAGACCCCCCACCCCACCGGCGCGTTCAGCCCCGAGACGCCGATGCCCTTGTAGATCTGCCAGAACCAGGACGTGAGGAAGAGCCCCACCCCCGCGGCGGCGATCCCGAAGAGCATCCACCACCCCTTCCCGGGCCGCCCCAGCACCTTGAGGACGTCGCGGTTGACATCCTCGTAGGTGCCCACGTCGGGGTTCGGGAGCGCGCCCCGGTTCGTCACGTCCACGGTCGCCATCGCTTCAGCGCCTCGCCGCCACGCGGAGATCGTACACGGACCGCATCAGTGCCCCGCCTCCTCCACATCGTGGTGCGTGACCTTCTTCAGGTAATGGACCGCCGGCTGCGTGTTGATCAGGGCGTCGAGCACGCGGTAGGTGCGTTCGTCGCCGGCGCGCGCGGCCACCTGCGAGTCGTGGTCCCGGATGTTCCCGAAGGTGATGACGTCCGCGGGACAGACGCTCTGGCAGGCCGTGTGGACCTCGCCGTCGCGCACTTCGCGCTCTTCGACGGCGGCGCGGTTCTGGGCCTCGCGGATCCGCTGCACGCAGAAGGTGCACTTCTCCATGACGCCGTTGTTGCGCACCGTCACATCCGGGTTGAACTGCCAGTTCATCGGTTCCGGGATGTTCCCCCCATCCGCGGGATCCTGTGTGTACCGGTACCAGTTGAAGACGCGGACCTTGTACGGGCAGTTGTTGGCGCAGTAGCGCGTGCCCACGCAGCGGTTGTACGCCTGCGCGTTCAGCCCGTCCGGGGTGTGGTAGGCCGCGAAGACGGGGCAGACCGGCTCGCAGGGCGCGTTGTTGCAGTGCTGGCAGAGCATCGGCAGGAAGCGGATGTCCACCGGGCCCGAATGCGACGCGTCGACCGTCTCGTAGTACCGCTCCAGCCGCAGCCAGTGCATCTCCCGGCCGATCGCCGCCTGGTTCTCGTGCACCCAGGGGATGTTGTTCTCGGCCTGGCAGGCGGTGATGCAGGCGCTGCACCCGGTGCACTTGTCCAGGTCCATCGCCATGGCCCAGCGCGGCTGGTTTTCGTCGTAGGGCCCGAAGTCGGAGCCGGGAAGGGGAAAGTCCTCCGCGCGGCCCTCGGTGTCGACCGGCCGGAATCCGCCCATCTCCTGCAGCTCGCGGAGCTGGCCGTGTCCATCCTCGGCGTGCTCCTCCTCCTCCGGGGCGTGGCCAAGCGCCGACAGCGCGATTGCCGGGGCGACGTTGCGGTCGTCCTGGTCGCTGGATCCCTCGTTCGTGACCAGCCGCTGCCAGGCTCCGGTCGCGGTGATCGTTACACCGGCCGCCAGCAGGGAAAGCGCACCCGAGTCCCCGTCCACGTCGCCGGCGAGGAGCCCCATCGGGTTGACGCCCTTGCCGTTGGCGAACTGCCCGTAGTCCGTGTGGCCCCCGCCCATCGCGATCGCCACCACATCCTCGCGGATGCCCGGATAGGCCCACACCGGGACCTCGACCGAACCCTCCGGGGTCGCCACGCTCACGATATCGCCCTGCCGCAGGCCGAGCCGATCGGCGGTGGCCGGGTTCATCTCGACCCAGGAGTGCCACATCACCTTCGAGACGGGGTCGGGCAGCTCCTGCAGCCAGGGACGGTTCGCGTGGGTGCCGTCGCCGAATCTGGGTGAAGGGTAGACCAGCAGCGTCAGCTCGTCGTCACCGGCCGCTCCGCCGCCCGCGACGCCAGCCGCGTCGAAGTCCACCGCGGTGACTGGGGGTTGGAGCGCGGTGATCTTGTCCGAAAGATCGACGTGGGACACCGACCCCGTCCGCAGCGCGACCCGCCAGAGCCGGTTCGGGTCGCCCGCCAGCCCGGCGCGCATTCCGTCTTCCGCGAGCCACCGGTCGAAGGCACCCCGCAGGTAGTCACGGAAGGTGGCGGCGCCGAAGTCGTGGCCCAGCCGTTGTCCGGTGTCCAGGAGCACGTCGGCCATGGGGCGCGAGTCGAAGAGCGGCACCGGGCGCATGGCGGGCTGCCGCACCGCATAGGTCCCCGGCGAGGGTCGGCTGTCGCCCCAGGACTCGAGCGGGTGCGCGTCGGGCAGCACGAGGTCGGCCATCGCGGCCGTCTCGTCCATGGCCGTGGCGAAGGCGACCTTGAAGGGCACCGCGCCGAAGGCGTCGCCGAACGCGGCGGCGGGGGGCAGGGTGTAGGCGGGGTTCGCGCCCGACACCACCGCCACGCCGTAGCTGCCCGCGCCCATCTGCGCGATCGCGCCGGCCAGGTCGCCGTAGGACGACGCATCCCCAGCGGGCGCGGCGTCGATGTGCATCGTGTTGCCGAGGCTGCCCGCCGCCGCGTTCAGGATCAGCACGGCCAGGTTGGCCGCCGTCGCCGCCTGGTGGCTGCCCGCCAGGCCCGGCCCGAGCGCCAGCGCGTCACCACCGGCGAAGTGATCGGCGAGCGCGGAGAGCGCCTCGGGCTCCACCCCGGCCGCCGCGGCCGCGTCCTCGAGGCTGTAGCCGGAGACCACATCGTTGTACGGGCCCGCGTCCCCGCCGCGCCGCACCAGCTCCCCGGCGACCGCCAGCGCGATGGCGGTTTCGGAACCGGCCCGCGCCGGGATCCATTCGTCCGCGTTCTGGCCGGTGAGCGACAGGCGCGGACCCACGAATGCGAAGCGCCCCTTCTCGCCGTTCTCGACCCCGTGCATCTGCGCGAAGTCGGCCGCGAACTTCACCGGCGACAGCCACGTCTCAAGGAAGTCGGCGCCGAAAGACACCAGGAAGCGAGCCGCGGCGATCTCGTAGCGCGGCAGCACGTTCACCCCGAAGGCGATTTCGACCGCGGTCCGCAGTGCCGTATCGTCGAGGGCGTCGTAGACCACGCGCTGCCCGCCCACCGCCTCCACGAACCCGTCCAGAAGCATGGACTCGGTGGGCCCCTTGGCCCCGGTCAGGAACAGGGACCGCCCGCCCCCCCCCAGCCGGCTGGCCAGGAGATCCAGCGCCTCGTCCCAGCCGACCGCCTCGAAGCCACCGTCTCCGGTGGCGCGCAACGGCGTGGCAATCCTGTCCGCGTTGTAGAGCCCCTGCAGCGCCGACACGCCACGGGAGCAGAGCCCGCCCGCGGACACCGGATGATCGGGGTTGCCCTCGACCATCACCACCCGTCCCTCCCGCGTCCGCACCCGGATCCCGCACCCGCTCGCACATTCCCCGCAGGTCGACGCGTACCAGGTCGCCACACCGGGGGTGATCTCCTCCGGTGGCGTCACATAGGGAATCAGGCGCTCAACCTCGTCGGTGCGGCACCCCGTGACGGCGGCACCTGCACCGGTCACGCCGATCACCTTCAGGAATTCGCGCCGCTCGAAACCGCCGCTCATCGGATTGCCGCCCCCGCCGCCGGCCCCATGTGGCGGAACGCGCGGCCACCAGCATTCGGCCCAATGCGGCGCGGACCGATTCCAGCCGCTGCTAGTAGTGGCATACCGTGCAGTCGCGGGAAGCCCCGCGCTCCAGGTGACAGGAAATGCACCAACCCATCTTCAGGTTCCCCGCCTCCGGGGCCATCTCCTCAAGCACGCCCATCTCCTGCACCTGGCCATGGCAGGTCTGGCAGGAGACCCCGGCCGCGACGTGCCGCATGTGCGGGAAGTGCACATGATCGGAGACCTTGTAGATGCGCCGCCACGGAATCGCGGTGCCGGAATCGTAGTGCTCCCGGACCTTCACGATCTCCTCCGGAATGTTCCTCCCGTCGATGAGCCCCTCGCGGTGACATCCGATGCAGGTCTCGACCGGAGGGATCCCCGCGTCCACCGAGCGCTCCGCCGAGTAGTGGCAGTACTGGCAGTTGATCAGGAACTGGCCCGCGTGGGTGTCGTGGGGGAACTGGATCGGTTGGGACTGCTCCATGGAGGCGCCGGCCTGGACGGCCTCGCCTTCGCCGGGGGCTTGCCGGCTGCCGATCAGGGCGATTCCCAGGAGGACCGAAATCGCTCCCGCCCCGACCACCAGCCACAACCTCTTCATTAGTGCGGTAGGCATCGAGAACCCGTCGCCGGGCCCGGTTGAACGTAGATGGAAGGTTCGTGTAGGTTGGCCAAAAAAGCCGACGCAAGGTAGGAGCCGCCTCCGGCGATGTCAACACGAGTGCAACCCCCGGCGGCTCCCCCCACACGACCCGCCCGCGCCCGATCGCCCGGCCTGCGGACCTCGAACCGGAGCCGGCAAATCACGCCCGCGGCGAGCCCTGCGGGGTGCGCCGCCACCCGCCGTTCGCTAGACTGTCCGTGGGTAATCCCCGCGTCGCACCTCGGAGCGTCGGCTGGGCGAGGCCCAACGAGGTGCAAATGGCGGTGCAGTTTGTCCGAGGAACAATGCAGACGGGACTCAGGAGTCAGGAAAGTAAAGAAAACATGACATTTCGTAATGTTTTCATTACAACGCGCCTACACGAGCGTCGCGATCCAGCCCGGGTACACCGCGTGCCGAATGCAACGTGGACCCGCTCCGCAGGCGGTTAGACCATGACGCCTGGCTTCCCGCCCCCCGACCGGCCCCATTCGGGCACCCCCCCCGAAGGCGGGGAAGACGGCCCCGATCACGGCATCCACCTGACCACCTTCACTCACGAAGGGCGCTTCTGGGAGGTGTTCCTGGAGTTCGTGGAGGAACCCGGGGATCCCGAATCGTCCAGGGCGCGTCTCTGCTACGTGCCCACCGACCGCGCCGAGCACGAAGAGCCGGTCCGCACGACCGTGATCATCATCGAATCCACCCCGCAGGAAGCCCACGAAGCCGCCCTCGCCCTCGACCGCTACCACCTCGCCGGCCTGTTGCGCTCGGTGACCTGAGCCCCCCATCGTCCGGGGCCGCCCAAACTCGCGGACTCGCGCTCCCGGCCCGGACTCGCACCCCCGGACAGTCGCCCATGGCCCCATGACCACGCTCGCCGAGCCTCTCCGCTGCCTGCTCCTCCAGGTGCGCGACCCCGACGACCCCATGGGACCGCACGAGATCACCTCCTTCCTGCGCGTCCTCAAGCCGCTGGCCGTCGACATATCGATATTCGACCTGCTCGACCGACCGCTGACCGCGCGGGACCTGGCCGGCGTCGACTTCGTCCTCTTGGGCGGCAGCGGCGACTATTCCGCCACCAGCACCGATCCCTGGATGGAGAGGGCGCTCGATTCCCTGCGCGAGGTGTACGCGTCGGGCGTCCCTTCCTTCGCTTCCTGCTGGGGCTTTCAGGGGATGGCGGTGGCGATGGGCGGCGAGGTCGTGCAGGACCGCAGCCGCGCCGAACTCGGCACCCACGAGCTCATGCTCACCCCGGCCGGGCGGGCCGATGCGCTCCTGGGTACGCTGGGCAGCCCCTTCAAGGCGCAATTCGGCCACGAGGACATCGTCGAGACGCTGCCTCCCGGGACCACCCTGCTCGCCTCGTCGGCCAGGGTCGCCAACCAGGCCTACCGCTTCGACGACGCCCCGGTCTACTGCACCCAGTTCCACCCCGAACTGGACGTGGCGGGGATCCACGCCCGCTTTTCCGCCTACCCGAGGTACGTGGAGGAGGTCGCCGGTGCCTCGCTGGGAGAAGTAATCGGGACGATGGAGGAAACCCCCGGCGCCAACGCACTGATCCGCAGGTTCGTGGAGCTGCATGTGACGGGCGACGCGAGCCGCTGAATCCGGGGCTCCCGCCAGTCCGATAATCCGCCGGTCCGACAGTCCCGGCGCCGCGCCCAGGTCCGGATGCATCGCCGCCCGGAATGACGCGGGGACCCGTTCCACGTACTCCTACGCCTCGCGTATCCACCTCATCAGTTCGGGCAGCGTGGGCCGCTTGCCCTGCATGAGAATCCCGACGCGGTAGATCCGGCCCGCCACCCACGACGTGCCCACCACGGCAGCCGCCATGAAGACCATGGACAGCCCGATCATCCACCAGGGCACCGCTCCTTCCACCGCCCGCGGGAACATCATGATCGGGCTGAAGAACGGAAAGAGCGCCACCCAGTCCATCCATTTCATCGAGCCTCCGCCAAGGGTGGCCGACTGCAGGACGAAGGGGATGATGAGAAGCATGATCAGCGGGAACTGGACCTGGCCCGCCTCCTCCTCGGTGGCACACATGGCGCCGACCGCGGCGAACAGCGACGCGTACAGGAAGTAGCCCAGCAGGAAGAAGACGGCGAGGAGCAGGATGACACCCGGCCCCGGCACGAACTCCGCGATGCGGGCAAGATCCGCTCCGGGGATCTGCGTGGCGACCATCGGCGCCGCGACGAGCAGGAGCAGGCCCGCACAGGCCAACCAGATGCCCATCTGCGTCAGCCCCATCGACCCCACCCCGAGGACCTTCCCCAGCAGGAGCCGCCACGGACTGATCGACGAGACCACCACCTCCACCACCCGGTTCCGCTTCTCGTCGAGCACGGAGCGGAGCACGAAGGTCCCGTAGAGCAGCATCGCGATGTACAGGAACATGGCTCCGCCGAAGCCGAACGCCATCCCCGAGACCCGTGCCACCTCGGCCTCCTCCTGGTCCTCCACCTCGACGACGGACTCGAACTCCAGCCGCCCGCCCTCGATGAGCGACCGCAGCGACTCCCCGGTGCTGATCGTCGCCAGGTAGTTCTCCAGCGCGACGTCGTTCACCGCCGACTCGAAGAGCGCCACGCGGGTGCTGCCGGGCGAGTCCTTGGCCCGGTAGGCGAACAGGCCCTCCGAGAGCGTGAGGTCGTCCAGCACCAGGTAGCCCTCCAGATCGTCTTCGATGACCTGGCGGTCCAGCTCCTCCAGGTTCGTCTCCCGTCCCGCCACCTCGATATCGTAGCCCAGTTCGCCAAGCCGCCCGGCCACCTCCTCGCCGATTCTCCCGGTGAAGTCCACGAGGACCAGCTCCCGGTCGGAGCCCGCGGCCTGCACCGCAATGAAGATGTTGAGCGCCATCAGCCCGATCATGAGGAGCGGGATGGCGATCGTGCCGATGATGAATCCCTTCGTCTTGACCCGCTCCAGGTACTCCCGCCGCAGCACTACCCAGATCTGCCTCATCGGACGCCTCCCTTCGCCTCCGTCGGCGGTTTGATCCCCTCGTCCTCCGCCGCGTCCTCCCCCGCGTGGCGCACGAAGATCTCGTGCAGGCGGGGCTCCAGCACCTCGAAGCGCCGCAGGCTCACGCCTTCCCGCACGGCGGCGGCGAGCAGCTGATCGGGGGCAATCCGGTTCGGGGGGAGGTGCCAGGCGTCGCCGACCTCCTCGCGCTCGACGACCCCCGCCCGGTCGAGCCAGCCCGCATCGCCCTCGAATTCGACGGCCACGGCGCCGGTCCGTTCCCGCCGCTTGAGCTCCCTGAGGTCGCCGTCGATCACCTTGCGGGACCGGGAGATCATGCAGACGCGCTCGCACAGCCGTTCGGCCTGTTCCATCAGGTGGGTGGAGAAGAGGATGGTCTTCCCGCGCGCGCGCTCCTCGCGGACGATCGACTCCAGCACGTCCTGGTTGATCGGGTCGAGGCCGCTGAAGGGTTCGTCGAGGATGAGCAGGTCCGGGTCGTGAAGGATCGTGCCGATGAACTGGACCTTCTGCTGCATCCCCTTCGACAGATCCTGCACCTTCTTCGCCGCCCAATCCTTGAGGCCCAGCCGATCCAGCCACGCTGCCGCCCTTCGGTGGGCATCCTTCCGCAACAGACCCCGCAGTTCACCGAGGAAGACGAGCTGCTCGATCACCTTCATCTTCGGGTAGACGCCCCGTTCCTCGGGCAGATACCCGACGCGGCTCCTGCGTTTCATGTCGGGATAGCCGCCAAGCAGCTCGACGGAACCGGCGTCCGGCAGGAGGATGGCCATGATCATGCGGATCGTGGTCGTCTTGCCCGATCCGTTCGGCCCGAGGAGCCCCAGGATGGTCCCCCGGGGTATGTCAAGGTCGAACTCGGAGACTGCGGTATGCGCCCCGAACGACTTGGTGACGCCCGACAGCCGGACTGCTGCGTCGTTCACGTATCGGCCCCCTTCAGTGCTGGGAGGTGATTCACCCGGACCGCGGCGCCTGGCGGCGGCGGTCTCGAAAGCCATTGGAAGGTACGACTTGTCGCCGGATAATGTTCAGAGTGGTGTGCCCGGGTGGCCCGTTGGGGGGCAACGAAGTCAGTACGGCCGGCGGGGGTCCACGGAGGCCCGGAGGGGCGACGGGGAGTCCAAAGAGGCCCGGACGGCCGGCCAAGGGGCCAACGACACCCGGACGGACGGCGGGGGGTCCGAGCGCGCCCGCTTCTGTTATATTGTGCGGGGCGTTTTGACCATATTGTGGTTCGACGGGCCCCATGGGACGGTGACCAACAAGGAGTTTGAGTGGCAATCTATCGAACGCTCTACTACGGAGACGTGACGGTCGGGACCGGTGGGCGGCTGACGATCCCCCTCGGAATTCGCTCCGATTGCGGAATCCGCAAGGGTGACACACTGACGGTTCGCGTGGAGGAGACGCCGAGGGGAACCCGCCAGCTGGTCATGTGGCGAAACGAACCCGAATCGGACGATTAGCGCAGTGGAATAAGCCACCCGGCAAACGGCGGCGAGCCTGTCGCGGGCCGCTGGGCCTGGCTAACGCAGTTCCCCCCAGCGCACCAGTTCCCGCAACGGACGTGCGCCGTCGTGAAGCCAATCGGGGTCCGGGAAGGGCACCTGGTCCAGGGGGACGATTCTCGTCGCGCCGACCGCAAAGAGGTCTTCGGCAAGCGATGCCGCGCGGTCCCGGTCGATCCCGGCCAGCCCGATGGTCTGAAGGACGGGTGACAGGGGGGCCAGTGTTTCCAGCAACTCCGCCAGGTTGCTGACGGGGGCGATCCAGACGGTCCGGCTGCCCGTCGGCTCGAAGGAATCCGCAGGGGACAGGACCACGGACCAGCCGCCGGAGGTGGCGGGCCAGAGTGTGATGGAGGCGTCCCCGTCGGGGGCTGGTGGAGTCGGCTGGGATGACTCGTCGGTGGGCGCGTGGCGCAGGGTTGCACCCTTCATGGCCAGGCGGCCGCGGAGTTGATGAAGCGCCGACAGTTCCGCCGGAGTACGGGGACCGGGGGGGAGTCGGGTTTCGAGGGCTGCGAGGCTCGCCGCCAGTGCCGCACAGAACTCGTGGGCCGCGGCTTTCCCGCCCAGGTGGAAGACGAGGTGGGTGCTGACGCAGCCACGCTGCTCGAAGAGTGCGGCCGCGCGGGCGGTGGCCTGGGCAACTGACGCACCGGCCTCCACCGCCCCACCAGCCCCTTCCGCCCCGATGATCGCGACGCCGATTCGGTGGGGATGCTCGATCAACCGGGCTGTGGCTGGGGCGCGGGCACGCACGGCCTCGATCGCGGCGTCGCCGCCGTACACGACGACCTGGTCGGCGGCGCGCAAGAGGACGCGCTCCCACCCGTCCCACGCGGGGGATCCGCCCGGCCAGTACTGGACGGCCACCGCGCGGGCAAGACGCGGGTCGGCGCGGTGGAGGAGCCACGCGAACCGCACGGTGAGCGCGATGTCGCCGGCCCCGGGCTTGACCAGCACGGCCGAGCGCACCAGCAGCGCCCTGATCATGGACGTGACCGTCACCCCCGGGACGGACCCCGCGCCGAAGTGCAGGGTCACGGGCGGGCCCGCCGCGCGAATGTGGCGGGTCGGCGCGGCCTCGTCTCCCGTGCGCGCACCAGCGTCGGCCACCGTGCCGCCTTCCTCGCCCGTGCGCGCCTCCGCCGCGAAGCCGTCGAGCACGCGCGGGTCGGGGAACTCGGCGTGCACCAGGCGGTCGAGCGCGGCGGTGGTCCACGACGGGGCCATCCCATCCACCACCGCGCGCGCCATCTCCGCCGAGAGCCGGCCGTTGGCGGCGATGTCCAGGACGTCCGCGCGACCGAGTTCCCGGGTGAGGGTCTCGGCCGCGCCACCCAGGATGCGCACCATCTCGCCCGTGGGGATTGCGGCAAGGTCGCGCCGGGCATCGCGCAGCGCGGTGATCAGCCCGCCCGGGTCGACCGCGTCCCGGGTGGGGTGGCGGATGGGGAGGTCGCCCGCGCGGAGTTGCTCGCAGGCACTCGGCGCGGGCAAGCCCGGAGGCAGGACCCAGGCGTCGGTTGCGCGCGGAGAGTCGGTTGCAGGCGCAGCGTCGGTCGCGTCTGCGGCGCCGGTTGCGTCCGCGGCGCCCTTCTTGACCGCGCCGCTCGTTTCCGGCGCGCCTCCGGGTTCACGCCCGGTGGCGGACGGGGTCACGCGGCCCCCGTCATTCGCAGGAATGCCTCCGCGGCCAGCGAGCACCCCCGCACCGCGGCGCCCGGGGCGCGGCCCAGCAGCCGCACGCCGCCGTCGGCGGTGACGGATCCGTAGTCCTCGGTCAGCAGGTGGCAGACCGACGCCGCGTTGGCCAGGTCGAAGTGGGCCAGCAGGCCGGGGCGTCCGGCGGGCAGAGGGGACAGATCGGCGGGGTCGAGCGCGCGCGTCCGCACCCAGGGCGGAAACCGGTGCACGCGCTCGGCGGCCGGCGGCCCCTGCCCCGCGACGCAGTCGTACGCCTGCGAGAGCATCTCGGTCATGCCGTACTCGTTCACGATGTGCGACTCGGGGACGCCGAGGGTGCCGTGCACGCGCCGGTAGAGGGTGGGGCGGCCGATCTCGGCGGTGCGGCCCTTGAAGCCGCCGGTCTCCATGATACGGGAGCCGTTCGGGAGGGGGAGGGGGGAGTCGGCGAGCGCGTCGAGGAGCTGGACGAGCGCGAAGGCGGTGGTGAGGAGGAGGATGGGTGGGGGGGTGGCGGACGCGGGGCGGGGCGGGGCCTCCGTCGTCGTCGGGCCCGTCGCCGTCGCCGCGACCGACGCCGCTGCCGCGACGGCTTCCCGCACCGCATCGACATCCACGCCGCGCTCCGGATCGAAGGCCCAGGCGGCGTGCCGCACTTCCGGTTCCCGGGCGATGAAGCCGGCCATCGTGGCCAGCGAGGAATCGGGGACGACGGCGGGGTTCGGGACCAGCGAGATGAGGCTCAGCGCAGGCGCTCCCGCGAAGAGGTGTTGCCGGTAGTTGTCCTGGGCAGCCGCGCGGTATAGTTCCAGACTCGCGACGTGATGCTCGCCGCGACCGATGCCGTGGCCGGTGCCGCCAGCGTTGCCGTCGCCGGTGCCGCCTCCACTCCTGTTGCCACGGCCGCCTCCACTGCCGTCGCCGGTGCCGCCTCCACTCCTGTTGCCAGTGCCGCCTCCACTGCCGTCGCCAGGGCCGCCTCCACTGTCGCCGCCACTCCCGCCGCCGGTCGTGCCGCTGGTGCGGAAGACGACTTCGGCGGTGCCGGTGACGATCGGCGTGTCCCGGAATGCGCGAACCGGCACCGGGGGGATCTCGTTCCACGCGGCGGGTTGCCCGTCCGAGACGGCGTCCCAGTACCGGCGCAGCACAGGGTTGGTGGCGCGCTGGACCGCGTGGACCTTCAGGGCGAGGCGGTTGAAGGCAGCGTCGGGGTCCCGGGCGGCTCCGGGTTCCTGGGCAGCGTCGAGATGTATGGCAAACATGACAAAGTGTAATGTATACTTTACATTTTCGTCAACTGCGGCCGCCACCGGACGTCGGCCCCGACCACGTTCACCGGCCCGCCGCCCCCCCACCCCGCACCGCCCGCCCCCCCATCCCCCCCGTCTGCTCCTCATCCCGGATCGTGTGCACCCCCCCCACGACCACATGCGCGACCCCCTCCGGATACTGGTGCGGCTCGTCGAAGGTGGCCCGGTCCCCCACGCGGTCGGGATCGAACACGACCGCGTCCGCCACGGCCCCCGCACGCAACACCCCCCGGTCCCCCAGCCCCAGCTTGCGCGCCGGCAGCCCCGACATCTTGTGCACCGCCGCCGCCAGCGACATCGCCCGGCGCTCCCGCACGTAGTGGCCGAGCACCCGCGGGAAGCTGCCGTAGCCGCGCGGGTGGGGCGAGGACCGCGAAAGTGGCCCGTACGGCGCGTAGGCACCGCCATCCGAGCACACCATCCCCAGCGGGTGGGCGAGCATCCGCTCCGTGTTCTCTTCGGACATGCCGAACCCGATCATCCCCACGCTCCCGTTGGCTTCGCGGAGCAGCCGCACGGTGAGCGCGTAGGGATCCTCGCCGAGTTCGGACGCCAGCTCGCCGAGCCGCCGCCCCCGCGCGGCCGCGTTCGCCCCGCCGATCCGGCTGATCTGCACCGCGTCCCACGACCCCAGCAGCGCGATCTTGTCCCGGCAGGCCCGCTCCAGCGCCGGGCCGGTCTCCGGATCGGCGAGCCGCGCGAGGAACCTCCCGGTGCCCCCGGCCCGCGCCGACGCGGGGAAGAGGTTCGAGAGCCCCGTCGCGTACGCCACGTAGGGATAGCGGTCGAAGTGCACGTCCACGCCGCCCTCTCGCGCGGCCTCGATCGCCGCGAAGGCGGCCTCCGCCTTCCAGTGGTTGCGCTCCCCCTGCGCCTTGAGGTGCGAGACCTGCACCGCCACCCCGGCCACGCGTCCCACGTGCAGCGCCTCCTCGAGCGCCGCGAGGAGCCGGTCGTCCTCGTTGCGCATGTGCGACGCGTACGGATAGACCGTGCCGCGGAGCTCCGACGCCACCGCGACCAGTTCGTCCCGCGTGGCGAAGCTCCCCGGCGTGTATTCGAGCCCGGTCGAGAGCCCCACCGCACCCTGCCCGAGCGCGTCCCGCACCATCGCGCGCATCCGCTCCAGCTCCGCCTCCGTCGCGGGCCGGTCGACGCCGCCCACCACGAACCCCCGCACCGTCCCGTGCCCAACCATCGACGCGACGCTCACCGCCGGCCGCTCCCGGTCGATCCGGTCCAGGAAGCCCCCGACATCGCGGAAGTCGATCTCCACATCGAAGTCGCGCCGGTAGCGGTCGCGCGTCAACTCGAAGACGCCATCGCTCCACGGCCCGATCGACGAGCCGTCCTGGCCGACGACCTCCAGCGTGACGCCCTGCCGCACCCGGCTCTCCGCGCGGGGGTTCACCAGCAGCGAGAGGTCCGCGTGGGAGTGGATGTCGATGAAGCCGGGCGCGACCGCCATTCCCCGCGCGTCGATCTCGGTGGCGCCCGCCGGGAGACCGCGCCCGATCTGCGTGATGCGGTCGCCGTCGATGGCGATGTCGCCGGTGCGCGGGGGCCCTCCCGTGCCGTCGTAAATCGTCCCGCCGCGGATGACCAGGTCCGCGCGCCGGCCGGTCGCCGCGACGAAGGGCGTGGCGGGCCTCGCCCCGAGGCCCGCCAGCCCCGCCAGTCCGACGAACACACCCTTCGTGCCGCCGGCTACGAAATCGCGCCGCTTCACGATCGTCGCCCTCCCTCCCCATCCCCCTCGGCCCGCAAAACGGGCTCCGCGGAACGCTGCGGGCCCGCGCCGTGAGATCCATCGCGCCGCGATCCCGCGCCGCGCGAACCAGTGCCGAGTGACCGCGAAGCCTGCGACCCCGCGCCGAGCGACCCCGAGCGCCGCAATGCGGAACCCCGCAACCCACCGGGACCGATTCCGCCCGCTCTCAGGATCTTTGCCTGCTGGCGCGTCTGCTCGCGATTCACGAGCTCACTCACGGCGTCGAGATGCCCTTCCATTTCGGCGTAGTCGTCCGCGGGATAGCCGTCCGCCTCGGACTCATCCAACCCCTCGCGCAGCCCCCGCACCTCGCGCCGCGCCTTCTCGAGCGCTCTGCGCAGCCTGGCCAGCGCGCGGCGGGTCTCTGCCTCCGGAGTCTTCATGCCATGAAGGATGCACCCGGGCGAGGGGCGGATCAATGGCGGAATGGGACGTATACTACAGGCAGCCCCCGAAGGACTCGGCAGTCCGCGGATGAACCGCGCGAGCACCGAGAGCGGCGGGGCGCTACGTGGCAAGGCGACCAGGAAGGGGCCATGAACGACGGGCGGGACCGGAGGGCGACGGCGAAGGACGGGCCGTGGAAGGGACTGAACCCCACCATGGCGCTGGCGGCCAAGGGCTTCGTCCTGGTGTTCGTCCTCGTCGCCATCCGGGACGTGGAGGCCGCCGGCGCCGTGTTCGAGCGCATCCGCAGCTGGATCGAGGGGACGCTGGACTGGTTCTACATCCTGACCGTCTGCGCCTGCCTCTTTGCCTGCGTGCTACTGGCGTGCAGCCGGTTCGGGAGGATCCGGCTCGGCGATGACGGTTCCAGGCCGGAGTTCCGCACGTCCTCCTGGCTGGCCATGCTGTTTTCCGCGGGGGTGGGGATCGGATTGCTCTTCTTCTCGATTGCCGAACCGCTCTCCTACTTCGACAACAGCCAGAGCGCGGGCTACCCGAACAACCCTCTGGCCGACCTTGCCGGCGCCGTATCGCTGGACGAGGAGCGCGCCGCCCACGCCATGCGTGTCGTCTTCTTCCATTGGGGCCTGCACGGCTGGGCCGTCTACGTCCTGGTCGGGCTGTGCCTGGCCTACTTCGGGTTTCGCAAGAAGCTGCCGCTGACGCTGCGGTCGGCCCTGCATCCGCTGATCGGCGACCGGATCTACGGCCCCATCGGCGACCTGGTGGACCTGCTGGCGGTTTTCGGCGCGGTCTTCGGCATCGCGACCACGCTGGGGCTCGGGGCCAGCCAGATGGCCACCGGACTCAACGTTCTGGCGGGCGTCGATCCGGGGGTCGTCACCCAGGTCGTGCTGATCGCGGCGATCTCGCTGGCGGCGACCCTGTCGGCCGTGTCCGGCGTGCGCCGCGGGATCCGCGTCCTGTCGGAGTGGAACGTCGGCCTGAGCATCATCCTGCTGGGCTGCTTCCTCATCCTCGGCCCCGGCATGTGGCTCATGGGATTCGTCGTAAGCTCCTTCGGCCAATACCTGTGGCACGCGCTGCCGATGGGGTTCTGGATCGCCGATGACGCGGGGCAGGCCGCCTGGCAGAATGCCTGGACAATCTTCTACTGGGGATGGTGGATTTCCTGGGCTCCCTTCGTCGGCATGTTCATCGCCCGCATCTCGCGCGGGCGCACCGTGCGCGAGTTCATCGTCGGCGTGCTGGTTGTCCCGACCGCACTGGGGCTGCTGTGGATCGGGATCTTCGGCGGCAACGCCATCCATCTGGAGCTCGACGCGGCGGGCGGCGTGGGCACCGCCGGGATCATCGAACTGGTACAGGGCGGGAACTACGAGGCCGCGCTCTACGGGACCATCGACCGTCTGAGCGAAAGCGGCTGGCTGACCTGGGGCATGTCCGCTTTGGCCACGCTCCTGTTGTCGACCTGGTTCGTAACGTCGTCCGACTCCGGAACGCTTGTCATCACCACCCTGCTGAGCATGGGCGACCCCCATCCCCCGCAGCGTTTCCGCATCGTGTGGGGGCTCGGTATAGGCGTGGTGGCCGCCGTGCTGCTCCTCGCCGATGGCCTTCAGGCCCTGCAGACCGCCGCGATGGCCGCCGCCCTTCCCGTGAGCGTGGTGCTGTTGCTTATGATCGCCGGGCTGCTAAAGTCCATGGCGCGCGATCCGTGATTTGGAGGCCCAACCCCCACCATGCGAAGGCGAACCCGGACATGAGCAAATCCGAACTCGACTCCGCCCTCCAGCGGTGGCAGGAGCGCGGGTTGATCTCCGCCGAGTTGGCGGAAAGCCTGCGTAGCGAGCACGCCGGCCGCCTGCGATCGGGGCGTCGCCGGTTCCTTCAGTATGCGGTTGCGGGAACTGCCGGCATTCTGCTGGTAATCGCCGCGGTCACCTTCTTCGCGTGGTCGTGGCCCGATCTGGGGCCCGGGGTGCGTACGTTCGTGATTGCGGGAGCGGGGATTGCGACCGTGCTGCTCGGAATGCGTCTCGAAGCCACGCGGCGGTTCGTGCCGGTGACCTACGCGCTGCAGACCAGCGGGCTGATCCTGCTCCTCTCCGCATTCATGTACTCGATGGAGGCCTGGGAAAACACGACTGCGGGAGGCATCGTGGTCGGGCTGCTCGCCCTGGTCACTCCGGCCGCGACCATTCCGGTCTTTGTGCGCCGAAACCCGGTCATGCCCGCGGTGTCCGCGGCTCTCGGCTACGTCTTCGTGGCGGCGTTTCTCTTCAGGGCCTTCGATCTGGACGCCGACGTCATCATCTGGATCCTGGACGGCGTAATGGTTGCGACGCTGGCGGTGCTGGGCCTGCTGCTTTACGCCGGGCGCGCCGAGTCCGTTTCGCGCCCAGCGCTCTACGCTTTCGCGGTCAGCCTCTACGCGGGCTATCCGATGGTCGGCATGACGGCGGTCGGGCCGCTCGAACTCGACGACAATGCCCTGCTGGCCCTGGACGCCTGGCTGCTGGTGGTCACCGCGCTGGCGCTGTGGGGCATCCACCGGGCCCCCGCGGCGCTGCGGAACCCCCGCTATGGCTATCACCTTGCGGCGTCGGTCCTGCTCGCCATCCCGCTCGGTTTCGGGACCACGCTCGAGGTGTTTGAAATGCCGCCATTGGGGGCGGCGGCCGCGGTGGCCGGTGCAGGAGCGTGCGGGCTGTGGTACGGGCTGGCGAGGGACGCCCGGCCGCTGGTGCTGTGTTCCTGCGCGGCCATCCTGAGCGCGGCGTGGTATCTGGGGGTCGACGCAGGCGAGCGGCTCGGTACGGTGCTCGCGCTGGCCTTCACCGCGATCCTCTTTTTCTGGGTCGCTACCCGGCTTGGGAGAACGCCGAAGTCATGACGCCGGCGGGGGAGCCGCTGCCTGCGGTGAACCCTGTCCTGACGGTGACCCCTGTCCTGACGGTGAGACCGTTGCCGACGGTGAAGCCGGTGCGGACGGGTCGAGTACCGGAACGCCCGCCGCGGCGAAGTGCCGGGTGTTGCGCGTGACGACCGTCAGTCCGTGTTCCATCGCCGTGGCCGCGATCAACAGATCGGCCCCCGCGTGGCCGATGTCCGCCGACAGCCGGCCCCACCGCAGCGCGACGGACAGGTCGATCGGAAGTATGCGGTCACGGTAGAGCCGCAGGAGAGTATCCAGCCACTCTTCCAACCGGTCCGCGAAAGCGGGATCCCTGCACTCGACCCCGGCGATCCCCCGCTCGATTTCCCCGACGGAGACGACACTCAGGTACAGGTCCGAGGCCCGCTGGGCGGCGAGCCAGCGGGCAATCTCCGGATTCCGCTCGCGCCGCCGGAGCGCGGACAGTACGTCGGTGTCGATGAGAAACACGTTAGCCCTCCGCTGGAGGGTCGTGCTCCCCGCTCAATTCGACAGGCCGCAACTGCGGATCCAGCCTTTCGAACTCCCGGCCGTCCTGTGGGATCGCCAGCAGGATCTCCGCGAAAGTGGGTGCGTTCGCGGCATCGAGACGACTGAGGCGTTCGTATTCTCCCGTCGCCAGGACCACGACCGCCGGCTTCCCCCGCCGGGTCACATGCTGCGGGTAACCGGCCACCGCTTCCCGCACAACCTCGCTGAAGCGGTTCTTCGCGTCCTGCAGCTTCCATGCGGTCATGTTTGGACTTCCATTCGGTGCTTCCGGGCGCCTGGCAACGGGCCTCCGGCGGACGCCCGGCGAATTCACAAGCCGGCTGGAGGATCTGTCCAGATAATCTGGCTAGCCGAATGTACTGGCCAGATTGGTTGCCGTCAACGCGGGCCAGCTCAGCTGTCTGTGCTCGGCTGATCCGCCATGCCGCACCAGAGCGGACCCGCACACGACGCCAATAACGATTGGACGGTCTCTCAATCGACAATTGGACGCTCTTTCGATAACGATTGGACGCTGTTACGATTGACAATCAGCCGCATCCGGTTTCCCGCGAACCTCCCTCTCGGCAGAGGACCCCACCGTCGTGTTCCCGCGATTCACCGCCCGCCTCGTGCGCGAAGCCCTCGCCGACACGCCTGTGGTCTTCATCATGGGTGCCCGGCAGGTGGGAAAGACGACCCTGGTCAAGGATCTGATCGACGGCGACTGGGAGTACATCACCTTTGACGACCTGGCTCAGGCGGAGGTCGCCAGGGCGGATCCCGTCGGCTTCGTTCGCAATCTTCCGCCAAAGAGGATCGCGCTCGACGAAGTGCAGCGCGTTCCCGAGACTCTCCTCGCGATCAAACAGGCGGTGGACGAAAAGCGGACCCCCGGCCGCTTTCTGCTCACCGGGTCGGCGAACGCGTTCCTGCGGCCAAGGGTGTCCGGTGCGCTGGTCGGAAGGATGGAGGCGGTGCGGTTGATGACGTTGTCCGAATGCGAAATCGAGGGCCGCGAGCCGACCTTCCTGGAGAGTCTGCTCCGGGGTGAAGCACCCGTGGCCGGCGAAGTGCGCGTGAGGGAGCGTCTCGTGCAGCGGATTGTGGCGGGGTGCTTTCCCGAGCCCCTGCTGCGAGCGAGCGAGCGGCGGACGCGCGCCTGGTACCGGCAGTATGTCAACACCCTCATTCAGGGGGATCTGAGCGATCTGCCCGGGATCGCCAACACGGAAGGCGTGACGAAGCTGCTCCGCCTGGCCGCCATCCTCTCGGGTCAGCTGGTCAATCTGACCGATCTCGGGGGCAGACTGGGCCTGAACCGCCTCACCGCGGGCAAGTACCTGGCGCTTCTGGAGCAGCTCTTCCTCGTGGAGCGCATCTCCGCCTGGCACGCCGGCGAGCTCACGCGGATGGTCAAGACGCCGAAGATGCACGCGGTCGACACCGGCATGATGTGCGCGCTTCGCGGCATCACGCGGGAGAGGCTGCTCGGCAGTCCCGCCCTGCTCGGCTCGCTCCTGGAATCGTTCGTCTACAACGAGCTGAGGAAGCAGGCGCTCTGGGTGGAGGAGCCCGTGACCTTCCACCACTACCGCGACAAGGACAAGGTCGAGGTGGACATCGTGATGGAGACCGCACGGGGTGGGTGTTACGGTGTCGAGGTCAAGGCGGCGGCCTCGCTTCGCTCCGTGGACTTCACCGGCCTGCGACGGTTCCGGCGCGTTGCGGGAAAGCGGTTCCGGATCGGGGTGCTCCTGTACGACGGCGATCACACGACCGCGTTCGGCGACGGGCTCTTCGCGGTGCCGATCGGGGCGCTGTGGGGGTGACGCGGGCGAGGATGACCTTGGTTGCGGCCTTACCCCCCTCCCCTGTACCTCTAGTCTCACACTTTCACCCCGATGCGGAGGACGTTCCCCATTGAACGCATTTCAGGACAACCCTCGGTCGCGCTGTAAACCCGACCTTACAAAATGTCATGTTCTCCATACAATCGGCTGCTTTCGGTGGTCACGCGGGCCTGTCCTCACGCTGCCGGCCATCGCCTTCGCCGCCGCGGCCGGCCCCCACCCCGCCCCCCTCACCGCCCAGGACACCCACGACATCGTGCTGTCGGGAGGGCGCGTCATGGACCCCGAAACGGGCCGCGACGCGGTGCTCAACGTCGGGATCCGCGGGGGGGAGATCGTCGCGATCTCGGAGGATCCGCTCACGGGCGAGATCGTGGTGGACGTCACGGGGCTGGTCGTCGCGCCGGGCTTCATCGACCTGCACGCGCACGGGCAGTCCAACCGCGCCAACGAGTTCCAGGCGCGGGACGGGGTCACCACCGCGCTCGAGCTGGAGAGCGGCGCGGCGAGTCCGGCGGCATTCCTGGCACGGAGGGGCGAGGGCGCGATCCTCAACTACGGCGCGACCGTATCGCACATGTCCAATCGGGCCTGGGCCATGCCGGGACGGGTCGCCGCGCTGGAGCAGGCCCGCGCGATGCTCGACACCGATCGGAACGCCGGGCAGCGCGAACTCGGGTCCGTGGGGTCGGCGGGCCGCTACGATCCGGTCGCCCGCGAGGACTATCCCGCGCTCCGCAACGCTCTGCAACGTGGCCTCTCCGAAGGCGCCCTCGGGATCGGGATGGCGCACCAGTACTACCCGGGCGCCTCGCTGGAGGAGATCCTCGAAGTCTTCAAGTTCGCGGCCGAAGCCAACACGACCATCTACACGCACGTCCGCGACATGACCATCAGCGCCATGCAGGAGGTGCTCGCCAACGCGGTGGCCACCGGCGCGTCGCTCCACATCGTCCACGTCAACAGCTCCAGCCTCTGGAACATCGGGCCGATCCTCGACCTCATCGGCGGCGTGCAGAGCCGCGGATTCGACGTCACCACCGAGGCCTACCCCTACACCGCGGCGTCGACCGGCATCGAGTCCGCGATCTTCGACCCCGGCTGGCAGGAGAAGCTCCAGATCAGCTACGGCGATGTCCAGTTGCAGGACTCCGGCGAGCGGCTGACGGAGGAGACCTTCCGCAGCAACCGCCGGCAGGGCGGCACGGTGATCATCCACATGATGAGGGACGAGTGGATCCGCGAGGCGCTCGCGAGCGATTTCGTGATGGTCGCTTCCGACGGAATGCGCTATGCACCGGGCGCGCATCCACGCGGCGCGGGCACCTTTTCGCGCTTCCTGGGACACTATGCCAGGGACGGCGGTCTCCTGCCGCTGATGGACGCGCTGGCGAAGATCACCATCATGCCCGCCCGGCGGCTCGAGGGGATGACCGACCAGGCGGCCCGCAAGGGGCGGTTGCAGGTCGGGATGGACGCCGATATCGCGGTGTTCGAGCCGGACCGCATCATCGATACCGCCACCTTCGAGGAGGACCTGTCCTATTCCGTCGGAGTGATGCATGTGCTGGTGGGTGGCGAGTTCGTCGTTCGCGACGGAGAGAACGTCGAGGGTGCGATGCCGGGCCAGGCCATCGTGGGAAGGATGATCGAGAGATGAGGACTGTAAAGTCGACACGACATTTGGTAAAGCCGTCTTTACATTTCCTCGGCTTGCTCGCGGCCGCCCTCCTCGCGGCAGCCGCCCCCACCCCCGCCACCGCCCAGGACTACGACGTCCTCATCCGCAACGGCCGCGTCCTCGACGGCACCGGCAACGACTGGTTCCGCGCCGACATCGCCATCAACGGGGACCGCATCGTCCGCATCGCCCGAATGCCCGGCGCCACCGCCCGGCGAGTCATCGACGCAGACGGCATGTACGTCAGCCCCGGCTTCATCGACCTGCACTCGCACGCCGACCGCGCCATGACGTCCCTCTACCTCGAACCGCGGCGGGCGAGGAGCCTCAACAGCCAGGGCCTCACCACGGTGATCGGGGCACCGGACGGCCGCAACATCCGCTGGCCGATCACCTCGGAGGTCGCGGCGCTCAGGGGCCAGGGCCACGCGATGAACTTTGTCCCGATGGTCGGCCACAGCACGGTGCGCGGCTACGTCATGGGCAGCGACTACGAGCGGCCGGCCACCGAGCAGGAGATCGCGCGGATGCAGGGGCTGGTCCGGCAGGGCATGGAGGCTGGGGCGTGGGGGCTCGGCGCAGGCGTCGAATACCGTCCCGCACGCTTCAGCGAGCCCGAGGAAATCGTGGCGCTCGCGTCGGTCGTGGCGCCGTACGACGGCTTCTACGTCGCGCACCAGCGCAGCGAGGCGATCATGCCGCTCTGGCAGCTCCCCAGCATGGTCGACGACTGGCCGGTGGACGGACTGCAGGGGCTGGAGGAGACGATCAACATCGCGCGCGAGACGGGGATTCGCGTCGTCGCGAGCCACCACAAGTCCCGCGGACGTTCCAGCTTCGGGCGCTCGGCCCACGACACGGTGGTCGTGAACGCGGCCCGTGCCGAGGGGCTGGAGGTCTGCCTCGACGTCTATCCCTACGAGACCTTCGGCGGCGGCGCGCGCCCGATGATCCCCCGCTGGAGCCTCGTGCACGACAGCGTCGACACCAGCGGCGGCCGCGACAGTCCCGTCTACAACACGGACGGCATCTTCGACAACGCCCGCCAGCTCCTCTCCCGGCGCTGGAGCGACCCCGCCAGCCGCGCCGTCATCGAGCGGGACATCGCCTGGATCGTGGACCACAACGGCGGGGCCGACCGCGTGGTGGTGGTCGACTACCCCGACCGCGACTTCGTGGGCAAAACGCTTGCCGGGCTCGGCGCCGAAATGGACATGACCTACCAGGAGGTGGTCGTGCACATGGCGCTCAACGGCTATCCTGGCCTGCTCGGCGGAGCGCGGACGCGCGGCTACGGGATGCACGACATGGACGTCGTCAACTACTACCGGCAGGACTACACTGCGACGGCGTCCGACGCCGGGGTGAGCGGGATTGAGGGCGCTCCCGGCTTCGCGTCGGTCCCCGGGGCGCACCCGCGGCACTTCGGCGCCTTCACCCGCAAGATCGCGCGCTACGTGAAGGAGCTGAACGCGATTTCGCTGCCCTTCGCGGTCCGTTCGATGACCGGGCTGCCCGCACGCATCATCGGGCTGGCGGACCGCGGCCTGCTGCGCGAGGGGTTCAAGGCGGACATCGTCATCTTCGACTACGACCGCATCCAGGACCGCGCGACCGTGCTGGAGCCGGCGCTGTACAGCGAAGGGGTGGACTACGTGATGGTGAACGGGGTGCTGACGGTCGATGCCGGCGAGTTCACGGACGCGCTGCCGGGCGAGGTCGTGCTGCGGCAGGGGCGGCCGATCAGCTGAATGGCCGACGCCCTGGACCTGGCGATCGTCGGGGCCGGCCCGTGCGGTCTTGCCGTGGCAGTGGCCGCGAAGGAGGAAGGGCTCCGCTATGCCGTCGTCGACCGCGGCTGCATCACCGAGTCACTGACGCACTACCCCTACTACATGACCTTCTTCTCCACGGCGGAGCGGCTGGAGATCGGCGGCGTGCCGTTCACAATCCCCGACGCGAAGCCGACCCGGCAGCAGGCGCTGGCCTACTATCGCCGTGTGGTCGCCCATCATGGGCTGAAGGTGCGGCAGTACGAGGAGGTGACGGGGATTGACCGTGCTCCGGCCGGTGCCACGACCGACTCCCGGATCCAGTCGGCAACGGCACCGGCGGACAGCGGGTTCGTCCTCTCCACTCGCACCCGTTGCGGCCGGGAGGACCGCATCCACGCCCGCGCCGTCGTCATCGCCACCGGCGGATTCGGCAAGCCCAACCGCCTCGACCTGGAGGATGGACAGCCGCACGACCGCGTCATCCACTACTACAGGGAGCCCTACCCGTTCTTCGGCCAGGACGTGACGGTCGTGGGCGGCGGAAACTCGGCGGTCGAGGCCGCGCTGGAGCTCTACCGCAACGGCGTGCGGGTGCGGATGGTGCACTTCCTGGACGTCTTCGACCGCGGCGTCAAGCCCTGGGTGCGGCCCGACATCGACAACCGCATCGCGAGCGGCGAGATCCCCATGCACTGGGGGTCACGGGTCTCCCGGCTAGCCCCCGGCACGGCCACGATCGTGCGCGACGGCGCCGGCGCAGCCACCGAGGTCCCCTGCGACTGGGTGCTCGCCATGACCGGCTGGCGCCCCGACCGCACCCTGCTGCACAGCCTCGGCGCCCACACCGACTCCCGCACCGGGATCCCCGACCACGACCGCGCCACCATGGAGACGAACGTGCCGGGCGTCTACATCGCCGGCGTGATCGCGGCCGGATTCAACGCGAACAAGATCTTCATCGAGAACGGGCGCGAGCACGGGGGGTTGATCGCGGCGGCGGTGGCGCGAAAAGCGTAGGCGCCCGGGTCAGGACGGCCCCGGGTTGCGGTTCAGCCGATACCCCTTCACCACCTGCACCCCGGTATCCAGATCCTGGTTGACTCCCAGAATCAGATCCTCTCCGATCCACTCCACGCGCCCCAACGGGATCTCCAGCGTCCCCAGCCAGTGGCCGGCCGGATCGAATACGCTCCATTCGCTCCCCGAACGGTCCAGGCGGTAGCTGTCCATGACCCACAGGTAGCCTCGGGAATCCACCAGAAGCCCGGCGATCGGCGGCCTGAATTCCCGCGGCGGCAGCCCGTCGACAGCCCGGTCCCAGGTATCCCACGAGTCCTGGTAAACCGGAAATCCATCCTTCCATTCCTGGATGTCCCCGGCGGTGATGGAGATCGGTTCTGCCGTCCGCCTGATTATCCTCCGGAGCACGCCCGTCGTGGAATACCGGTGAATCTCGTATTGATCGGTGTTGCTGATGTAGACCGCGGTCGGGGTTCCCCCTGCCGCCAACTGCACTCCGAATGGAAAGGGCAGGACCGGGGGACCCCAGGGGTGCAGGTAGAGGTGTTCACGCTCCTCCCAGCGACCCAAGGAATGAGCGGTGTAGGTGGAATCGATCCGGAAGAACTCCACCGGCGCACGGTAGGGCACCCCCAGGGGCGGAACGACATCGCCTGGTGCGAGGCCGACCAGGACGATGAATGACCCGTCCGTCAATGGCAGGTGTGCCCTCTCGGGCGAAACCTGATTCGGTTTGCGCGTAGCAGCGAGCAACGCTTCGACATCAACACGCCAGTCCCTCAGTAGCTCACCGGAAGCGTCGAAATAGGCCACCGGGCCGAGCACATCCCAGATCACCAGAGTATCGCCCGGGAGGACCTGAAGGTGGTCCGGATAACGGTACTCGCCCGGGCCCTGTCCCACACGACCGATCGATGTCGAGAACGTCCCCGAGGACTCGAAGACGAACACCTTCTTCTCGCCGCGGGAGAGCATGGCAACCCGGCCGTCCGAGAGGGGTGCAACGTCGCGGATATCCCAGACCAGGTGACTCGAATCCCGGGGCTCCCCGGTGCCCGTGTACCCTCCGATGGCGATTACCGGCTCCGACGCGACCGTCCACGCGGTGCCCTCGTCCCACTGCGGGGCATGGCTCTCGACGATCCGGATGCCGGCCGAGTCCTGGAAGGTGACGGCGGGAGCCTGGGCCGGGGACTCGGGACGGTCGCACACCGCGGCGACGAGCAGAAGCGCCGCCGCCGTCACGGTAAGCCCCAGCGGCTCCAGACAATCATGGCGCACGGACAGGCCCGGATGAGGTGGGTTCTTCATCGGCACGTCGCATACCTCCTGGTGGTAGTCGACCAAATCCACATCCCTGACGTCACGCCCGTCGAAGCGGAAGACCACGCGCCAGTTGGCGGACACCTTTACCGCCCAATAACCGGCGCGGTCGCCCTTCAGTGGGTGGAGCCCGAAGCCCGGCAGGCTCATGTCCCAAGGTTTGGCCGCCACGTCCAGGCGGGCAAGTACCCGCTCAAGCGTCACGCATGCCCCGACTGCTGTATTGACAACCAATTCCCACATCACGCGGATCACACGTGTGGGATGCATCGTGTTCCGACCGGATCGGTGAGACCCGCGGCGGCGTACCGAGGAAAGGTGACCTCTTGATCAGCACAAGAAGCGCTTCACGGATCGTTATCGGCCTGGCCATCGTGGCGGCCGCCTGTGCCGACCCGCCTGTCGACTTGCCGGATTCAAGTCCCTTCCCGTACAACGTGCAGTTGGGGATGACCTTCCAGGACCTTCGCCTCGCCCGTCCCGGCATCTGGTTGGAGCCGGACAGCGGGTGGGTATTGGAGGAGCACACCCGGGGCCGGTTCCAATACGAGTTCACCGGCGACCAGTGGCCGCCCGCCCGGCAGTCGAGGCTGATCTACGTCCACCGGGTCGACGAGGAGCTATCCGGCGACGATGCCGCGGACCGATGGGACACGCTTGCGGACAGCATGGCGGTCGAACTGAACGCCGAGCCCGGGTGTGCAAGCATCGCCTACGGTCGCCTCGTCTGGCGAAGGGCCATGTTTCGGGAGGCTGGCGGGCAGCTCGAGGCCGCGGTTGAACTCCAGATCACGACGATCGGAGACGCGGGGCCGGGGTTGGCCACGCTGATCACGCGCGTCTGGCTGGCCGAATTCGCGGCTCCGGTCGCGCACTTTCTGGAGGCACCGCAGACGACGGCACGCGGTCCGTTGCCCGATTGGGCTCCGTGCGATGAGCCCGTGGCGGCGGTGCCCGCGGATGTGGCGGACCAATCCTATTCCGGCTTCACGATCTCCAGCCGCACCACGTAGTCCACCCCCAGTTCGTCCGTGTCGATCACGTACATCCGGTCTTCCCTGATCGACCTCACCGACATCGAGCCGAAGCCGGCCGGCAGTTCGGGCTGCCCAAGTAGTCTCCCCTGCTCGTCGAAGATGTCGAAGCTCTGGATGCCTTCCCCGATGTAGCGACGCACCCACAGCGTGCCGTCCCGGGATCGGTAGAAGTTCTGGAAAGGCGGACCACCAGAAGGTGAGGTCCGAACCGAGGACCCAGTCGTAATTGGGAGTGAACGGTGCCGGAATGATCCACGACGCAGTCCCGTCCGAGTACTCGATCGTCGGCGGGTCGGGCGGCGGTTCCAGGAGCTCGAAGACCCGTCCATCGGGCTCCAGCCTGCCGCTGGCCGTGAAGCGGTAGATCCTGTACGCCCGCCTGTTCGTATCCTCGTCCGGGTACTCGACCTGGAAGAACATCCCGCTCATCCAGAAACCGCCGAATCGCAGCGGCATCCGATGCCCGCCGATCCGCGTGCCGGCGGTGTCGAAGACCTCATACCGTCCGAGGTCGTAGTCCGTGACCCAGATGTGGCCTTCCGGACCACGTCGCACGCTTCCGATGCCCCCGAATTCCCCCGGCCCCTCGCCCGGCTGGCCGACCGTGCGCACGAACTTCCCATCGGCGTCGAAGACGCGTACGTCCTTGGCCTGGGAGTCCCCGATCCAAAGCCGGTCCAGTTCGTCGAGGGTAAAGGAGACGACGTTGCCAAACGCATCCGCTTCGTCGGCCACGGCGCTCCCGATGCGCAGGCTCTCGACCAGGCGCCATCGTGCTCCGGGGCTCTCGTCCCAGCGTCCCTGCACCGGGTTCGAGACCCGTACCGACCCGTCCGCCAGCGTGTCGATGGACAGCTCGGTGATGGGAGGCGGGGGTTCCTCGGCGCAAGCGGCAAAGGCGAGTGGCGCAAGGACCAGAGCAGATGTTGCACGGGGCATTCGACCCTCTCACGTTTGTAGTTGCCGGACCGGCGGGGCGAGTCTCGATCGCGGAAGAATCAAGGCGACCAGACCGCTACCGCCCACAACGAGATACCGGCAACACGGGTTTCGCGGCAGCGTCTCCCTGCAGAGGTCATGATGCTTATAGCCCTCACCGATCCGGATACCGATGTTCAGAGGATCGAGGGGTATCGGCTGACGAGGGATTGAGTGGGATGACGCCCCCACCTTGACGGCCGATTCCGATGACATCATCATTTGACTGCAGTTGAAAGCGTTATTCTGGAGTCATCATGAAGGCCATCACCATCCGCAACGTACCGCCCGAGCTCGCCGCCGCTCTCGAGCGCGAAAAGCGGCGGCGCGGTCAGTCCCTCAATCGCACCGCGATCGACCTGCTCAAGCAGAGCCTGGGCGTCGGAACCCGCCGTTCCAACGGCCTGGGCCGGCTGGCCGGCGAGTGGAGCGAGGAGCGCGCCCGGGAGTTCACCTGCCTCCTCGCCCCGTTCGGCGACATCGATCCCGAGATGTGGAAGTGAGCCGCTACTGTCTCGACACGTCCGCCTACATCGAGTTCCTGCGGGGCGACTCCCGTGCCGTCGCGGCGATAGACGGGGCCAGCTGGATCGGCTTCCCCGTGATCGCCCTGGGAGAGCTGTACACGGGATTCGTGCTGGGCAGACGGCACGGGCGGGATGCGGAGCGCCTGAGAGAGTTCCTGGCGCACCCCGTGGTCGAAACCATCCCGCTGGACGACGAAGTCGCCCACGAGTACGCTCATCTGGTCGCGGAACTCCGGACTGCCGGAACACCGCTGCCCGCCAACGACATCTGGATCGCTGCCTGCGCCGCGCGCACATCGAGCGTGATCCTGACTTGCGACGCTCACTTCACGCGGGTCGAACGTGTCGGGTGCGTGGTGTTGCGGGGGGATCGGTGATCGTCCGCGGCTCGCGAACCCTGATCGCCCTGGCGGTCGCCGGGATCGGCTGCGACCAGCCTCCGCCCGAACCCGAGGCCCCGCGCGTCACTGTGTGGGACTCGGCCGGCATCGAAATCGTCGAAAACCACGCCCCCGAGTGGGGCGACTCCGCACTCTGGAGCGTGGATCCGGAGCCCGAATTCGTGATCGGGGGCACCAATGTCATTGAATCGCCCGACGATCCGTCGCAACTGATCTGGCAGGTGCGCGGTCTGGCCCGTCTCTCCAACGGGAACATCCTGGTCCACTCCGGGGGTGAGGAGGCGGTCTTCCTCTTCGAGCCGACCGGCGAGCTGGTGACGAGGATCGGGCGAAAGGGCCAGGGTCCGGGCGAGTTCGTCCGACCCCAGCACATTCAGGTCCTGCCGGGCGACACCATAGTCGTCTGGGACTACGGCTTCACCCGGGTCAACTACTTCGATTCCATGGGGACTTTCGTCGGCGCGCGGCGGCTTGACGTCGCCACCGTGCTCGAAAGGACGCGGACAGCCACCGAATACTCTCCCGAGTCCATCACGATTCCCCTTCCGGACGGCTCGTTCGTTGTTCAGCGCGGGATTGTGGACTATCCCCGGCCCCAGCCCGGCGAGATCCAGCGACGTCCCGTTGAATACCTCCGGATCGATACCGCCTACGCTCTTCATTCGTTTGGGTGGTGGAGGTGGGGCGAGGTCATCGGCACCAGGAGCAATCGCTCCTACTCGTGGCCGCCCTTTGCGCGCCAATCCATGGTCGCTGCAGGTGGGAATCCCCCTTCGGTGTACATCACCGATGGCGACAGATTCGAGATCCATCAGTTCGCGGCGGACGGTGCTCTCAAGCGGATCATCCGCCGCGACGCCGACCCGGTACCCATCACGAGCGAGGAATTGGCGGATTGGAAGACGAGAGTTGCGGAAAGAAGGCCCCACGTTGACTGGGCAGACTGGGAGCGGTCGCTCGCCGCTGCACCGCCCCGTGAGTTTCACCCTCCGATCCTGTGGTTCCGCCTGGACACCGAGGGGTACCTGTGGGTTTGGGAGTCGGGCTCCGACGGACCCCTTGTCTTCGATCCGGAAGGGCGGTGGTTGGGCAAGGTGGACATGCCGCCCGGACTATGGATCGACGAGGAGATGATCCTTGTGATCGGGGTAGATCCGGATACCGATGTTCAGCGGATCGAGGGGTTTCGGCTGCGGCGTGGCTGATCGGGTTCAGCGCCCCGGAGGCCTGGCGTTCCGGTCCTTAATATACCGCTCTTCCTCGGCCAGGACGGACGCAATAACCGTCTGGGGAGGATTAACGAAGTCGATGTACCCTACTCCATCCGAGGTACGGTACTCCAGCTTGCCATTCCGGAGCCAGACACGCACGGCGACTGTCCGGCAGCAGTCGGATCGATCCTCCGTGTTGTAGATCGCGAAAAGCAACTCGGACCCTTCCAGGAAGTCGGCGCTCAACAGCCACGGCGCTTCGGGCGAGTCTTCCATCATCTCCTCTTCGAGTCCCCGCAGGGCAGCTCCCAGCCGGTGGCTAAAGTCCGTATCGGCTTCGGCGACGTACTCCCAGCTTCCCATGACCAACCTTGCCGGACGCCGACTGTCCACGTGGGCAGCGTGGACGTTCAGCACGGCTTGCACCATCGCTTCCGCCGCTTCGCGGTCCGCCTCCGCTTCCTCATCAGTCGCGAAGTCGTCCCCCAGGTTCGTGCAGGCTGTCAGCAGGAATGCCAGTGTCAGCACGGAAACCGGTGCCGCATGTCTCGGGTTCTTCATCGGGTCTTCTCCCTCGGTGTGAGGGGGTGGGACTTCTCGCACCTCTCATCATGTCGGAGGGTCGGGCAGCCCCACAAGTGAACCGCGACGCTTGCCAAGGACCTTTGGCGCGGCCATACCTGATAGAACGGTATTCGGTGTTACCATTATCCCACGCGATGGGCCGAATCGCCTCCAGGTTGAGCGGGAAGGACTAATCTGATGAGCAGGAAGCTGCTCGCGGCGTTGACCCTGCTCCTCGCGGCGGGATGCAGCGATCTTGCCCCGCCGGACGGGCCGGCGCTCGATGTGAGCGGAACGTGGAGAGGGTCAAAGCCGTCACCCGCCTCCGCACTGGCCGACGATACCGTCACGAGCGACAGCATCCACCACACGCTCCGGGTCCGGGACAACGACGGGTTCGTCTACGGTGTGCTCGAAGTCGCGGGCGATACCGCGTTGCCGTCGGATCCGTGGCAGTCGTTCGTTACAGGGGACCACTTCGACGGCATGATGCTCGTCGAGTACTACGATCCGAACGGCGGGCGGTGTCGCCTTTGGGGAGAGATCGACGCTGAGCGCTATGAGGCAGAGGAGAGATGCGAAGAGGACGATTGGGCGGTTGTGGCCCTGCACATTCTTCTGCGGGATACCACGAGTGTAGCCGGTCTGACCGCATCTATCGCGCCCGCGGCCGACACGGTGGAGGTGGGAGACACGGCTCAGTTCACGCTCGAGATCACCGGAGGCGATTCCGAGGTGGACCCGGCCTGGATGTGCGTGTCGTCCGACACCTCGGTAGCGACGGCTTCCGTCACGGCGTCCGGATGTTCTGCGATGGCGCTCGACACGGGCACGACCACGATCGCGGCGACCGTCACACGCGGGACGCTCATGGCGACCGCCTCCGCCAGTCTCCGGGTTGTCCGGATCGGACCGAGGCAGTGCCCGTTGGGCTCGCCGACATGGATGGGGCTGCCGGTCTGCGAGGAGGGAGTGCGCGAGGGATATGACCGGGATGCCTTCGGCAGGGGGTACAGTTCGCTGGAAGATGAGATCATCGCGGGGTTGCCGAAGTCGGGCGGGCAGGTATACACACCCTACACATGCACGCTGTATGACATCCGGGAGGATGGAACGGCGGCGACCGACATCGACCACATCGTGGCGCTGGCGGAGGCCTACGATTCCGGGCTCGACTCCACCCGCTTCCGGACTTTCGGCGGGGACTCGGTGAACCTCACCGTTGCCGTCCCCGGTTTGAATCGGAACCAGAAGTCCGACAGGGATGCCGCTGAGTGGAAGCCCGCTCAGAACGTCGGCTGGTACGCGGGCAAGATCCTGGAGGTCAAGCAGAAGTACGGCCTGTCCGTGAATCCTGCCGAGCGCGATTCGCTGGTGGCGTGGCTGGCGGCGGATACGAGCCGCGTGGTGACCTGCCCGTCTGGCTGAAGGAAGGCTCCTCGACCGGCCGAACGCCTCTTCACTTCAGCATCTCCCCGATCTTGCAGTCCCGATGTCGGTCCGGTGCCATCGGCACCACCTCGAATCCGGCCTGCGCAAAGTGGCGGGCGGTCGTCAACGCCCTCCGCAGCCCGAGTTCCTCCATGACGACGTTGATTGTGGTCGGCATGGGTCGGTTCTCGGCGGTATTTTGGTGCCACGAAGGACACCGGGTCGGCATTCTGCGGCTAAAGATAAACTTAAGATAAACTTCAGCAACCGCTGAGATGCCGTTTCCTCAGGCTGATCCCGGCCCGAATACCACCCTCACGATCTCCGGAACATCGAACTCGTCCGTCGCGAAGCCGATGGCCACATCGCCGCGGATCGCCCCGTGCCGAAGGGACACGTCCCCCGGCCACGCGGCATGGAAGCGGAACTCGCCATCGCCACCGTAGACATGCGCCCTTGCGAGCGGATCGCCGTCCGTGTCCCAGAGCTTGACCCACAGTCTGCCGTCTTCGTCGAACCACAGATTGTCGATCGGCGGCTTCTGCTCGGGGATCTCGCCCGGTTCATACTCAACCCGGATTGGGTACTGCTCGAACACAGCCGTCATGCTGTCGATCACGAATTCCTCGCGCTGCCGCTCGGCACCTGATACCATGGGCCCTGAATGGTCACGCCGGATCGTTTGAAGCAGGACCCCATCGGGACCGTACAAGTTGATTTCGTAGCGTGACGTGACAGCTCTCGCATACCCGCCGGTACGGGCATGCGCCAAGCGGTCACGAGGACCAAAGGGCGCGGGGGTCGCGCTATAGCTCTCACGGCCATCACCCTGTTCCCAGGTTACGAGACTGTACCCCAGATCCTCGTCCGTGTTAGCCGGCAACGTGTCCACACTCAGAATGCTCCATGCGGAATCCATCCAGAGGCGGGCTCCGAAATGGCCACGCACATCCAGCTCCGTCAGGCCGATCCGGCCGTCAGCGGAGAACACGGTGTTGGTGCCATCGCTGGTTCTGGTGTCCATCGTTCGACCCTCCGCTGATACCTGCCGGTGCTGTCGCCCCTCAACTTACCCCTGCGACCCGGTACCGCTCGAACCACGCCACGACATTCGCGATCTTCGCCATCAACTGGCTGGGCCGGCGGCTCATGTCGTGCGAGGCGCCGGGGAGCCGGATCACGGCCGTGTCGATCCCGCGGAACTTCAGCGCGTGGTACAGTTGGTAGGACTCCGACAGCGGGGTGCGCAGGTCCTCCTCGCCGGTGATGATCATGGTTGGGGTGTTCACGTTTCCGGCCAGCGAGATCGGCGAGAACTCCCAGTAGGGGTCCGGATTCTCCCACGGCAGACCCTCGTAACGGCTGAAATAGTAGCCGTACCAGTTGTCGGCGGTGAGCGTCTTGCTGATCCAGTTGACGACGGGCTTCTGCGCGACGGCGGCCCGGAAGCGGTCCGTCTTGCCGACGATCCACGCGGTCATGATTCCGCCCGCGCTGCCGCCGGTAACGAAGAGGTTGTTCTCGTCGATGTACCCCTGCGCGATCACCGCGTCGACGCCGGACATCAGGTCGTCGTAGTCCTCGCCGGGGTAGTTGCGGTAGAGGAGGTCGCCGAACTCTTCGCCGTAGCTCGTGCTTCCCCTCGGGTTGGCGTACAGCACGACGTAGCCCGCGGACGCCAGAAGCTGGATCTCGGCCGAGAACCTGTCGCCGTAGTTCGAGATCGGGCCGCCGTGGATTTCGAGAACGAGCGGATAGCGGCGGCGCGGGTCGAAGTCCGGCGGCTTGACGACCCAGCCCTGGATCGGGCGGCCGTCGAAGGACGACTCCCACCAGATCTCCTCGACCTCGCCGAGGGTCCTGGTGGCCAGCAGGTCCGCGTTGAGCGATGTGACCGTGTGCGCCTGGCCGCCGCTGGTCCACGCGACCTCACCCGGCATGTCGGGGCGGGTCCGGTTGAACGCAACGTAGCCTTCGGATGAGACCGAGAACGAGCCGCCCCCGTATGGCCGCCCGTAGGAAGTGCCACCCACATTCTCCGCGATCACGCTGATCTCGCCGTCCATGGCAACGAACCCCACCTTGGTGTTTCCTTCGTCGTCGTACTGGAAGTAGACGCCACTGCCGTCCACGGCCCACAACGGGCTGGAGACGCTGCGGTCGAGGTCGGCCGTGAGCACGCGGTGGCCGCTGCCGTCCAGGTTCATGACCTGGAGTCGGCTGACCTGGTAGGTGCGGGTACGGTCCTCGTAGCCGATGAAGGCGATCCGGCTCCCGTCCCACGAAACGGCTGGGCTGTGGTCCGGCCCGGGCCTGTCGGTGAGGGCGCGGATCTCGCCGGCGGGCACCGCGTTCGCCTCGGGCGCGCCGCCCTCGGTTCCTCCATCCAGCCCGGGCACCGCGGCGATGTACAGCTCCGAGTTGCGGAAGTCCCGCTCCCAGTCCGGATTGCGGTTGGACGAGAAGACGAGATGGCGGCTGTCAGAGGTCCATGCGGCTGCCGAAGAGTGGTTGAAGTCGCCCGAAGTGACCTGTATCGGCGTTCCGCCGTCGGCCGAGACGACGAAGATGTGGCTGTAGCCGAAGTCGAGATACCCGACGCCGTCCTGGGTGCTCTTGAAACGGTCCTCCATGATCGGCGGATCGGCCCACTCGGCCCCGGCGGGCGGTTTCGGAGACGCGGCCAGGCTCGGCGGCGCATGCGGCACCAGCATGTTGAAGGCGATGTAACGCTCGTCCGGCGACCAGCTGATCCCGCTCGGGGACTCGGTCAGCTGGGTCAGCGTTGAAGTCTCCCCGGTGTCCATCCAACGCACCTGGATCTGTCCGTCGGCGATGTAGGCGAGCTTTCTGCCGTCCCGGGTCCAGCGCGGCGAGCTGCCCGCCGCCAGCCGCCGGTGTCCACTCCCGCCCAGGTTCACGACCCACAGCTCCGAGCGCTTGCGGTCCGTCATGATGTCCATCGAGGTGCGGACATAGACGATCCGGTCGCCGGCGAGGGTGATCTGCGGGTCCGCCGCGTACTCGAGCTGGAAGACGTCCATGGACTCGAAGCGGGACTGGGCGGCGGCGGGGGTGGGGGTGGCGGCGAGGGCGGCGAGGGTGGCCGCGGCGGCGGCGAGCGAGGCGTTCCTGACTGCGAATGAGTACATCGATGCGCTCGGCGAAGAGAGTGGAGGGGGGGTTCCCAACTTTCGCACGGCTGGCGCGGGGGTCAACTTTGTGCGCCGCAGCAGCCGTCGGCCCACTCACAGGCAGGAGTCCCCGGAATTGACTCACGGAAGGATCGTCTCGGCACCGATCTCCCGCGCGGAGCTGGCAGGTTGGGCGGAAGACCAGTTCGGCGACTGGATCAAGGCCGTGGTGGACGTGTCGCGAGGCGTCATGGCTGTGGGCGGCGATCTGCACGCGGACGACGAGGCGCTCCTGCTTGCCGACGGCTCACGCCAACAGGACCTCTGGGGAATCAACCTCTATCCGGAAGAGGAGGCCGATGACTGGATCGAGTTCGATTCCATGATCAACATCCGTCCCCGGCACGGGAACCGGTCCCGTGGAGTGGACGACGAGGGGACGCGCGCCCGCATCCGGGCGATTGCCGAACGGCTCGTCGAGGCCGGGCAGGGTAGCTGACATGGCACGCACCCTTCACAAGGGAGCCGCGGGCGGGGGCTGGGCTCGTCTGGAGCTGGTCGAGCAGCTGGGCAACGTGGGAAGCGAGGTGGAACGCACGATTCGCGCCCACCTGGCAGGGCGGACGAAGCGTTTCGAGGGGGCGTTGGAACGTGCGCTGGAGCTCTTCGACCTCACCGCTGAAGACCCTCGCTGGCACGGACACCGCTGCCAGGAGATTCTGCGAGCCCGCGAGGAATTCTGCCGGCTCTTCTTCGACCCCGATGTGCCGCCCGACTCGGCTGAAGGACTGCGCCGGTACTTTTTCGGCTTCGCCTACGCGGCCCGGATGCTGCACTACCGTCGGCAGGACGCGCCCGGTGGGTGAGCTCTACCGCGACCGATAGGCGTCCTTCCGGCGGGACACACGAGTCACGAGAACGACCAGCTCATCGTCCTGCATCCGCGACCGGGTTTGCAAACAATCCGGCACGGAACGGTATATTAGGCTCGCAAGCCTGACGCAGCAGGGGGTATGCAGATGAAGGCGCCAGAAGGGTTTTCGCCACGGGTTACGGCATGTGCCACGCTCTGGGGCATGCTGCTTCTTGCCCTTGCCGCCCCCGCTCATGCCCAGGACCCCCCTCCCGACGTACCCGTTACCGCCGAGCCCGACGACCCCTGCCAGTACTGGGGAACGTACGAGTTCTTCTACTTCGCGGAAGAGGAAACGGTCGCGGCCTGCCTTCAAGCGGGCGAAGACCCCCGCGCGCGAGTGGACGAGCTCGGCAGGACACCGCTGCACAACGCGGCCCGGGCCTGGAAGGCATCCGCCATTCGGGATCTTCTCGCAGTGGGGGTCGACATCGACGCCCGGGACTGGCTTGGTCGCACTCCCCTGCACGATGCAGCGGACATCCATCGGCCGACGGAACCCGACGCGACCGACGCCAGAGTGCTGCTGATACCCCTCAGCGCTCGCGGAGGCCCCGTGGTCGAGGCCCTTCTGGAGGGCGGGGCCGATATCAACGCACGCGATTCACGCGGCAACACGCCTCTCCACATCAGTTGGCGCGACCCCACGTACAACTGGCTCACCCGGGACATGGGCCGGTCGATGGACGGTGTGGCCGCGGTCCTGCTCGAGTCCGGTGCAGATCCCTCCGCACTCAACGACCGGGGCGAGCCGGCCAGTCCGGGCGACTGCGGGAACTGGCACCGGCGGGGCTTTGCCGTGGCGGCGGTCCCGCAGAGTCTGCACGGCATGCCCATGGTGCCACCCTTCACCCCCGTCCTGGCGGACTACGCGCAGTGCGTGGCGGCGGGAGCCGATATGGAGGCACGGGACGCGGGCGGGTACACCGTACTCCATAACGCGGTTGCCGTTGGGGACACATCCGCAATCACCCTGCTGCTGGGCGCCGGCGCGGAGACCGATGTCCGGGCCCGCGACGGAACCACGCCCCTGCACACTGCGGCGCAAGCCGGGAGAACCGCGGTCGCGACAATGCTCCTGAGGCGGCGGGCGGACGTCAACGCGACCGGCCACGACGGCACCACACCGTTGCACGTCGCGGCGCGAAACGGAAAGCTGGCAATAGTGAATGTCCTGCTGGAGGCAGGCGCGGACGTGAATGTGGTAGACGTCCATGGGACATCGCTGCACGTCCCACGAAACGGCGCGAATCGCCTCGCTATCGTGGACGCCCTGTTGGAGGCGGGGTTGGACGTCAACCTGGGTGGGCCGGAGTACGGCGCGGCTCTGCTCCAGGAGGTGTTCAGCCCGATGTGGGGGGATGCTTCTGTCCAACTCGCGCGGAGGTTCCTTCGGCAGGGCGCCGATTCCAACGCTCGCAGCCAAACTGGCTGGACCGCGCTGCATGCGGCTTTCCTCCGGGGCCCGGAGGTCTACCGAATGCTCCTGGACGCAGGAGCCGATCCCGCGTCCGTCGACAACTGGGGCAACTCTCCGCTTCATTCCGTGGCGGGCTTCTCCGACCACGCGGGTGTGATACCGATGCTGGTAGAGGCCGGAGCCGACGTGAGCCTCCTGAACCGCGACGGACGCGCGCCCCTTCATCTGGCGATAACCCGCCACACGGAGAGCGTCGCCCGAGTGGTGGAACTCCTGGTGGCGGGGGCGGACCCATCACAGCCGACCGGTATGGGCGACACTCCGCTTCATCTGGCAGCGGGTGCGACACGCTGGCCCGACAGCGCCACCTTCGCGGTGGTGGAGTTGCTGGTGGCCGCCGGGGCCGACGTAAATGCGCTGAATGGGCGCGGAGAGACGCCGGCGGAGTCGGCGTGGCTGGCCGACCGCTCCGCCGTTGTGGATCGGCTCGTGGAACTTGGGGCGGACCCGGTGGCGCTGGTTGACGGGCGCGCGGACCCCGGTGCCGATACGCTGTCACCCGGGGCCGAACCGGGAGAGAGTGACCGTGGCACCAGGCCCGGGACCCTCCTCTGTGATTGGAATGCCGGAGACTACGACAATTTCCGCTCACCCTTCAAGTTCCCTGCGGAGAGCGTTGCCGGCTGCCTCGCCGCCGGGACCAGTCTGATGGTATCGAATCGATATGGTGAGCCCCTGATTTTCTGGCTTCCCGCAGGAGATCTCGACGTGCTGGCCCTATTGCTGGACGCGGGTGCCGACGTGAACACCACGGACGACTACGGGTTCACGCCTCTGCACTGGGGTGCGGAACTCTCGAGCGGGGACCCGGCCTACTCCCTGCCCGCCGCCCGCGCACTCTTGCAGGCGGGGGCTGACCCGGACGCGAGTGGCCGGGGGGGACGAACGCCGCTGCACGCGCTCGCCGAAGCACTGTGGGGAAGGGAAGTACCCGCGGTGCCGGAGATGCTCTCCTTGCTGGTCGAAGCGGGCGCCGACGTCAACGCCCGCGCGGAGAGCGGTCAGACTGCGCTGCACCTGGCGCTGGACAACCCCAACGCCGCGGTTCGCCTGCTGGAGCTGGGAGCGGATCTTGCTGCGCGGAACGACTCGGCCCGGGTTGCCGATCCCGCCAGCTGCGAGAACTTTGGTACCCGTAGCTACTTTGCCCTGGCCATCGGCGATTCGGTTGCCGAGTGCATCGAGACCGTGACGCGGCAGGGCGGTGGAATCCCCTTGCAGTCCGCTCTGCAACTGGCCGCCGCTTCTGCGCGAGACCCCGGCGTCATCCACGCGCTTCTGCAGGCGGGCGCCTCGATTGACGAACGGGACGGCACCCCGCTGCACAAAGCTGCAGCAACCGGCACACCGGCGGTGATCCGGTCGTTGCTCGAAGCTGGCGCGAACCCGCACGGTCGCGTTGAGGACAGGACCCCGCTCCATCTTGCGGCCGGAAACCGGGATCCCGGTGCGGTAGCCGTCCTTCTGGACGCGGGTGCGGACATCCACGCCCGCGTTTCCGGGTACGAGACGGCCCTGCACACGGCCGCGAGGAATGGAAATCCCCAGGTGGCAAGAGTCCTGCTGGATGCAGGCGCCGACGTGGATGCGCGGGACGGCGGCGGCAGAACCCCGCTTCATGTGGCCGCACTCGAAAACCCCAACCCGGACGTGCTGTCCGTCCTGATCGAGGCCGGCGCCGATCTGGAGGCACGGGCAAGGCCCGCGTTCGGCCCCAGCCTGCGGGGTTTGACGCCGATGTACATGGCCGCCCTTTACGGGACCGCGGAGACTGTAACGGTGCTGGCGGAGGCCGGGGCGACAGTGGAAGCGGAGCGCGCGGAACTCCGCCCCGAAACCCCCTTCATATCGGGTGTTTCGCGGAGCGGTTTGCGCAACTACGGTGATCGGGGTCACCGTTCCCCCCTCCACCTCGCAGCTCTCTACAACAACAAGCCCGGCGTCCTAGTAGCACTGGTCCGCGCCGGGGCCGACCTGGAGCTGCGCAACCGGATGGGCCAGACCGCTTTGCACATCGCCGCCCGCCATAATCCGCGTGCGTTTCCGGCCCTGCTGGATCTGGGCGCCGACCCGGATGCCGTGGACGACGAGGGAAAAACGCCGATGGACCATGCCAGGCTCAACAAGAACCTGCACGGGCTGCCGGAGGTCAGACGGCTCCTTATCGGTGGTGTGGACGGCGCGCGCCGGTAGTCTGTGGGTGAGCCGCGCGAGCGGCGAGAGCGGGCGTCCCACCTGAATGTAAAGACAACATGACATTTTGTAATGTTGCCTTTACGTCACGACTGATGAGCGCCGACGCCCCGCTACCTGGCGACCGCCCCCTCCCCCCGCAGCTCCTCCAGCAGCTCGCGCACCAACTCCACCACGAACTCCGGCGTCTCGTACGGGAAGTTGTGGCCCGTCCCGGGGGGCGTGTGGACGAGCCGGGCGTCGCTCGACACGTCCAGGTAGCGCACCCGCGCCCGCTCGAAGAAGTTCCGGGCGCGCGCGGCCGCGACCTCGTCCAGGCCGAGCGGATCCACGACCGCCGCCGCGCCCTCGCCCGGGATCACAACCAGGACGGGCAGGTCGCCCAGCTCGCCGTCGTAGACGACCAGGCCGGGGGCAGTTTTCGTGACGGTCCCCGCACCGAATTCGCGGAAAATCGACGCCTCCGCGAAGGAGGTCGCCGGGCGCCCCCGGTTCGCCGCCATGGCGTCGCCGACATCGGCCAGCTGGCTGCGTTGAAGCCGGAGCAGTTCGCCCATCTCCGTGTCCGATTCCGCTATTGCGTCGTCCCGGTTACGCCACACTCCGACCAGCTTGGCGAGGCCCTCCCTCTCCGCCTGCCGGGCCAGCTCGCCCAGCGCGGCCGACCCGTACGCCGGCGCGTAGACAAACGCGTCGGGAGGCGATGCATCCAGCAGCACCACTGCCGCAATTCGCTCCGGGTAGCGCCGCGCGAAGTTGGCCGCCAGCAGTCCCCCGTAGGAGTGTCCCACCACGATGAACGGGCCCTTCTCGTCGGCACGCTCCAGCAGCCGCGCCAGTTCGACCGCCTCGACCGAGGTCCGGCGCGGAAACGGCCCGGGATCGCTCCACCCGGTGCCCGGCCGGTCGAAGAGGATGGAGCGCGTCTCGTCGCGCAGCGCGCCGTGCAGGTGATGCATCGCCAGCCCCTGGCTGTGCGCCCCCGGAATCCACAACACGGACGGCCCGCCCCGGCCGTCCCCCTCCGCGAGGATGTGCATCCGGTAGCCCCCGACATCGATCAGCGCCCCCGGCGCCGGATGCCTCGAGCCCCGATACGCCGTCATCGCCACCGACACCAGCGCGCCCGCGAGAAGGAGCCCCGCACCACCGCACACCACCCACGCGAGCAGCCTGCCCAACCCCCGGTGAGGCGACTTCGACCGCCGCACCCACGACAGCAGGAAGATCCCGGCCAGCACGAGGAAGACCGCGACGATCACCCCACCCCAGCGGTGGGCGAGCAGCGGATGGAAGACCTCGATCATCGGCCGTCGCCCACGGACTGCCGCTCCGCCAACTCCACGCCGACCGCCGGACCCGACCCGCTCCCGAGCCGCAGCGTCGCCGGCGGTTCCACCTCGCGCCGCACGTACCCGAGCCCGATCGCCTGTCCGAACCGCGGCGACTGCGCCACCGATGTCACCCGCCCGCGTGCCTTCCCGCCCCCGGCCTCGAAGAGCTTGTCACCGGGCCCGGCCGCCGCCTCGCCGAAGCGCAGCGCGCGCAAATGCCAATTGACACGGCCGCGATGCCGGATCCGAACGATCACCTCCTGGCCCGTATAGCACCCCTTGCCGTGGTCGAAGGCCCGGTCCAACAGCCCCGCCTCCACCGGAATCGTCGACTCGTCCATGTCCGCCCCAAACGCCGGATACCCCGCCTCCACACGCAGCGTATGCCAGACGCCCTCGCCCACCGGCAAGGCACCGGCCTGTCCCAACCGCTCCCAGGCCGCCTCCATCCCGGCAGCCGGCAGCCACACGTCCCACGACGCCACCTGCTCGACCGCCCTCGCGACCAGCGCCCCGTGCGCCCCGCCGGCATCCGGCCCACCACTCGGCCCGCCGCCCAGCAGCACGAACCCCTCCGCAGGCGCCGCACCAAAGGCCGCCGCCACCGCATCCCCCGCCTCCGGACCCAGCACGGTGAGCAGTCCCGTCCGGTCCCCGAGGTCCTCGACGCGGGCCATCCGTGGGGGAAGGAAGCGGTTGAAGTGCCCCAACACGGCCTCCACCCCACACGCGGCGACACTCAGCCCCAGCCCCTCCTCCCCGCCAGCCCCCAACCAGAGGGCCGTCAGATCGGTGACCATCCGGCCCCTGGCCGTCAGGATCGTCCCATAGACGGCGTCCCCGGCCAGCCCCTCACCCGGCTTCGATCCCCCCGCCCCGGCCGCCCCCTCACGCGGCTCCGCTCCCGCCCCGCCCATCCCCACCCGGCCCCCCCCGCCACACCCCACCGGCGGCTCCGGCACCCGGCACGTCAGGATCCCGTTCAGCATCTGCGCCGGCGCCCGCCCGTACACCCTGAGCAGCCGCCGGTCCCCCCGCCACACCACCCCGCACCCCTGCACGGCTGCCCGGTACTCCCGCCCGGGATCCCCGTAATGCTGCCGCGGCCCCGGCCGCGCTCCTTCCGCTGCCCCCGGCGCCGCGCCCGCCACCACTCCCGGCGCTGCCCCCACCCCCCCACCCCGCTCCCCGCGCCGCAGCCCCTCCGCGCGGCCCGGCTGCGTCACGGCGAGCCGCTGGGCCGGCCGTTCGCCTTCAGCTCGCGCACCAGCGCCTCGACGCGGCCCACGTCACGCGCGGCCGGCGCAAAGGTCAGGTACGTCTCCAGCTCCGTGACGGCCTCGTCGGAGCGGCCGAGCCGGGCGAGCAGGTAGCCGCGGTCGCGGATCTGCGACGGGGCGGTCGGCCGCACAATCAGGATGCGCTCCACGACGGACAGGGCGCGCGAGTTGTCGTCGGCGCGGTGGTAGATCCCCTTCAGGTTGAGGAGCAGCCGCACGATCATGTCGCGCTTCGTGGCGGTCTTGAGGTGCCGCTCCTCGAGCCGGACGATCCCCCCGTGCTGGCGGTCCAGGATCTTCTGCGCCTCCTCGCGGAAGCGGATCCGGCCGCCGTGGAACGGATCGATCAGGAACTCCACCGCCTCGCCCGGATAGCGCACCAGGAAGTGGCCCGGGAAGTTGACCCCCTCCATCGGCAGGCCCAGCCGCCATCCCACCTCCAGCAGCACCACCGCCAGAGTCAGCGGAATGCCCAGTCCACGGTCCAGTACGTCGTTCAGAAACGAGTTGCGCGGATCGTGATAGTGGTCGCGATTGCCGCGCAGCTTCCGGACCACGAAGAGGTGCCGGATCACCTCGGCGAGCACCACGGGCGGCGCGCTCTCCGAGCCGAGCCGGTCCCGCGTCTCCTCGGCGAGCACGTCGAGGCGCATCAGGTAGCGGTCGATCGGGAGCTGGGGGTACTCCTCGGTGGCGACGAGAAGGGCCGCCCGCGCGAGGTTGAGGTCCTCCTCGGGACGCTCGACCTCCCGGGCGAACTCGCGGCGCGACGACGAGGCGGGCGCGCTCACGGCAGGTTTCCGAACCTGAATTGCGTTGTCTTCATGGGTACGATCCTGTGTCCGGTCCCCCGGAATGTAAACCCCGGGGCGCCGCGGGCGCTCACCGCCGCGTCAGCGCGACGCGCCAACACCCGCCCCGCGCGGCGGCGATCCCCGCACTCGGTTAACTTTCTCCCATGACCAACGACCCCCGGGACCAGCGTCCGAGGATCCGGCTGACGCAGCTCTCGCACGGCGCCGGCTGAGCCTGCAAGCTCGGTCAGGCCGAGCTGGCGCAGGTGCTGCGTCACCTCCTTCCCTCGGAAGATCCCCGCGTCCTCGTCGACGCCGGGGACGACGCCGCCGTGTACCGTCTCGACGGGGGGCGGGCGCTGGTCGTCACCCTCGACTTCTTCACGCCGATCGTCGACGACCCCTGTGACTTCGGGCGGATCGCCGCGGCGAACGCGCTTTCGGACGTCTACGCCATGGGCGGACGGCCGCTCTTCGCGCTCAACCTGCTGTCCTTTCCGCGCAAGCTGCTCCCCGAGGGGATCGCGGAGGAGATCATACGGGGCGGGGCCGAAAAGGCGCGCGAGGCCGGTATCCCGGTGGTCGGAGGGCACTCGATCGACGACGCCGAGCCCAAGTACGGGATGGTCGCGGTCGGCGAGGTCGATCCCGGGCGGATGCTCTCGATCGACCGCGCGCGTCCCGGAGACGATCTCGTCCTCACCAAGCCGCTCGGCAGCGGAATCGTGGCCACCGCGGTCAAGGCGGGAGCCTGTCCCGACGACGTGCTCGCCGGCGCGGTCCGCACCATGGCCCGCCTCAATCGCGCCGCCGCCGAAGCCGCCCTGGCCGCGGGCGCCCGCGCCGCCACCGACGTCACCGGCTACGGCCTGACCGGCCACCTCGGAAACATGGTCCGCGCTTCGGGGCTATCAGCGAGCATCGACGCCGGCCGCGTGCCCCTGCTCCCCGGCGTCCGCGCGCTCGCCGAGGCCGGGCACGTCCCCGGCGGCACCCGGCGAAACCAGGAAGACTCGGCCGAGAGCGTCAGCTACGAAGGCGACATCGATGAAACCACGCGGACGCTCCTCGCGGACGCCCAGACCTCGGGCGGCCTCCTGATCGCCTGCCCGGCGGACCGGACGGCGGCGCTGCTGGGCGAACTGGACGCACGCGGGGAGCCCGGCCATGTGGTCGGCGCAGTGTTGGACGGGCCCGCGGGACGGATCATGGTCTCGCAAGTCCGCAGCGAAAGTTGAGGTACCAGATGCGGTCCCGAATCGCTCTCTATCCCCGCGGCGGGCTGCTCCGTCGGCTTCTGCCGTGCGCCCTCGTCCTCGCGGCGTGCGGCGACGACTCCGAACCCCCCGAAGCCTGCGGTTCGATCCCGCAACTCACGATCCACGCCGGCGAATCCGCCACGACGATGGCCTGCTTCGACGATCCCAACGGCGACAGGCTGACCTACAGCGCGACCTCATCGGACCCCGGCGTGGCAACGGCCAGTGCATCGGGCAACTCGATCACGGTCGCGGGCGTGGCCCCCGGCAACGCCACGGTTACTGTCAGGGCCGCCGATCCGGGTGGGCTGGAGGGCTCGCTGAGCTTTCGGGTGATGGTCCCCAACCGGGCGCCCGAGCCGCGGGGCCGCATCGACAGCTTCGCAACGACGGTCGGCGGAACCGGATCGCTGGACGTGTCGCAGTTCTTCCAGGAGCCGGATGGAGAACCCCTCACGTACGAGGCCGTTTCGTCCGATCCTGCGGTCGTAACCGCGTCGGTGGAAGCCACCGTGGTCACCCTCCTGGCCACGGGGGTCGGAACGGCCAGCGTCAGAATCACCGCGACCGACCCGGGCGGCCTCTCGGCCTCGCACACCGTCACGGTTGCGGTGCGCGAAGCGGAAGAGCGTTTTCGCGACGACTTCGACACGCCCGCGAGCCTGAACAGATGGCAGCTGGACGGCGCCACCGCGGTGGTGCGTCAGGGGTTGCTGGAACTCACCAGTACAGACGTGGTCGGTGTCGCTGAGCGGTCCGTATCCGCTCCGCTTGCTCCCTGGACCATCAGCGTGAGCATGGGGCGAAGGGAAGCCGGGGGTAACAGCGTTGGTGTGTGGTGGCTGACTGGTGATTCGCGGTACACGTTCTGTGCGTTTGAAATCGGTCCGGATCTCGCCAACAACTACAGCTTCTACATCTTTGACTCGGTAGAGGAAACATTCTTTCGCATCAGCGATTTCTCGGGGGCGTCGGACGCCGTCAATGAAGGTGCCGGCGAACTGACAGAGATCGAATTGAGCGTCAGCGACGGCCAATTCAGAGGCGTCGCCGGAACAACCGAACTCTTCAACGGCGGGCTCTTCGGGTTTGCCGCCGTGTTGCGCGAGCTGACGACGATCGCGCTGGTCAGCCGGGAAGCGCCCGACAGGACCGCACTGTTCGACTGGATCGAAGTCGACGGCACCCCGGCGAGCGCTCCCGGTCCCGACCGGGCTGCGCCGGGAACGCCGCAATTCGACGAATTCCGAATCCTCTGGACGGACCCGGAGTTCAAGGTGGTGGACGTGATGCTCAGCGACCTGTTCGGACCCGGAGGGTAGGCTCCCGCCGCTACGCCTGGATCGGCGCGACCTCCTCGGGCTGCACCGCCGCCAGGGCCTTCGCACCCGGTGCCTTCGGGCTCCGGATCGACAGTTCCACCACGCGGTGCAAGTCTTCCACCATGTGGACCGTCAGCTCGTTGCGCACGGTGTCCGGGAGGTCCTCCAGGTGGGCCTCGTTCTCCTGCGGCAGGATGATCTCGGTGATCCCGGCGCGCACCGCGCCCAGCACCTTCTCCTTCACGCCGCCGATCGGCAGCACCCGCCCGGTCAGCGTCAGTTCGCCGGTCATCGCCAGATCGGCGCGCACCCGGCGCCCCGACACCGCCGAGATCAGCGCGGTGGCCATCGTGATCCCGGCTGAAGGTCCGTCCTTGGGGACTGCGCCGGCGGGCACGTGGATGTGGATTTCGCGCTTGTCGAGCGCGTCGTCGTCGATCCCGAGCGCCGCGTAGTGGCTCTTGGCGTACGACAGCGCCGCCCGCGCGGACTCCTTCATCACGTCGCCCAGCTGGCCGGTCAGCACCAGCCCGCCCTCGCCGGGCATCACGCTGGCCTCCACGAACATGATGTCGCCCCCCATCGGGGTGTAGAACATGCCCGTCGCGACCCCCACCGCGTCCTCCGTCGCCCTCCGCTCCGGGTGCACGCGCGGCCGGCCGAGGAGCTCCTGCCCGATCGTCGGGGTGATCTCGAGGCCGTCGCTTTCGCCCGAGGCGATCTTGCGCGCCACCTTGCGGCCGAGCTTGCCCAGCTCCCGCTCCAGCTGACGCACACCCGCCTCGTGCGTGTAGTTCTGGATGACGCTCAGGATGGCGTCGTCGCCGATCTCCAGCTCCTCGTCGTGGAGCCCCGACTGCCGCATCTGGCGGGGAAGCAGGTAGCGGCGCGCGATCTCCAGCTTCTCGCTCTCCGTGTAGCCGCGGAACTCGACCGTCTCCATGCGGTCGCGCAGCGGCCCGGGGATGCGGTCCTCGTAGTTCGCGGTCGCGATGAAGAGCACCTCGGAGAGGTCGAACGGAACCCCCAGATAGTGGTCGATGAAGGTGGAGTTCTGCGCGGGGTCGAGCACTTCGAGGAGCGCCGCGCTCGGGTCGCCCTGGAAGGACACGCCCAGCTTGTCCACCTCGTCGAGCAGGAACACCGGGTTCTTGCTGCCGGCTTCCTTCATCCCCTGGACGATGCGGCCCGGCATGGCGCCGACGTAGGTCCGCCGGTGCCCCCGGATGTCGGCCTCGTCGCGCGCGCCGCCGAGCGAGATGCGGACGTACTTCCGTCCCACCGAGCGGGCGATCGACCGGGCGATGCTGGTCTTGCCCACCCCCGGCGGTCCGGCGAAGAGCAGGATGGGCCCCTTGCCGCCGGCGGCATCGAGGAGGTCGTCGGGGTGGGGCGGCTCGTCGGTGTCGGGCTCGTCGGGGTCTTCGGCCGAAGCGTCCGCTTCCGTTCCCGGGGTGTCCTCTGCAGGTGACGCTTCCGTACCTGCCTGTTGCCCGTCGGATGCGTCGTCGTCGTCCTCGAAGCGCTCCTGCTGCAGCTTCCGCACGGCGAGGAACTCCAGCACCCGGTCCTTCACGTCCTCGAGACCGTAGTGGTCCTCCTCCAGGATGTCCTCGGCGCGCAGGAGGTCGATCTTGTCGTCGGTGCGCTCGCCCCACGGCAGTTCGGTGATCCACTCCAGGTAGGTGCGGATGACCTGGTACTCGGCGGACTGGGGCGCCGTGCGGTTGAGGCGGCGGAGCTCGCGCTCGACCTCGTTGCGGGCGGTTTCGGTGAGCGGCAGCGCCTCGATCCGTTCCCGCAGTTCGTCGGCGTCCTCCCGCTCGCCCTCCTCGCCCAGCTCCTTGCGGATCTGCTTCATCTGCTCGCGCAGCAGCATCTCGCGCTGGCGTTCTCCGAGCTCCTCCTGGACCTTGGCCTGGATGTCCTCCTGGGCGTCGATGCGCACGAGTTCGCGCTCGACCGCGACCAGGGCGGCCCGCATCCGCTCTTCGTCGTCGAGGGTTTCGAGGAGCCGCTGCTTCTCGGCGGTGGGCAGTTCCAGGTAGAAGACGACGAGATCGGCGAACGCTCCGGGCTCGTCGACCCCCTGGATGACCTGGTTCAGCGCTTCCGCGGACTGGCCCCGGCGCGTTCCCAGCTCGGCCGCGCGCTGCCGGAGTTCGGAGTCGAGGGCCTTGAAGCCGGGGTCGGCCTTGTCGACCGGGCAGTGGCGTTCGAGCGGGACCAGGGTGGCCCGCAGCATCGAGTCTCCGTAGCGCGAATACTGGACGGCACGCCCCCGCGATTCGCCCTGCACCAGCAGCTGAATGCCCCCGCGCGCCCGATGCGTCTGGATGATGCGGACGATCGTTCCGACCGCGTAGAGGATCTGCGGGTCCGGGTCGTCCTGATTCTCGTGCTGCGCCACCGCGAAGAGGCGTCTGTCACCGTCCAGCGCCTCCTGCACGGCCTCGACCGTGCCCGGCCTTCCGGCCGATATCGGCACCGCCACACCGGGATACACCACGGTCTCCCGCAGGGGGAGAACCGGGAGTGAAAATCGTTTGCTCATTTTTTCGTCACCTCCTCGTCCGCTCATACCTCTTCGTCCGCTCCGCCAGCCCGCCGCCCGCTCAAGACTCTGTCGCCCATCCGTATGTCATCCTGTTGTCGTCGGCCAGTCGCAAGGGTGAAGATGCGTTACATGCAGGATCCTTGCCAGACCTGGTGACGGAGGGGGGCAGGGGTCGGGGAGGCTCTCCGGGGATCCGGAGTCGGCCAAAATGGCAGGAAACCGTTGGGAGGGCTGCCATTTTGGCAGGTTTGGGCGGTGCGGGTGCGCGGGTCTGCCATTTTGGCAGGAGGTCTCGGCAGCGCCCTGTCATTCTGGCAGGACTGGGCCGATACCGGATAGCTTACGGGGAGCAGCCATTCCGATTACAGCGGATGGTCGGTTCCGCCGGGGGGGAAGCCTCGGACGCCGGGCATCCCCACCCTCCCGGATCCCGACCCAGGATACAAGGACGCATGCGATGTCGACCCGATTTCTCTCACCGGCCCTCACCCGGACGTTTCGCCCTGGGCACGCCAGCGGCCCATCCCCCGCGGCAGTCCTGCTCGCCGTCCTCGCCGCGTTGGCGGTCCTCCCCGTGAGCGCACAATCGCAACTCCCGGACATGGGACGCCGTTCCACCGTGTACGCGCCGCGTGCGGCCGCCGCGACCAGCCAGCCGCTGGCCACCGCCGCCGCCCTCGAGGTGATGCAGCAGGGGGGCAACGCCATCGACGGGGCCGTGGCGGCGGCCGCGGTGCTGAACGTCGTGGAACCGCACATGACCGGGATGGGGGGCGACGCCTTCTCGATCGTGTGGTGGGCCGAGACCGGCGAGCTCTTCGGGATCGACGCGAGCGGCCGGAGTGGCAGCGGCATGACCGCCGAGGCGATCCGGGCGCGGGGCCATGAGAGGATACCGGGGAGCGGGGCGGAGGCGGTGACCGTGCCGGGCGCGGTGTCGGGGTGGAGCGCGCTGGTCGAGCGGTTCGGGAAGCTGGAGCTGGCCGAGGTGCTGGCGCCGGCGATCCGGATTGCGCAGGACGGGTTCCCCGTGACGCCGGTGATCGCGCGGCAGTGGGCGGGTGCGAGCGGGAAGCTGGCCGGTGACGAGGGGGCCCGCGCGACCTACCTGGTCGACGGGGAAAGGGCTCCCCGGGCGGGGGAGTGGGCCGCGAATCCGGACCTGGCGCGCACCTTCCAGCGGATCGCGAACGAGGGGCCGGGCGTGCTCTACGGCGGGTCGCTGGGGCGCGAACTGGTGGACGGGCTGGCGGCGCTGGGCGGGTTCATCACGCTGGAGGACCTCGCGGCGCACGAAGTCCGCTGGGTCGAGCCGCTGAGCACCGACTTCCGCGGCTACACGGTGTGGGAGCTGCCGCCGGCCGGCCAGGGGATCGCGGCGCTGGAGATGCTTGCGATCCTGGAGCCCTTCGACCTCGCCGGGATGGGGCACAACTCCCCCGACTACCTCCACCACCTCATCGAGGCGAAGAAGCTAGCCTTCGCGGACCTGCACCGGTACGTGTCCGACGCCGAGACGATGGAGATCGACCCGATGTCGCTCCTGAATCCCGCGTACGTGGACGCGCGGCGCGCCCTGATCGACCCCGCCGTCGCGGCGGACCGGGTGGGGCCGGGGCGCGCGGTCACCGACTCCGAGACGATCTACCTGAGCGTCGCCGACGCCGATGGCAACATGGTGTCGTTCATCAACTCGGTGTACTCGTCGTTCGGGTCGGGGATCGTGATCCCGGGGCTGGGATTCGCGCTGCAGAACCGCGGCCAGGGCTTCACACTGGACGATGGCCACCCCAACCAGGTCGCGCCGCGCAAGCGCCCCTTCCACACGATCATCCCGGGCTTCGTCACGCGCGACGGCGAGCCCGTCATGGCCTTCGGCGTGATGGGCGGCTCGATGCAGCCGCAGGGCCACACCCAGCTCCTCCTCAACATGCTGATCTTCGGGATGGACCCGCAGGAGGCGGTGGATGCGGCGCGGTTCCGGCACCTGTCCGGGCGGCGGGTCGCGATCGAGCGGGTGAGTGACGAGGTGGCGGCGGAGCTGGAGGCGCGGGGGCATGAGATTGCGGACTGGGCGCGAACGGACTTTGGGGGGGCGCAGGTGATTCTGCGCCTGGCGAGGGGGTGGGCGGCCGCGTCCGAGCCCAGGAAGGACGGGCATGCGGCGGGGAACTGAGGGGGAGGGGGACGGCGAGGGGGAGGGGCGGGGCGGAGGCGGGCGCGGGTCCGAGGCCCGTACCGCACCCGTGGTCAGCGAGCCGCAGTCGCACTACGAGATACCGGCGGAGCGGCTGCCGGAGGGGTTTGTGGACACGGTGCTCGAGGTGCCGCGGGTGCCGGCGGAGCCGCGGGCGTCGGCGACGGTGGTGGTGATGCGGGAGGGGGCGGCAGACGTGAGCGGGCCGACGGGCGGGGCAGCGTGGCGGGCGACGCGGGGGGCCGGGCGGCCGGGCGGGCCGGAGGATTCGCGCGGGTCGCCGGGCGGTCCCGAGGTGCTGCTGTTGCGTCGCAACCGCGCGACCGGGTTCGTGCCCGGCGCGTGGGTGTTCCCGGGTGGGAGGGTGGACGCGGCTGATGGGGAAGAGGCGCTGGCCGACCGCTGGACGGGATTGACGCCGGAAGGGGCGGCGGGGCGGCTGGGGTTGGGGATGGACGCGGATCCGCCCGCGATCGCGTACTACGGGGCCGCGGTGCGTGAGGTGTTCGAGGAGACGGGGTTGCTGGCGGGGGTGGTGGGGGATGGGGGGCGGGGTGGGGGGGGCGGGGCGAACTCGGCCGGGGGCGCTCCGGACGCGACCGCAGGGCACGCGGGGACCGGGACGGCCGCTGACCTGCGCGCCGCCCGTGAGGCCCTGTTAGGCCGTGGCGTGCCGTTCTCCCGGGTGCTCAGGGCGCTGAACGCCAGGCTGGACGGCACGGCCATCGAGTACATCGCGCACTGGGTGACGCCGGTCGCCGAACCGCGCCGCTACGACACCCGTTTCTTCGCGGCACGGGTGCCCTCCGGCGCGACCGCCGTCCACGACGAGCGCGAGATGACGGGTGCCGTGTGGCTCACTCCCCGCGCGGCGCTGGCCCGCCACCGCGCCGGCAACCTCCCCATGATCTTCCCCACCATCCGCACCCTGGAAGACCTGTGCGACTTCGCGACCGTCGAGGACCTCCTCGCGCACTATCGCGGCCGCGAGATCCCGCGCATACAGCCCGAGATCGTGCGGACTGCGACGGGCGTGGCGCTGCGTGTGCCCTGAGCCCCCGCCTCAGCTCCCCCCCATCGCCTCCAGCACCGTATTCACCACCTGGTTGAAGGCGCCCCCACGGATCCACCGGCACACAATCACCAGGTCGTTCGCCGGGTCGACGTAGATCAGGTTCGAACCTGCGCCGACGTGGGTCCAGGTGCCGGGCCGGGCGGAACTCAGCGAGAAGTTCATGAAGCCGTAGCTATCGTTCACTTCGCCCGCGGTCGTCGCCATCTCGAACCAGTCCTCCGAGACCAGCTGCTCCCCGTTCCAGTTGCCCCTGTGCAGGGTGAAGAGGCCGAAACGGGCCTGGTCGTATGCGCTCAGGATCATCCCGCCGCCCCAGTGCGCGCCGCCGCTCGGCGACTGGATCATGCGCCCGTCGAAGTTGACCCACGAGTTCTCGTAGCCGTGCCAGGCCCAGGTGGTCGAGGCGCCGATCGGGTCCATCACGTACTCGCGCAGGACCTCCGGCAGCGGACGGCGCCACACCGCGGTGGCGGCCAGGGCCAGCAGGTTTACGCGCGTGTCGTTGTATTCGTAGGCGGTGCCGGGCTCGTTGCGCGGGCGCGTGCCCCAGGTGCTCGGATCCTCGGGGCGGTCGGCCCACTCGGGCTTGCCCCACAGCGTCCCTTCCCAGTCGCTAGTCTGCCGGAGCAGGTGGTTCCAGGTGATCTTGCGGTTGTGCTCGGAGTCGAAGAGGAGCTTCGGTCGCCGGCCATGCTCGTCGCCGGGCTCACCGTCACCGGTGTCCAGGACGACGGGCGGCATGTAGTCGCGCACCAGGTCGTGCACGTCACGGATCAGGCCGTGGTCGTACGCCAGCCCGACCGAGGTGGAGAGGAAGCTCTTCGAGACGCTGAAGGTGTTGTCCGCCTTCGCGGGTTCGCCCCACTCGGCGACGATGTACCCCCTGTAGACGATGACCCCCGTTTGCGGCGCGCGGATGGTGAAGGGGCCCACCGCATCGCCGAGCGGTTCCCGCCCGAAGGACCTGAGATGATTGAAGGCGAGGTCGGGGGGCGACTGTGACTCGCCCGCGATCGCGATCTCGACGGCGCGCTCGATGGCCGCCGGGTCGAGGCCGAGCTGCTCCGGCGTGCGACGCTCCCAGTCCGGGTGGCGGCCCGGGAAGTACGACTGGGCGGCGAGGAGGTGGGGGGTGAGGAGGAGGGCGGCGGCGACGCAGAGGAGGGCGCGGACCGCGGGCCGCAAAGCGGTGTGGCGTGACATGACGGATCTCCCGGGTGGGTACTTCCCGTGGCTGGGTAATGCGACTCTTGGCGTGCCATGGTAGACCCTGCCACGCCTGGAGTCCAGCAAACCATCGCCGGAATCGCTGCCGGACTCGTCGGAGCTCAGCGCACCCCGGCCGGCAGCCTCCGCACCACCACGCTGGCCACCTCGAATTCGTCGAACTCGATGAACGCGGCCAGTCCGTCCGGGCCGAAGGCGTTGGGCATCTTCGTGTCATCGGTCCGGTAGGTGCCGACGTAGTCGCCGTCGGCGGTCACCACGTCGATGGGGCCGTCCTCGAGCAACTCGTCGCCCTGGCGCATGACCCAGATCCGTCCCTCCCAGGTGGTGAACAGGCTCCGGATGACCGGGAGTTCCGGGTAGAACGAGGGCTCTCCCATGCCGATGGAGATACTTCCGCCCCCACCCCCGGCTGGCAGGCCGCCTCCCCCGCCTGAAGACGCTCCACCAGCCGTGGTTGTGAATACCATCGTTCCGCCGGCCGAGGCACCGCCCGGCGAAAGCGAACCCTGTTGTGCCCGCTCCCGCATCAGCCTCCCGTATTCCTCCTCGATCCTGGACGTCACCGGTCGCGGACGCAGCGGGCGGGTGATCTTGCGCGTCACCTGGCCACCGTCGGGGGCGGTGACGTTCAGCACGTAGGCGGAAGAGTCCGAATAGACGATCCTGCCGTCCGGCAGCAGGCCCTTCAGAAGGTCGGGTTCGAAAATGGACGGCCGGGCAACTCCGCCCATCGCCTGGCGCAAATCGGTCGTTTGCCCGCCGCTGCCAGTCAGGCTGCCCGAAATTGTCAGTTCCTGTTCGGCCCGCGGCGGAAGCCATGCCTCGACCACGACATCCGGCTGGGCCGCGTCTCCTTCGAGTTCCACCCGGTTGATCGGGCGATGATCGAGTGGTTCCTGTGCCGCTATACCGGACATCAGGCCCGTGCCCTGGCTCCCCGTGTAGACCGCACCCCCCCGCGGATCCGGCTCGATGGGAGCCGTAATCGCCATCATGCTCGAAGCGAGGCTGATCGAAAACGCACCGGTCGCGACGGCACTGCTGCTGGAGGCACCGCTCGATGACCCGTCGCCGCCGTAGCGCACGATGCGCAGGAACGCTCCGGATTCGTCGAAGAGCTGGTATCCCCGGTGTCCGATGTCGCCCACGACGGTCGTTCCGTCGCGCATGACCGCGTACGAGGTGGGGCTGTTGAACTCACCCGGTCCCTGGCCATTGGACCCGAACTCACGCACAAAGGTGCCGGACCGGTCGAAAACCAGGACGCGCAGAGTCCCGCCGGTGCCGCCCGTGCCATCGAACACGTAGAGATTCCCCCGCTCATCGAAGGCCACCTTGCGCACGATGGCGAACATCTCCCAGTCCGCGCCGTCGAGCACCCCCACGCGGAAGACCTCCTCGAAGTCGGCCTCGAGGCGCTGGTCGCGGCCGGGCAGTTCGACGACCTGCTGGGCGACCGCGGCCGGAGCCGCGACGAACGCTGCGGTGAGCGGGACAAGGACGATGGCGTTACGGGTAGCGGGGGTCATTCTCCTGCGCCTCCATGTTTCCTGTTTCGAATCACTTACCTTACTTCGACCGGCAACCTGCGCACCACGATGGTGGCCACGTGAAGTTCGTCGAACTCGATGAACGCCGCCAGCCTGTCGGGGCCGAAAGCGTCTGGCATCTCCGTGGCGCCTGTCGGGAAGGTCCCGACGTACTCGCCATCGGCGGTCAGAACGTCGATGGGGCCGTCCTCAAGGATCTCGTCACCCTCTCTCATCACCCAGATCCGACCGTCCCAGGTGGCGGACAGCTCACGGATCACGGGGATGACGGGGTAGAAGGGGACCTCGGCAGCGTCGACGGAAAGACCCCTGGAGCTGAATCCCGGAAGCGGCAGGCCCCTGCCCGCCAACGCACCCGCGGACACGCTGGTGCTGATCTCGATCCTGGTCGACTGGCCCGTAGAGGGCCCCCGCCCTTGGGCCCGCCTTTCTTCCATCTTCCGCTTGTGTTCCTCCTCGATCCTCCGGGTCACCGTTCGCGGCTGGATCGGCCGCGTGATCGTGCGGACCAGGCCTCCGCCGTCCGGTGCGGTCACCTTGAGCGCGTACGCAGAAGAGTCGGCATAAACGATGCCGCCGTCCGGCAGCAAGGTCATCCGGAGCCGTGGCTCGAAGTGAGGGGATCTGGTCATGCCCCTCATCAGATCGCGCAGTTCGCTGGAGCCGCCGGACACCTCAAACATCTCCTCCTGCGCTTCGCGGGGGGGCAGCCACGCCTCGACAACCGTCTCTCCCTGCACCTCATCCCCATCGAGCGTGTACCGGGTGATCGCCCTGTGATCCTGCGCGGGGTCGGTGCCCCCGGGTACGGTGATGGTGGTGGCCTCCCACGTGTACACGGCTCCGCCGCGAGGATCCACCCTTATTGGCTTTGACATCGAGAAGGTGGTCGTCACACCAGCACCCGTGCTGGGCAGCTCCTGCCTCTGTCGATTCCGGACCATCCGAACGAACTCGCCCGCGGGGTCGAAGATCTGGTAGGCCTGGTGCCCCCTGTCGCCCACGATCGTGGTGCCGTCACGCGTGACTCCATACGCGTATGGCGCATTGAACTCGCCCGGTCCTTCGCCGGGGGAACCGAACTGGCGCAAGAAGGATCCTGACCGGTCGAAGACGACGACGCGCAGATCGTCGTCATCTCCGGCGTCGAACACGTAGAGGTTGCCATCGGCGTCAAAGGCCACCGTGGGAACCGTTGCGAACATCTCCCAGTCCTCGCCGTCGAAGACCCCGACGCGGAAGACCTCCTCGAAGTCGGCGTCAAGCGTTTGGTCGCGTCCGGGCATTTCGACGACCTGCTGGGCGACCGCGGCCGGAGAAGCGGCCAGCGCCGCGGCGGCGGGGATGAGGACGATGGCGTTGCGGGTTGCGGCAGTCATTCTCCTGCGCCTCCATTCTCACGGTCTGGAACGGTCGTTGTCGGTGTTTGTTCAGATCAACATTGCCGGCGGCAGCGTTGCCTGATCCGCGACCGGCGATCGGTCCGCCATTCCGGCCGAACACGGTCCGCCACCGCTGGACGCGCCCTCGCCCTTGCGATTCCCGGCCCGCGCGCCGAGGATAACCGCTGCCCCGTCACCTGCAACCAGGAGGACCCCCGTGACCCACGGCCCCAACAGATCCCGCCTGCCCATCGCCGCAACCGCCGTCCTGGCGGCCGCCCACTTCATCGCCTGCGACGCCGGAGGCCCCGACTATTCCATGCTTCTCACCCCCGATTCCCTGACCGCCACGGCCCCCGACATCTTCCAGGCCCGTTTCGAGACCAGCAAGGGGGACTTCGTGATCGAGGTCCACCGGGAGTGGTCCCCCAACGGCGCCGACCGGTTCTACAACCTGGTGTCGAACGGCTTCTACGACGACGCGCGCTTCTTCCGGGTGGTCTCCGGGTTCATGGCGCAGTTCGGGATTCACGGCGACCCCGAGGTGACAGCCGCCTGGCTCGGCCAGAACATTCCGGACGACCCCGTCTTGCAAAGCAACACGCGCGGGTTCGTCAGCTACGCGATGGGTGGCCCCAACACGCGCACCACCCAGATCTTCATCAACTTCGGGGACAACAGCCGACTGGACGCAATGGGTTTCTCACCCTTTGCGCAGGTCGTCGAGGGGATGGATGTCGTGGACGCGATCTACTCCGGATACGGGGATTTTCCACCCAATGGCAACGGGCCGGCAGGGGGCCAGATCTATAGTCGCGGCAACGAGTACCTCAGCGCAGACTTTCCGTACCTCGACTTCGTAAGGCGGGCGACGATCGTTTCGGAGTGAGCGACGATCGTTTCGGAGTGAGCGGGCGGCCGGCGGGGCCCTGAAGCCCACCGCGAGCGGGACGCGACTGCGGCTGGAGCGCGGCGTGGGTCCGCCGGGTGGGACTACCCGCCCTCCAGCGACGCCAACTCAGCCAGCAGGCGCTCCTGGATCAGCCTGTCGTAGGCGTCGCCCAGCGGGAGTTCGGACGCCCGCTGCATCATTTCGCGCTGCAGTTCCCGGCCCTCCCGTCCCCTGAGCAGGGGCATGCGGAGCGCATACTCGAATATCGCGATCCGCGAGTCGGGCATCAGCTCGTTGGCGCGCTCGAAGTGGGTGGTGGATTCGCCCCGGTTGGCTCCGTAGGTGATGCGGGCCATCAACTTGCCGGCGCGATCGACGATATCGGCGTGCCAGCCGCCGAGGGCGAGGTGCGCTTCGCCGTAGAGGGAATCGCGGGCGAGCGTCGCCTCGAGGTAATCGCGTATTCTGCCCCCGTAGCCGCGCCGCAGTGCCGTCATGGCGCCGATCGTCTGGGAGTAGCGGCCAAGGGCGTGGGCGGACTGGTAGTGCGCCTCCGGGTTGGCCGAATCGGCCTGAATGGCCATCTCGCCCAGCTCCATCGCACGCTCGAACAACGCCTGTTTCTCTTCTTCCGGGGCCAGGTAGTAGCCGTAGATGGCCAGCGATTTGGTCGCCAGGGCATAGCCGTCGGAGGTGCCGAGGGCCTCGCCGATCTCCACGGCTTCGAGAAAGCGCCCCTCGGTGTAGGCGGCCAGTGCCTCTTCCATCGATTGTGCCTAAGCGTGGTTGGCGAAGAGCGCGCCGGCCGCCAGGAAAAGGGTGGTTGCCGCAGCGAGCCGGAGGAATCGGAGATTGGTCATCTGGCCTCCCTGGGGTCGTGCGCGTGCAGGCGAATGTTGAATGTCGAGTACCTCGTACACAAGATTCGCGGCGGACGGGGGGATCGCAAGGGGATGGCGGCCGGGTTGGCAGCCGGGGTGGCAGCCGCGGCCGGAAGTTGCGGCGGCGCTCCCCTGGCGGCACCGTAGCAGGATGACAAGATCCAGGCTTCTCAGGCCTTCGCGCGTCGGCACTGCGGTACTGGGTGCTGTAGTTGCGACCGCGGGTGTTGCCCCAACCCCGGCAGCTGCACCATTCGTCGCCGGAACGCACGGACCAGGCACCGTCACCTGCGGCGACCTCACCGCCATCTCCTGGAGCGGCTTCGTCCTCGACGATGTGGCCGAGATACCGGCGAGCGCCACCGACCCCGCGCACTGCCGCGTCCGCGGCACCATCGACACCGAAATCCGCTTCGAACTCCTGCTCCCCCTGCCCTGGGACTGGAACGGGCGGTTCCTGATGGGCGGCGGGGGCGGGTACGTCGGCAGCGTGCAGAACCAGGCCCTGTCCTACGGGGGCCCGCAGTCGGTGCTGACCCGCGGATTCGCCACGGTGGGCACCGACACCGGACATCGCGGCTTCGGCACCGATGCGAGCTGGGCGCTGAACCGTCCCGATCGCGAGGTCAATTTCGGCCACCGCGCCGTCCACGTGACCGCCGAGACCGCGAAGACCATCATCCGGCTCTACTACGGTCGCGACATCGACTACTCGTACTTTGCGGGGTGCTCCCGGGGCGGCGGCCAGGGGATGATGTCGTCGCAGCGCTACCCCGACGATTTCGACGGCATCGTGGCGGGCGCGCCGGCCCACGACTGGACCGCGCTGGGAGCCCTCTTCCTGCAGACCCAGCAGGCGCTCTATCCCGATCCGGCCGATCTCTCGACCCCGGTGATCACGCCCGAGGCCGCGCGCATTCTCCAAACCGCGATCCTTGAGGCCTGTGACGGGAACGACGGCGTGCAGGACGGCTTCATGACCGACCCGCGCGCGTGCGCCATCGATATCGCGTCGATCCCGGGGCTTACGGACGACCAGCGGCGGGCGGCGGAAGTCATCTACCGGGGCGCCTACGTGGGCGGCCGCGTCGTCTATCCCGGGTTCCCCTACGGCGGCGAGACCGCGCTCGGCGGCTGGCAGCGGTGGATCACCGGCGGCGCCCGGGGAGGCGTCGGCATCCCCAACCTGCACTACGCCTTCGGCACCGAGATGCACAAGTACATCATCTTCGACAATCCGGAGTTCGACTACTCGACCTTCGCCTTCGACGACTACGACGTCTGGGAGGAGCAGACGCGCCGCGCCGCGAAGATCCTCAATGCCACCGACACCGACCTGAGCGGGTTCAAGACCGCGGGCGGCAAGCTGATCCTCTGGAACGGCTGGTCCGATCCGGCGATCCCCGCGACCGGCACCATCCGCTACTACGAAGGCGTGGCCGCCGGCGACGAGGATGTGGGCGACTACCTGCGGATGTTCATGATGCCCGGCGTGCTGCACTGCGCCGGCGGTCCGGGGCCCGACCAGGTCGACTGGATCGCCGCAATCCAGAGGTGGGTGGAAGAGGGCGAGGCGCCGGACAAGCTCGTCGCGACGATGATGATTCGGGGCGCGGTGGCGATGCAGCGGCCGCTGTGCGCATGGCCCCGGCAGGCGGTCTACAACGGGAGTGGGGATCCGAAGCGGGAGGAGAGCTTCGAGTGCGACGACCCGCCTTCGGAGCGCCTGAGATAGACCGCGGCTTCGGATGCGCACCCCCGGGCCGGTAGCGAGCCGGAGCGGGCGGTCGAGAGTGGACGGTGGTCCCCAAAAACTGGACAATTAATGTGACTGGTCATATTTTGTATCCAACTTTCGAAGGAGACTGGATCCATGAAGACAGCGCCAACGCCCGGCGGGAACACTGCCCAGCCCCGGAGGATCGGTGCGGCACGGTTCAAGGCGCAGTGCCTGGCGCTCCTGGACCGGCTCGGTCCTGACGGGTTGGTGATCACCAAGCACGGAAGGCCGGTAGCGCGGGTGCTGCCCTATGATCCGGACCCGGCCAGTCTGATCGGGAGCCTGCGTCACGAACTCAAGATCAGGGGAGACATCATGTCCACCGGGACTCGCTGGGACGCGGAGCGCTAGGCGGCCCGTGGAATAAATGCTCAACCTGGACACCCACATCCTGATCTGCGCCCTTCGCGGCGAGCTGCGCGCGAAAGAGCGCCAGTTGCTCGAGCGCAACCAGTGGTCGGTCTCAGCCATCGTCTTTTGGGAGATTGCGAAGCTGGTGCAACTCGGCCGGATCGAGTTGGACCTCGATGACCGGCGAGTGGTCCGCACCCTGAGCCGCATCCATTCGTGGCCGATCGACCTGGCCGTGGCCCGCGCTTCGACCGCTCTGGACTTCCGGGGCGATCCGGCCGACGAGATCATCGCGGCGACCAGCGTGGTGCACCGGATCCCGCTGCTGACCAGGGACTCGGCGATCCTGAGGTCGGCGCTCGTTCCGCTGGCTGCCTGGCGGGCCTCGGAATAGGTCCCCGCTGCATTCGGCGCGACGCGGCGGCTCCACGGCCTGAGAGCGCGCCAACCGCTCCCAATCTGGCCGTGTGGGCCGCCGTACAGTACCATGCTGACGTGAAGACATCGCTGCGCCTACCCATGTGAGGAGTCTCCCAATGCAGCCCCACCGGATGCGAAACCCTGCACTGCTACGCGCCCCGGCTCTCCTGTTGGCCCCGGCCCTCCTGCTGGCCCCGACCCTCCCGCTCGCGCTGCCCGGGGATGCCACCGCCCAGGAGCGCCAGAACCCGCCCGGCGAGTGGCGCTACCAGAGCGCCGACGCGTGGGGCACCCGGTATTCCCCCGTCGACCAGATCAACGCGGACAACTTCAACGACCTCGAGGTCGCGTGGGTGTGGCGTGCCGACAACTTCGGGCCCGGCGTCGACCCGCAGATGAAGTCCACGCCCACCTACATCGACGGAATCCTGTACACGGTGGCCGGGCAGCGGCGCACGGTGGCGGCCATCGATCCGGCGACGGGCGAGACGCTCTGGACCTACCGCGAGCCGCACACCACCCGTTGGGAGCGCTCGATGCGGCAGAACTACGGCAAGGGCGTGGCCTACGGCGAACTCGACGGCCGCGGGGTCATCTACTACACCTCGCCCGCCTTCTTCCTGCATGCACTCGACGCGAAGACCGGGCGGCACATCGACGGATTCGGCCACCCCATCCCGATCGAGGGGTTCCCGGAAACGGGTGTTGTCGACATGCTGCCGCCCCTCCTCGATGGATGGGGCCGGTGGATGGCTACGGAGCAGGAATTCGATCCCGACTACGGGATACCGCGTGAACTGGGATACATCACGACCTCTTCGCCGCCGATCGTGATCGACGGGGTGGTGGTGGTCGGCAACTCCGCCGAGCAGGGGTACATGCAGACGCGCATCGAGAACGTGCCGGGCGACATCCTGGGCTTCGACGCGCGCACCGGTGAGTTCCGCTGGAAGTTCCACGTCATCCCGCGTCCCGGCGAGGTCGGTCACGACACGTGGGAGAACGACGCCTGGGAGTACACGGGGGACGTGTCCTCATGGGCGCCGATGTCCGCCGATTACGAGCGCGGGATCGTCTACATCCCCACCAACCCGCCGACGATCGACTACTTCGGCGGATTCCGCCCCGGGAACAACCTGTTCTCGACGAGCGTGATCGCCCTCGACGCGTCCAGCGGCGAGCGCGTCTGGCACTACCAGATCGTCCACAACGACCAGTGGAACTACGACCTGCCCAACGTGCCGATCGTCGTGGACCTGACGGTGGACGGGCAGGCGGTTCCGGCGGTGATCCAGACCACCAAGACCGGCCACATCTTCGCCTTCAACCGGGAGACGGGTGACCCGGTCTGGCCGATCGAGGAAGTTGACGTGGTGCAGACCGAGGTGCCGGGCAACTGGACCGCACCCACCCAGCCCGTGCCGACCCGTCCGGAGCCGATGGAGCCGATGGGGCTCCCGCCGGAGGAGGTCATCGACTTCACCCCCGAGCTCCACGCCGAAGCGATGGAGATTCTGGCCAACTACCGGGTCGGGGGGCCGTTCGTGCCGCGGCTGCACGTGGGGTACGACGGGCCCTTCACGCAGAACATCCGCTGCTACGGCGGGCTCAACATCACCCACCCGGCGACGCTCGATCCCTCGACGGGCATCCTCTACGCCTCCCACCGGCGGAGCTGCAGCGGCGGCCGGATAATGGCGGGCGCCGACGCGGACGACCCCGACGATCCCGGGACCACGGGCCTCACCATATCGCAATGGGTCGCGGGCCCGGGGGGCGGTCTGCCGCGGGTTCAGGGCCTGCCCATCCCGAAGCCTCCGTACAACCGGCTGTCGGCTTACGACATGAACACCGGGGAGCGGCTGTGGTGGATCCCGATCGGCGAGGTGGCCGAGGCAATCCGCGAGCACCCGGCCACGGCGGGCGTCGACCTGTCACGTGCCGGCGGCGGCGGACTCTCGATCCAGATGGTGGCGGGCGACCTCCTCTACGCGACCCGGGGGTCGGGCGGGCCGCCGGTGCTCGACGCCTACGACAAGCTCACGGGCGAGCAGGTCGGCACGGTCGAGATGCCGGGCGCCGGCCAGTACGGAATGATGACCTACAGCCACGAGGGCGTGCAGCACGTGGTGGTGCAGGTGGGGCGGCCGGGGAGACTGGTGGCGCTGAGGTTGCCGGGGTAGGGGGAGTCCACCCGGAGGGTTCGGCTCGCCTCCTCAGAACCGGAACGAGGCATCGGGGGCGACGCGACCGGCCGCCTCCCCTGCCGCGGTGAACACCGTCAGGTCCACCTGCACCACGTCGGGCAGGAGATCCGCAAACCGCAGGCTCGCCGGTCCGATGGGCTCACCGGAACAGGTGAGAGAGGCGAGGAGGTGCACTTCTTCGTGTTGGCTGCCCTCGTCCTCGTGAGTATGCTCCTGCTCGTGAGCGTGCTGGTCCTCGCCGGCATCGTCACCTTCCATTCCTTCGGGCGCCTCCACCTCCGCCGAATCCAGCGCACAGGTCACTCCGTCCGGAAAGGCGAGGAGACGCGCGCCACCGGTTCGGAGTCTGTCGAGGGCCTCCGCTACGGTGGCCCGCTCCTCCGCCGAGCGGGGGGCGCGTTCGAAGCCGAACACGGATTCTGCCGGGAGTTGCAGGTCGATGGTGAGGCGGGTGCCGTCCACGGCCAGGCCCAGTCGAGCGATGCCGTGTTCGTGGGCCCCGGCCGTCCCCAACCGTTCGCCCTCGACCAGGGGAGGAGCAGGGCCAGGAGAGGGTGAATCGCCGCACGCGACGAACAGCAGAAGACACGGGATCGTCCACCCGACGAAAGAGGAGCGGACCTGGGGTCGATCGAGTGTGGAGAAGCTCATCGTGAGGGATCCGGTTCGGGATGCGTGCGTAACAATACAAATGCAGGTGTATGAATGATAGTGTATTCTCGTAATCATCTCCTGGTCCCGCGAAAGGGGCTTTGGGCCTGCCGGTGTTATCGTCCTGTCACGCAACGTGTCCATCCCTCGCCCCTGATTCGATGCAACGAGACACTCCTCAACGCCGGGCGATCCGCCGCGTATTCATGAGCGCCGGGCGCCCTCTCACCTGTGAAGAGGTCCTCCGGTACGGCCAACAGATCGTGCCGTCACTCGGAGTGGCGACCGTCTACCGGAACGTTAAGATGCTGGCCGGCGAAGGCTGGCTGTCGGAAGTCGAACTCCCGGGCGGCGGGCTTCGCTACGAGTTGGCCGACCTGCCGCATCATCACCATTTCCTGTGCCGCTCCTGTGATCAGGCGTTCGACGTCCATCAGTGCCCGGACGAAGTCCAGTCGCTGGCGCCCGCCGGCTTCGAGGTTGACAGCCACGAGCTGATCCTCTTCGGTCGCTGCGCGGCGTGTACGTGACGGGCCTCAGGACCCAGGCGCTGCCCACGGCGGCCTGGTCGGCGCCCCCAGCAGGAGACAATCATGTCACCCGGTATTCCCATAGCGATATCCAGGCGCTTTCCCGTCCACTCTTTCCTCCTCGGGATGATCTTCGCAGGCGTTCCGGCACCCTCCGCCGCGGCCTCGACACCTCTTGAGCAGCAGGCCGCGGAATCCATCGACTACGTAGCGGGAATCGTCCGGTCGGCAGACAGCGGGACGCCTCTCGCGGGCGCGATGGTGGTGGTCGTCAGCACGGGCGGCGGCCCGAATTCAGTCGCGGACTTGCGGTGTCCGCGGCAGTGTGTAATCGTTACACATTCCATCGAACACACCTTGGGGGGAAGCATGGCTCGACGTGTCAACATCATGATGGACGACGAGGCGTGGCGCGTGATCCGGAAGCTACCGCGGGGTAGCCGGAGCCGCGCCGTCAACGCGGCGATCCGGGAGTGGTCCGGTACTTCCAGGAGGCGGGACGCCTCCGCGCGAATGGATGCGCTGCGCGCTCGGATGCCTGCCATCGAGACCGACCGGATCGTCCGGTGGATACGGGAGGATCGGGAGCGGCGTGTCCCGTGATCGTCACGCCGGACGCATCGGTCCTTCTCAAGTGGGTTCTTCCAGGCGACGACGAGCAGGACACCGAGGTGGCGCTCGCACTGCGTGACGAGGCGGCGGTCGGGAACCTCGATCTGGTCGTTCCCCAACTCTGGATCTACGAGGTGGGAAACACGCTGGCGAGGCGGTTCCCCGATGACGCCGACGAGTTGCTGGCGTCTCTGGCCGACTTCGGCCTGACCGAAGCGAAGCTGAACTCAAGGTGGAGAGCCCGAGCCGTGTCCCTGACGGAGACCTACGGTGTCGCGTTCTACGACGCAGCCTACCATGCCGTGGCGCTCGGCCTCGGGGGCGTCTTCGTCACGGCGGACGAGCGGTATGTGGGCCGCGCCTCGGGGGCCGGGGGCATATCGTCCCTACGGCGCTGGCGGACAGAATCGGGAATCCGGCCACCGAAACCCGTAAGTCCAAGAATCCAAGAAGATACAAGCCCCCCTCGACCCTGACGTTACGTCAGCCTTTCGCCACCTCCCCGCCCAGCCCCCGCGCCTTCCACAGGTAGAACGCCACCGGGAACAGCAGCAGCACGACAGCGCCCGAAGTCACCACGCCCCCCACCAGCGGCGCCGCAATCCGCTTCATCACGTCGGCGCCCGCGCCCGCACTCCACATGATGGGCAGCAGGCCGAAGACGTCGGTCGCGATCGTCATCATGATGGGGCGGACGCGCTGGACGGAGCCGCGCCGGATGGCGTGCGCGAGCGCGGCACGGTCGGTCAGCAGGCCGCGGTCGGCGTAGTCGCGCACCGAAACGTTGAGGTATAGCAGGAAGACGATGGCGGTTTCGGCGTAGAGGCCGGCCAGCGCGATGATCCCCACCCAGACCGCAATGCTGAGGTCATAGTTCAGGATATGCAGTAACCAGAACGAACCGGCGACCGCGAAGGGAATGCCCAGGAGCACCATGGCCGTTTCCGTGACCGACCGGGTGGTCAGCTGGATGAGGACGAAGATCAGCAGCAGCGTCAGCGGGACCACGTACATCAGGCGCCCCTGCGCGCGCTCCAGGTACTCGTATTGCCCGCTCCACGAGAGCGCGTAGCCGGGGGGCAGTGCGACTCCGGCCGCGACCGCTTCGCGTGCGGTCTCGACGTAGGTGCCGATGTCGATGTCCCGGATGTCGATGTAGACCCAGGCGTTGGGCTTCGCGCCCTCGCTCTTGATGCTGGGCGGGCCGACCACGTACTCCATGCTCGCCAGGCGGCCCAGCGGCACCTGGTGGCCCTCCGGGGTCGCGACCAGGACCGACCTCAGCGCGGGGAGATCGTCGCGCAGCTCACGGCTGTAGCGCAGGTTGACCGGGTAGCGCTCGAGCCCCTCCACCGTGGTCGTCACGTTCATGCCGCCGATCGCGGTCTGGATCACCTCCTGGACATCGCGCACCGTGAGGCCGTGGCGCGCGATCGCCTCGCGGTCGATCCCGAAGTCGAGGTAGTTGCCGCCCATGACCCGGTCCGCGTAGACGCTCGCCGTGCCGGGAACGTCCCGCAGGGTCGCCTCGACCTCGCGCCCCAGGCGTTCCAGTTCGGCGAGATCGGGCCCGGCGATCTTGATCCCCACCGGCGTGCGAATCCCGGTCGAGAGCATGTCGATGCGGGCCCGGATCGGCATGGTCCACGCGTTCGTGAGCCCTGGAATGCGCAGCGCCGCGTCCAGCTCCTGGATCAGCCTGTCCGGCGTCATTCCGGATCGCCACTCGCTGCGCGGCTTGAGCGCGATCGTGGTCTCGATCATCGAGAGCGGTGCGGGATCGGTCGCCGAATCGGCCCGCCCGACCTTCCCGAAGACGTGCCGGACCTCGGGGAAGGTGTAGATGATGCGGTCCGTCTGCTGCAGGATCTCGCGTGCTTCGGTGATCGAGACGCCCGGCAGCGTGGTGGGCATGTAGAGCAGGTCGCCCTCCCACAGCGGCGGCATGAACTCGGAGCCCAGGCGGGACAGCGGGATAGCCGTCGCCCCGAGCCCCACAATCGCACCCGCGATCACCCACGCGCGCCGCTTCAGCACGAACCCCAGCACGGGCCAGTACGCCCCGGCCAGCAACCGCCCCACCGGCGTGCGCCCCGCGGGCCGGACCTTCCCCCGCACCCAGTAGCCCACCAGCACGGGCACCAGGGTGACGGAGAGCAGCGCCGCGGCCGCCATCGCGTACGTCTTCGTGAACGCAAGCGGCTTGAAGAGCCGCCCTTCCTGCGCCTCCAGGGTGAACACCGGCATGAACGACACCGTGATCACCAGCAGCGCGAAGAAGAGCGACGGGCCGACCTCCCTCGCCGCGCGCGCGATGATCTCCCAGTGCGACCTCTTCCCCCCGTCCTGCGCGAGATGCCTGTGCGCGTTCTCGACCATCACGATCCCGGCGTCGACCATCGTCCCGATCGCGACCGCGATCCCCCCCAGCGACATGATGTTGAGTGTGAGTCCCTGCAGCCGCACCACGATCATCGCCAGCAGAATCCCCACCGGCAGCGCGATCACCGCCACCAGTCCGCTGCGCAGGTGGAAGAGGAACACCAGGCACACCAGTCCCACGATCAGCAGCTGCTGGACCAGGCTGGTGCGAATGCTCCCCACCGCGCGGTCGATCAGCGAAGTGCGGTCGTAGGCGACCTCGATCTCGACCCCTTCCGGCAGCCCCGGCCCGATCTCGTCCAGACGGGCGCGCACGTCCCGGATCACCCGCCGCGTGTCCGCGCCGGGCCGCACCACGACGATGCCGCCGACCGTCTCCCCTTCCCCGTTCCACTCCGCGAGCCCCCGCCGGCTCTCCGGCCCCAGGGTCACCCGCGCCACATCCTCCACGAGGATCGGCGTCCCGTCCGGGCCCACGCCGAGACCGATCCGGCGGATGTCGTCCACCGAACGGATATACCCGAGCCCACGGATCATGAACTCCTTCTCGGCGACCTCGATCAGGCCGCCGCCCACATCGCTGTTGCTCTCCTGAATGGCGGCGCGGATCGCCGAGATCGGCAGCCCGTACGCGCGCAGCCGGTTCGGATCGACGGTGATCTGGTACTGGCGCACGAAGCCCCCGACGCTGGCGACTTCCGAAACTCCCGGGATCGCCGTCAGTTCGTACTTCAGGAACCAGTCCTGGATCGAGCGCAGTTCGCCGAGATCGTGGCGGTCGGAGCGCAGCGCGTACATGTAGGCCCAGCCGACGCCGGTCGCGTCGGGGCCGAGTTCGGGTGTGACCCCCGGCGGCAGCTGTCCGGCGATGGAGCTGAGGTACTCGAGAACGCGGCTTCGGGCCCAGTAGAGGTCCGTGCCGTCCTCGAAGATCACGTACACGAAGGACACGCCGAAGTACGAATACCCGCGCACCACCTGCGCGAAGGGCGCCGCCAGCATCTGCGTGGTGAGCGGATAGGTGACCTGGTCCTCGACGATGCGGGGCGCCTGTCCCGGATATTCCGTCTGGATGATGACCTGGACATCGGAGAGGTCGGGGATCGCGTCGATCGGCGTGCGGGTCAGCGAGAACGTGCCCCCGACGACGACCGCGACGGTGCCGAGGACGACCAGGAGGCGATTCCTGATCGACCAGTCGATCATGCGTGCGATCATGGTGCGCTGCCCAGCAGCTGCGAAATGGCGCCCCGGAGATTCGCGTCGGAGTCGATCAGGAACTGCGACGAGACCACGATCGTCTCCCCCTCGGCGAGCCCCGACGCGACCTCCTGCATCCCCTCGCTTTCAGTCCCCAGTACCACCTCTCGCGGCTCGAAGACGCCGCCCCCCCTCGCCACCACCACCACCGCGCGCGTCCCGCTGTGCAGGATCGCCTCCGACGGCACCATCACCGCATCGACCGCACCGCTGGTTCGCACCGTCACGTTGACGTACATCTTCGGCCTGAGCCGCAGGTCGGGGTTCGCGACCTCGACGAAGCCGGTCAGCGTCCTCGTCTGCGGGTTCACCGCGGGCCGGAAGAACAGGATCCTGCCGCTCCACTCCCGCCCCGGGAAGGCATCGGCCTCGATCACCACGGCCTGCCCCTCGCGCACATGCCGCAGGTCGTCCTCGTAGAAGTCGGTCTCGGCCCAGAGCGTGGAGTGATCCGCGATCTTGAGGACCGTCATGCCGGGCTCGAGCTTCATCCCCTCCATCGAGTCGCCCATCTTTTCGACGATGAAGCCGGATGCGGGCGCGAAGACCCGCACCGTGCGGGCGACTTCCCCCGATTCGGCGAGTTCGTCGATCTGCTCAGGCGTCATGTCCCAGTAGAGCAGGCGTTCCCTGGACGCTTCGAGGAGGGACCGGGCCCGCTCGACGGCCTCGGGGTAGGCTCCGGCGTCGCGCAGGCGCCCCGCGTAGTCCATCGCGCCGAGGAATTCGCGCTGCGTCGTGACCAGCTGCGGGCTGTAGATCTCGAAGAGGACGTCGCCCCGCTCGACCGTCTCGCCGACGTTGTTGACGGTCGCGCGCTCGATCCAGCCCTCGTACTTGGTCTGCACCGAGACGACCCGCTCCTCGTTGTGCGCCAGGATGCCGACCGTGCGGATGGAGACCGGAAGCGCGCCCCGCCGCACGACGTCGGTGCGGACCGCAAAGTTCTGCAGAAAGGCCTGGCTGACCCGGATGCCGCCGTCGACCGGCGCCTCGTCCGCGTAGACCGGAACCAGGTCCATCCCCATCGGCGACTTGCCCGGGCGGTCCGACGTGTAGTTCGGGTCCATCGGGGCGCGCCAATGGAGGATTTCGCGCTCGTCGGGATCGGTCGCTCCGGCGTCGCGCTCGCCGGCGGGCGGGTCCATGGCTGGATCGGCCGCGCCCGGCATGGCCATCCCCTCATGCTCCGCCATCCCCATGGATTCGCCCATGCCCGGGCCATCCGACCCGCCCCGCATCAGCAACGCGGTCCCGCCGGCCCCGACCACGATGCCGACCACAACGAAAACCGCCCCGCGCATTCTGTTTCTGCCGCTCATGATCCCTCCTCCGGAAAAGCCGAGCCGATGGCCCGTTCCATCTCTGCCAGCGCCTTCATGTAGTCGGCCTGCAGACGCGCGAGGCCGAGGCGCACGTCGAGGAGCATTTCCTCGCTGTCCAGCAGTTCCAGCACGCCCGTGACCCCGGCCGAGTACGCCTCTTCGGTCGCGCTCAGCGCCTGTTCCGCCTGTGGAAGGAGGGCATTCTCGAAGAGCGCCAGCTGCCCCTCGATCGTCTTCAACCGGAACGCGGTGGAGCGCACGGCGAACGCCACCCCGTTGACCGCGTCCCGGTAGGCCTCCTCCGCGGCGGACAGGCGCGCGTCCGCCTCCCGAACGCCGGCGTCGCAGCTGGACCTGAAGACCGGGATGCTCGCCCCGAAGGTGAGGCTGTAGGTGTCCCGGCCATTGCCCGGCGGCGGATTCGTGCGGCCCGGCTCGTCCCGCCGCCCCAGCACGCTCCCCCATGCGACGCCGACGGTGAAGTCCGGACGGTAGCGGCGGCGCGCGAGTCGCATTTCGTGTCCTCCGCTCTCGATCAGCAGACGCGCCGACCTGACTTCGGGCCTGTCGCTGAGCCCGTTGCCGCGCAGGGCCTCCTCGTCGAGCCCCACCGCCGGGCGTTCCCCGATCTCGACCTTCGGGACCGGCGCGTCCACCGGCCGGTTGGCCAATACGTTCAACGCCGCTTCGAAGTCGGTGCGCTGCCGCAGCAGATCCTGGCGCCGGTTCAGAACCCGCGTGACCTCCGCCTGCAGCTTCACGACCTCCTGCTGCTGGCCGAACCCCTGCGAGTAGCGGGCCTGCGCCAGCGCCTCGTAGTGGAGGAGGAGCTGCTCCTCTTCCCCGGTGATCCGCAGCGCCTGATCGAGGTAGGCCAGGTCGTAGTAGGCGAGCTTCACCTGCCGGACCACCTCGGCCCTCTGTTCCGCGTAGGACTGGTTCCGGATGTCCGACTGGGCCGCGGCGATCTCCCGGCGGTCCGACAGCGTCCCGAACCAGGGCAGTGCCTGGCTGACGGAGATGCTCGACAGCTGCGGTCCGACCCGCGTCTGGGCGCCCGCCAGGTGCTGGGTGAACGACAGCGCCGGGTTCGGCAGGGTCGACGCCTGGGGGATGCGCGCCCGGGAGGCCTGATGCTCCAGGAACGCCGCGCGCACCCGCGGGTTGCCCTCGAGCGCTTCGGCGATCAGCGCGGCGAGCGTCGGGTCGCCGTTGGTGGTGTAGGACGGCGTCTGCGCGGTGGCGGGCGCCGGGCCGATGTATTGCGGGACGGCGATCGCGGAGGCGACCGCCATGATTCGCAGGATGTGCATGGTTGCCTCGCCATGGATGGGACAGGGCGGCTGTCCCCGCTCACGGAATGGTTCGTGGGGGATTTGGTGCCCTGCTGGTGTGGTGAGCGCCCCGTTGGGGAGCGCGGGTGATCACACCGTGAGGCGAGGCGGGGGAGTTTCGACCGCCAGGTCGGCGGCGACGGGGATGGCCGGCGCGGAGGAAGCCGCGCGAACGAAGGGGGCGGAAATGCGCGCGACCGCCACTGTGCGGACGGCGCGGATCGAGGCCGTACCGCAGGCCATCATCATCAGGCAGGCGTCGCGGTCGGCGTGGTGGGGGGCGGGGTGGTCGTGGTGGGGGGCGGTCTGATGCGCGGTGGCCTCGGCCGCGCGGCCGGTCTCGTGACCGGCGGTTCCGTGCGCGCGCGCCCCGTGCGTGGCGGCCTGGTGCGCGGGAGCGGCCTCGTGCGTGGCGGTCCCGTGCGCGGAAGCGGCCTCGTCCCCAGCCGCCCCGTGGTGCGCGGACGCACCCATGTCGCAACGGAGCGCGACCAGCTGTGACGATGTCAGGGCCGCGAAAGCCAGGATAGCTACGGGGCGGCGCATGGAGGGAATGTGCCTTGGGGGCGGTCGGTCGTCAAACCCCGCACTCCTCGGACCTGAGAGAACAATCCAGGGCTAACGGGAAAGAAGCTCCGCTGCGGAATCACGAAAAACGGACCTGCCAGGTTCATTTTGCGTCGCAAAGTGGGCCTGGGAAGGCCAAAGCGCTACATCGGGCCTATCCATCAAGAAATGGGCCGTCCCGCGCCACCACCAACACCCGCCACACCATCCCGTCGTGCAGGTAGCTCCGCGACAGCCCGTGCCGCGCCAGCACGGCCTCGACTTCGTCCGGGTCGTGGACGAAGACGCGGAACGGATGGCGACGCAGGCGCTGGAAGAAGTTCACGACTGCGACGCCGGCGCGCATGATCCGCGTGCCGCGCGGGAAGACAAGGCCCAGGGTGCGGCGCGCGCGGACTGCCGCGACCCCGAGGAGCGCGGGCATGTCCGGATAGCAGCACACCACCCGGTCGAGCGTGACGATGTCGGCGGGCCCGACTTTGTTCGCCTCCCGAACAAAGTCCCCCTCGACGTAGGTCACCCGGTCGGCGTACCCGCGAGCCTCCGCCTCGGCGCGCGCCGCCGCGAGGTAGGCGGGCGAGGCGTCCGCGCTGGTGCCGCGAGCGGTGCCGCGCCCCATCAGCTCGTGCTGGATTGCCCCGACCCCTCCCCCGATGTCGATGAAGGTTCCGCCCGCGACACCGGCGCCTGCACCCGCGACCGCGTCAATGAGCCTTCGCGTGGCCCGCCCGGGGCCCTTGCGGCGGTAGTGCCGAAGCTGGCGGCGAGCCATCCGGTCGCCGAACATGTCTTCGATCCCCTGGCATTGGCAGCAGGTCACGGAGCTTCCACCTGAATCGGTTCACGCCAAACGCGGTCGAGAGCATTCTACTGCGGCGGGCGGTTTACGGATACCTGGCGGGGCGGGATGGGGTTGACGCCACCCCATGGCTTCTCGATAGTCCTGCGCCATGGAAGACAAGAAGATGAACGATCCCGCTCCCGCCGCCGGCCAGGTCACCCTGACGCTCCCCGACGGCTCACACCGCACGGTCGCCGCAGGCACGCCCGTCGCCGAAGTCGTCCGCGGGATCAGCGAGGGGCTCCTGCGCAGGGCCGTCGCCGTGGAACTCGACGGCGAGCTTCTGGACCTCGTCACGCCGGTCCGAAACAGCGGCTCGTTCCGGATCCTCTTCGCCCGGGACGCCCGCGCGCTGGCCGTTCTCCGCCACTCCGCGGCCCACGTCCTGGCGACCGCCGTGCGCAGGCTGCGCCCCGAGGCGAAGATCGGCTTCGGCCCGGCGATCGACGACGGGTTCTACTACGACTTCGAGGTCGACGAGCCCTTCACCCCGGCGGATCTGGAAGCCTTCGAGGAGGAGATGAAGCGCGTCGCGGCCGAGGCGAGTCCCTTCGAGCGCGAGGAGATCGGCCTCGACGAGGCCCGCGTCCGCATGGCCGACGACCCGCTCAAGATGGAGCGAATCGCCGACTTCGACGAGGATGAAGTCATCTCGACCTACACCAACGGGGACTTCGTCGACCTCTGCCGCGGACCCCACGTCCCGGACACCTCGCACATCCGCCACTTCCGCCTCCTCAGCACGGCCGGCGCCTACTGGCGGGGCGACAGCGACCGGCAGATGCTGCAGCGGATCTACGGCACCGCGTTTTTCAAGGCGAAGGACCTGAAGTCCCACCTCCACCGCCTGGCGGAAGCCAAACGGCGCGACCACCGCCTGCTCGGCAGGCGCCTCGACCTGTTCCGGTTTCATCCGTCCGCACCCGGCGCCGCCTTCTGGACGCCCCGGGGCACCGTCCTCTACAACGAGCTGCTCGCCTTCGAGCGCGCGCTCCAGAAGGACGACTTCCTCGAGGTCATGACGCCGCTGATGTACAACAAGTCGCTCTGGGAGACCTCGGGGCACTGGGGCAAGTACCGCGACGACATGTTCCTGATCCTGAACAACGAATCCGGCACCCACGACGCGTCGCTCAAACCGATGAACTGCCCGTCGCACTACCTGCTCTACCAGGCGACGCGGCACTCCTACCGCGAGCTGCCCATCCGCTACGTGACGTTCGATGTTCTGCACCGTAACGAGGTTACGGGCGCGTTATCTGGACTTACACGCGTGCGGCAGTTCCAACAGGACGATTGCCACTGCTTCATCGCCGAGGACCAGATCGCCAGCGAAGTCGCCTTCCTGATGCGCTACATCCTGGATTTCTACGCGACCTTCGGGCTCGACGCGACGATCAACTTCGCCACCCGCCCCGAGGTCCGCATCGGCGACGATGCCCTCTGGGACCGCGCCGAGGGGGGACTGCTGGCCGCGCTCGAGGAGACCGGACGGCCGTACCAGCGCAAGGAAGGCGACGGCGCTTTCTACGGCCCCAAGATCGACTTCGACATCACCGATTCGATCGGCCGCGCGTGGCAGTGCGGCACCATCCAGCTCGACTACAACGCGCCGGAGCGGTTCGGGCTCGAGTACGTCGGCAGGGACAACCGCACGCACCGCCCCGTGGTCATCCACCGCGCGGTGAGCGGGTCGCTGGAGCGCTTCATCGCGATCCTCATCGAGCATTTCGCGGGCGACTTCCCGCTCTGGCTGGCGCCCGAACAGGTGCGGGTGATCGCGATCGGCGCGCACGCGATCGATGCGGCGTCGGCCGTTCGCGACCGCATGGCCGAGGCGGGGCTGCGCGTGCACCTGAGCCCCCGCGCCGCCGAGACCGACTTCCGCGAGGAGATCAAGGACGCGTCCAACCTCAAGGTCCCCTACATGGCGATCGTCGGCAGCCGCGAGGCCGAGGCCGGCACGGTGTCGCTGCGGGCCCGCGGGGCGAAGAAGAAGCAGGTGACGCTGCCGCTGGATGAGGCGGTGGGGCGGCTGCGGCGCGAGTCGGAGGAGAGGGCGCTGTGGGGCGCGGCTGGAACGATGGAGCCCTTATGAGTTCAGGGTGCTGAGCGCTGCAGGCCACGGACCGTTGCACCGCTCCAGCACTATCGCGAACCCTATCCCGCCGGCTCCGCAGACAGTGATCAGGCCGGGGGACCCGACCGATGGAGCGGGAGCGGGTGGAAGGCTACCGTATCCGCGTTAGAATTCGACGGGTTGCCGTTTTCTGTCGATTGAGGTTCAGGGACGTTCTCCGGAATCCTAATAAGTGTTGTAAGCAATGGGGTTACGAGACATGCCGCCTCCAGAGCGATTCCCTCCCGCTCCTTGACATCCCGGTGATTATTGGGGCATAATTTGGGGCATATCTCCGTAGCCCTTACAGGATGCCCCAACATGCCACTGACAGCCACCGCCATCCGCAAGGCCAAGCCCCGCGAGAAGCCGCGTAAGCTCTACGACAGCCGCGGCCTCTACCTCGAAATCGCCCCGCGCGGCACGAAGGCTTGGCGCTTCAAGTACCGCTTCGCGGGCAAGGAGAAGCGGATCTCGATGGGGATCTATCCCGAGGTCTCGCTGAAGCTCGCGCGGCAGCGGAGGGACGAGGCCCGCAAGCTGCTGGCGCGTGACATCGACCCGAGCGCCTACCGGAAGGCGCGGAAGCGGTCCCAGCGGCAAGGGGCCAACAACAGCTTCGAGGCGGTGGCAACCGAATGGCTGACCAAGCACTCGCCCAACTGGTCCACGGGCTGGGTTCGGCGGCTTGGGCGCGAGCTAGAGCGGGAGGCCTTCCCCTACATCGGCGCGAGTCCGGTCGCGGGAATCACGGCGCCGGACCTGCTGGCCGTGGTCCGCCGCGTCGAGGCGCGCGGCCATCTAAGGAAGGCGCACACCGTCTTCCAGGTCTGCGGCCGGGTGCTCCGCTACGCGGTGGCGACGGGACGCGCGGAGCGGGACGTGTCGGCGGACCTGCGCGGGGCGCTGCCCCCCGTCAAGACGAAGCACTTCGCGGCGATCACCGACCCGAGGGAGGTCGGTCCGTTGCTCCGGCAGTTGGACACCTATTCGGGGACGCTTCCGGTGCGCTGCGCGCTCCGGCTCGCGCCGCTGGTGTTCGTCCGGCTCGGCGAGTTGGTCACGGCGGAGTGGGACGGCATCGACCTTGAGGGGGCCGAGTGGCGCTACACGGTGACGAAGACCGGCAGGCCGCATGTGGTGCCCTTGGCCCGTCAGGCGGTCGCGATCCTGCGCGAGGTTCATCCCATGACGGGGCATCACCGCTACGTCTTCCCGAACGCGCGGTTTCCCTACCGGGAGCTACCGATGAGCCGTGGCACGCTCTGGAGCGCGTTCCGGGCGCTGGACATCCCCAAGGAGCGGATGACGATGCACGGGTTCCGGGCGATGGCGCGCACGATTCTGGACGAAGTGCTGGGGTTCCGGCCCGACTTCATCGAGCACCAGTTGGCCCACGCCGTCAGGGATCCCAACGGTCGGGCCTACAACCGGACGGCGTTCCTGCCCGAACGGCGCGTCATGATGCAGGCTTGGGCCGACTATCTGGACCGGCTCCGAATCGGGGAGATCGAGCCGGGGCAGCTTGTCGCGTCCCGGTAGGAAAAAGGCGTCTTGTGGCTGTTGCGGGAAGTCCGGCCGGGCCTCGATGCGGGGGGTCGTGAGCCGTCGTCCTGAGTAGTCCGCGATCCCCTCCGCGCAATCCGTCCGACCCATTCGACCGTGTCGGAGGCGGTGACGGTGTTCCGAGGATGCTCCCTGGCCTTCCCTTGACTGCGGTCCTCGCTACGTTGGCTATATTCCTGTCCGGCGGAATCGGGGACACGCTAGCAGATGGGCGACCCTGAGAAAGCGATCATCGATTGGAGATGGAGGCAAATGGCGGAGCACAAGACGAGGCGTGTGAGAGTCGGCAACCTGCTGCTGGACCCTCGCAACACGAGGATCCCGACCTCTCACCAGACAGAAGACCAGAGGGCGCTGCTGCACGAGCTGGTCAAGCATGAGGATGTCGCGACCCTCGCGAAATCCATCGCAAAGCTCGGTCTGTTTCCGAACGAGCGCATGGTCGTGATGCGTGAGGGCCGTCGATACGTGGTCCTCGAAGGGAATCGGCGACTCGCGGCGATCAAGCTCCTACTCACTCCAGAGCTAGCGCAGACGCCCGCGCAGGTACGGGTTTATCGGAAGGTCGCCCAGACCACCGACTTGGCATCGCTCATGATGATCGACGTGGTGGTTGTGGCGGATCGGCTCGAGGCTGCACCCATCATCGCTGCGCTTCACACGAAGAATCCCAAGCGACGTTGGGAAGCTGTTCAGCAGGCCCGATTCTACCGAGGGATGGTCGAAGAGGGATTGACCCCGGCAGAGGTCGCGGAGAGACTCGCCGTGACCTTGGGTGAGGTTCGAAACTATCTCCGTTCCGAGAAGCTCTACCGCGTGGCCTTGACGCTTGAGTACCCGGACGGCGTGCGAGAGAAGCTCGAAAACCGTCGTTTCCCGCTGACCACACTGGATCGATTCCTGGAATCGAGGATAGGCCAGAAGTTCCTCGGCCTTAAGCTCGACGAAGACCTCGGCTTCCGTGGAGCGGTCCACCCAGATCGCTTTAGGGTTGTCCTCGCGAAGGTAGCTACCGACGTGGCAACCGTGAGGGGCCTTACCCGTAGAATCAATACCGAACGCGACTTCGAAACGTACGTCAGCGAAGCGGGGAAGGACCTTCCCCGAACGAGGATCCGCGGTAGCTTCACACCGGCGCTCTTCTTGGATGAAGAAGAGCCAGACGAGCAGGGCAAGCAGGATCGGAAAGCCCCTCCAAGGAGGCGGCGGAAGAGACAATCGAAGAGCGTCGTTCCGACCGGCTTCACATGTACCACTCGGCAATCCAAGGTGCGAGCGCTCTTCGACGAACTGAAGAAGCTGGACGCCGGGAAGCAGCGGAACTCGTCGGGGGTGATGTTGCGCGTCCTACTAGACGTCGCCCTCTGGTGCTTCTATAAGGAACGCAAACTGGAGACCGCAGTCTTGGACCACTACGACAAGGGCGGTAAGCGCCGGGCACGCAATCCAGATTGGACCCCGTCGCTCCGGCAACTCATCAGCTACGGCGCGGAAAAGCGCGTCTTCCCAGGGATGCCTGCCGATGGCTACAAGTCGGTCCGCCTGCTCTTGGCGCGCGACCACAACTGGATAGCGACGATCGATACGCTCAACGAGTACACCCACAACCCACAGGTGCAGCCGACCGAAGCGGAGATTCGAACGGTCTGGGAACGGGCGGAGCCAATGCTTGAGATCATCCTGAACTAGGCACGTCGTTGGCAGAGCACTACAGTCCGCTCCGGTATCCCGGAGGCAAGGCCAGGCTCGCCCGGTTTCTCGCGGCTGTCCTGCATCGCAATGGTCACGTACGATCAGAATACGTTGAGCCGTATGCGGGAGGAGCAGGCATAGCTCTCCAACTCCTCTTCGAGGAGTACGTTGATCGCGTTGTGATCAACGATGCGGATCCGCGAATACGCTCCTTCTGGTGGGCCGTGACGCGGCGGACTCACGAATTCATCGAACTGGTACGAGCCACTCCCGTGACGGTGGATGTGTGGCATCGGCAGCGCGAGATCTACGCAACATGTGATCCCGAGACGCCACTTCGGCTCGGATTCGCGACGTTCTTTCTGAATCGGACAACTCGGTCCGGGATCGTGCACAACGGCGGACCCATCGGCGGCTACGACCAGACCGGCAACTACAAGATCGATGCTCGCTACAATGCGAAGGCGCTCGTGAGACGCATCGTCAGGATCGGTGCGTATGCCGACCGGATCGAGACCAAAGGGGAGGATGGGCAGGATCTGCTTGAGGATCTCGCTCGCGACGGCGAGAGGGCGGAGCGAGCTTTCGTGTACCTAGATCCGCCGTACTATGGCAAGGGTCGGGCATTGTACATGAACCACTTCACGCCGGAACAGCACAGGTCCCTCGCTGCGTTTCTCCAGGACGGCCCGGGATTTGACTGGATCCTGACCTACGATGATGTAGGGGCAATTCGACGACTCTACAAGGAGTTTTCGCTGCTCAGCTTTTCCCTGAGCTACGCCGCGTACGAAAGGCGTCTAGGCTCGGAATTGCTCATTCATCCACCGAGCGTCTCCGTCACCGCCGAAGAGCGTATCGAGTTTCCGTTCGCCGCGGCCAAAGAGTGCCGGACCGGCCGGTCTGGCGATGGCGATCATCCCGTGACGGGGAGTTGAGGGAGGTCCAGCCGTAACCCGGGAAACTTGACGATGACCGACACGGTTGACCGCGAAAAGCGAAGCGAGATCATGTCCCGGGTAGGGAGTCGGGACACTAAGCCTGAGTTGGTCGTTCGCCGCATCGCCCACGGGCTCGGGTTTCGCTTCCGTCTCCACCGCAAAGACCTACCCGGCCGCCCTGACATCGTGTTTCCAAGGTATCGATCGGTCATCTTCGTGCACGGATGTTTCTGGCACCGCCATCCCTCCTGCAAGTACGCGTCCAGCCCGAAGACACGTGTGGAGTACTGGGAAGACAAGTTCCAGAGCAATGTTGCTCGGGATGCGCGCAACGAGACCCTCCTGCGCGACCTCGGCTGGAGGGTCATGGTGATCTGGGAATGCGAGACCAAGGACCGCGAGGCAGTGGCGGAACGCATTTCGTCGTATCTGGAGCAGGCCCCTGTACCCGCAGGACCGAAAGACTGATCTCCGTCTCTCGGGCCTACCAGCGTACTCGGCGCGTGACGACGGTGCCGCCTGCCGTCATCACCTCCCGTTGAACTCCTTCAATCTCTTCTCTGCCAGCCGGTCGAGACGCCTCGCCTGTGCCCAGAGTGTGCGACGGATACCCACCTTCACCTTACGCTCGCTGATGACGCGGGCCAGATTGGCTATTGTTCTGGCGCGCCTCGCCAACCTCACGTCGGGGTGCTCTCGCTGCTTCCGGGCCTCCCCTCCAAGGATGGAGGCCTTGACGGACGGCGGCAGCGGAATGAGATCGGTGGCCGGAATCTCGGCTTCGTTGAGGATCACTTTGAATGCCGACTGCTCCAAGGCTCTCTGGTAGACCGTGTATTCCGCCCGGCGAAGGATGTCATCCACCTCCGCCTGGGAAGCGGGCATGTCCCAGAACGGCCACAGTTCGATGTCGGCGACCTCGAACGGGTCCAGCACGCTCATCGCCACCGCGTCGGTTCTCTGGTTGGTCAGGTGCCGCCTGATTCGCGTTCTCAGCTTCTCGCGCGTTCTCCCAACGTAGATCGGTTCACGATCGTAGTCGTAGAACAGGTACACCCCGTGCTTGCAGTCGCCGACTCGTCGCCCGTTGGGGCATAGCGTGTCGAGGACTTTGGCGACGCCCGAGTACAGCGCGGCAACCTCGGGCGTTTCCTTCATGCGGCGATCAGGGGAAGCAGGCACCGGCGGGCCACCCATTCGATGACCGGGACGCAGACGGCGTCGCCTAGCGCGAACATCGCTTGATTGGGAGATACGGACTCGTAGCGCATGTCGCCCGCACCCTGCAGGCACGCGTACTCGCGTACGTTCATCCACCGGACGGCAAGTCGGCCGCGGCCAGCGCGCAATAGGGCTTGCTTGGCGGAGCCTCCTCGCGTGGTTCGTAGCGCACCAGCTATTTCGTCCGCCCGCACCTCCCAAACGGCACGTCCGTTCCTGGTTCGCCGGAAGGCGCCGAAGTAGGAGACGGTCTCCCGCGACCGGTACTCCTCGACGCGCCTCGCCTGGTGCGGCGAAAGAGTAGCCAGGAAAGCCTCCAACCGCTGGGGAGACCACCATCCGTCATCGTCACTGACGATGTCAGCCAAACGCACATTGGTGTGAGGCTCGGGCGGCGGTGGGAGAAGGGGAGTGCAGTCGCGACTCCCGATAACGAAGACGCGGCGGCGGCTCTGTGGAACGAAGGCGGTTGCGTTCACCATCAGGCAATCCGTCCCATACCCGAGGTTTCGCAACTCACCGGTGACCTGTCGGTAGTCCCGGCCTCCGTTGACGGTGAGAAGTCCGGGGACGTTTTCGATCATTATGGTGCGCGGCGCCCCGTTGCCCATCTCTCCCAGGATACGGAAGAAGTCGTAGAGCACGCCGGAGCGGTCGGCGTTCAACCCCTTCCGGCGACCCGCCAGAGAAACATCCACGCAGGGCGACGAGGCGGTGGCGAGATCGACGGCGGGCACGTCACCACCCGTCAGGTCGCGGATGTCGCAAACGACCAACTCCCGGTCCCCCCAGTTGTCTCGGTAGATGGCCGCCTTCGCGTTGTCCACGTCGTTTGCGAACACGGTGTCGATGGAGCAGCGGTCCAAGCCGGCGCGCATGAGGCCCATGCCGGCGAAAAACTCGGCGGCGCGCGGGTTGCTCCCGGGGAAGCCAACGACTCCTTGGAGCCGAGCCGTTCCCCCGCCAACCCCCGGAACCCTCCAGTCTGTCGTCTGCCCGATCATGTCCAAGTCGTGCCCCTCTAGCATCGCGCGAAGTCGATCAGAAATCTTGGAACTGGGTGCAATGGGCGGCGTCCCCGGATCGGGGATACGCTCCGGAGCCTTCCGTTGCCGACCACCCGCGCCATCTCGCTTACAAGACATCCCATATTAGAGTGTCCGACCGTCCGGCGCATTGGCAACCCCCTTGTTGGGTGGGCGGGCGGCCTCCGCGGCAGCCATCGGACAGAAGAAGCTCGCGCATTCGCTGCGCTAGGCTGCGAGCCGAAGAGTCGGCCCGCTGCGTGAAACCATCACCGGCTGGGGCCATGATCCCGGTCCGGCCCGCGCGGCCTCGTCCTTTCCACCAGCCACTTCGTCATCTCCACCCGCCGCCTGGCCCTGCGCCGTACGTCCCGGAGTATCCGGTCAAGTCCGTCACCTGCGCGCTCAGCCGCTCGACTCGCCGCTGCAAGGCTTCGACCTGCTGCCGCAAGGCTTCGATCTGTCCGGAGTGCCGCCGCTGCGCCGTTTCGTACTGCCCGGACAACTTCTCCAAGGCGGCCGTCAACTGCCGTTCCAAGTCGGTCATGCAGCGTCCTCCTCACTCTCTCGACAGCTTCAAGTAGGGCCGCCCTTTCACGGTGAAAGCCGGACGGACCGGCGTGCCGGCGGGCAGCGACACGTACCGGTCGCCGCTCATCTCCAGCAACTCGACGCCCCAAGTCGTCTCCTCGATCTCGGCCAGCATCGTCCGCGCCCACTCGGTTCGCACGTCGAACTCCCCCAAGGTCTCGATCCGGTCGTGGATGCTCCTCGACAGCCAGTGCATCGTTGCCCAACTGCCGCCGCAGATACCGAGGAAGAGGCTCATGCCGACCACCAGCGGCCGGAGCCAGGCCTTTATCAGCAACTCGCGCATCCGCCCGGTCGCCTTCTCCGTATCGGCCTCGATGGAACGCAGCGCGCCGCTTGCGACGGCGCTCAAGTTCTCTCCAAGCCGCGCGAGCTCTCGCGCGGCTGCGTCCTCGATCCGCCTCCGGTCGGCTTCCAGCCTGCTCCTCAGCCGGGAGGTCAAGTCGTTCGGGCTCGAAGTCTCGCTCATACAGCTCTCCCCTCAGCCGCCACCGCTTCCCGCTGCCGGGATCGCGGGCGGTGATGTAGTCCTCGCCCTGGCGCGTCACATCGAGACCGACATCCTCCAGCGCGGAGACCACGTCGGCGCGGCCCTTGACCGCGCCGTGCTCGACGCGCTGCACCAGGTAGTCGCGGATCAGCGTGCGCGGGTCGGCTTCGTGTTCCAATCCGGCCCGAAGTTTCGATGCCTCGATGTAGGCCACGTGGCCCGGCCGCTGCGCCCTCGCGCGCTCCGGGTCGTCCGGGCGGCTCCAGCCGTGTTCGTGGTTGAAGGCGTCCCGCAGCGGATCGAAGGTTCTCTGCCATCCGGGCGGCGCGATGTTCAGGCTCCGGCCGGTCTGGAGGTCGCATTGCGCCGCGAGGATGTGCGCGTGGACGCCGCCGCCGCGCTCCCGGTGCAGGACCGCCGTCCACGCGTAGCGGTCCGGCTCCAGTCCCGCCCACGCCGTCTTCTCGAACTCGTCGAGGACGGCTTCGATCTGCTCTTCGGTCGGCTGGTCCTCCGGTGCCCACGCGATCACGGCGGACCTGTAACGGCGCTCGAAGTCGAGCGAGTCGGCCACGGCGGCCACCATGTCCGGGTTCCCGCGCAGGACCTCGACGCCCTCGCGCTCCCGTCCCTCGGCGTCCCGCTCGCCGACGAGGTAATCGGCCGCCGCCTTGGCCGAGCCCTTCCCGTGGGGCAGGAACTTAAGGTGCATCGCCGCCGTCCGCGTCGATGCGGGCCAAGGCGAGCAGGGACCGCTCGAACGACATGAGGTGGGCGATCACGGCGACGGCCTCGGCGGCGGTCTTGTGGGTGTTCACCCAGCGCGCAAGCTGGTTCAGGTTGTTCCCGACGCGCGCGATCTGGCGGGTGCGCTCGCGCTCGACGGATCGCGCCGCCGCGGTCCACGTATGCGTCCGCGCCATCGCCTCGCGAAGCAGCGCGGAGGGGGACACGCCCGCCGCGGCCGCCTTGTCCCGCCAGGCGGCGTGTTCGGCGGGCGTGACGCGCGCGGCCACGAGGGCGGTGCGGTCAGCCACGGACGCACCGTGGCCGGGGTTCGGGGCGCGGCCTCCCGCGCCCCTCCGCCGACCGCTCGGCGGCGCGGTATGCAGGGGGATCTGAAGGGGGGCGCAGCACCCCCTCGCCAGCCTCGATGTTAAACATCGAGTCGGCTGGCTTGCGCACCTTAAGGGCGTGAGCCAGCCGTGGGGCACGCGCGCCGGACGGCTTTCGGCACTGCGAATCTCGGGGCGGCAGCATCTCCATACCTTACACGGAGAAGCCCGATTCCGACCGTGTCAACCGCCCGATTCGAGGCGGTTTCCCAAGGGGTCCAGCACCGTCCCGGAGCCGTATCGGGCCCCGCCAGCGGCACCTCCGTAGCCTGGTGCCAACTGGTATGGCGATCTGGCGTGCAGCGGAAGCACCGGCGACAGGGGATGACGCCATCCGCGAGGGTCCCCGGTCCGCCGGCGTTCCGCCAATATCGCACGCTTTCCGTTCAGGAATGGAAAGTCACCGGAAGCGATCCCGAGGGACAAGGGGTGCGTGGGTAGGCGCGGGGACACCGGGGGTTGTTAGGTTCATAGGATTCCCGGACTGACCCCTTCACTGACCTAGAAAGGAACCGATGGAGGCTGACATGAGCGTAACTGAATGGCTTTGCGCCGATCTTCACCTGACCTTCGAGGCGGACCGGAAGCGGCGGCAACGGGCGGCCCCCAAGTGAGCGGCGGCAAGGACGGCCCGAGGCTGGTGCCGATGGGCAAAATGATGGAAGCGACAGACCGGGGGACGGACGCCTTGCGACGGCTAGCCGCGCTGATAGACGCGGGCGACCCGGACGCGCGGGGGGTTCTCGAAGCCTTGGAGGGGGAAACGGCGCGGGAGGATGATGTGAACCCGGAGGATCCGGATGCGCGAATCCTGGACGCCGGGACGCTGGCCGGATTGCGGGCGCGGCTGGACGGGACAACTTGGACGGTGGGCGATCTGCTGAACCGCTTCGGCGATGTGCGCGCCGTGGACCCGAGCAGTTTCGAGGCGTCACGAATCCGGCGCGCGCAGTGGGACGCCCCGCACGCCTTGGACCGCCGATGGGTAGAGGGGGCCGTCCCGGACGATTGCCCGACCTGCGGCGGTTGCGAAACCCGTTGTCCGATCCGGGAAACCGACAACCCCAACTGGAGGCTCTGCTATCATGCCCAGTAGCCCGGTCCGCGAGACAACGTGGTGTGGGTGCAGCGTTAGCTCATTCCGCAGTCGCCCGTTGGGCAGGTCCATCCCGTGAGCGACAACGAAATCATCGGGCAAGCCTACGGGCGGAAGATCCATGCCCGCGAAGTGGTCGCCATCGACGAAGCCGGGGACGGGCTGTGTTGGGTCCGACTGACCCGGTTCGGCGACGACTGGCTCCTGATCCGCTCCGATGCCCGCGACGTGTCGCGCGCGGTGCGGAGGCTCCGCCAAATTCCGGCGGGCGAGCAGTCGGAGCGGTTCCCGGAGGTTGGGCCGTAGTGAACACGACCCCTGCCGCACGCTTCGCCCAGCGAACATGGTCCACGCTCGGTCGTGCAAACCAGCTTCAGGCTCCGTTCCGCGAAGAAACGCTGACCGATCTGCTCGTGCTGGACATGCTTCCGCACCGGCGCGCAAAAGGCTTCTGGCTCTCCTCGACCACGAAACCTGCCGAGCATCGGTGCGGTGCCGACCTCTTGGTTGCCGTGCGACATCAGACCGGTCGCTGGTCCCGTTTGGCGCTTCAGGCCAAGAAGCTGGACCCGGACGACAACCGCTACCCGGCTTTTGCCTATGTATCGCGGAGCAAGGAGCAACTGAAAAAGCTCGAACGGTTCGCTCGTCAGCTACACGCCCTGCGGAAGCCGCCAACGAGTACGAGACACATGTGTTATTCAGTGTAGTGTATTCTCCTTTCCAGTGTCCTGGACACCATGCTGAGCCCCGTCCACTTCGTCAACAGCGCTGACGGGGAGCGGGGGGTTGATCCAGACCTCT
>JAJEBR010000021.1 GCA_022822445.1 Gemmatimonadota bacterium | reverse complement strand
ACACGGCCGAAGAGATCTCCCGTAAGGTCTACTTGTCCCCGAAGACCGTCGCGAACTACCGGATGTCCCTGAGGAAAAAGCTGGGCGCCAAGACCCGAGTCGATCTCATGCGCATCGTCGTGGAATCGGGGTACATCTCGGGCATGTTGAGGGCCGCCGGGGTCGGGCAGGAGGACCAATGAAGGGGTCGCGGCGGCTTTGGCGATCCGGCATTGCGACGCGTTCGGTGCGGGCCGTGACGGAGCGTTCGAGGCTGCGGCGGACGGGCTCGTCGGACGCCGCTAATGCGGACGAGCCAGCATACCCCCGGTATAACCGCGGGCTGGCGAGGGGTGCTGCCGCCCCCCTTCGATCCCCCCAGGAAAACCTCCGCTCCGGCAGCGTTCGCGGTTGGGGAGTCCGTCCGGCCATCCGCTTGGCCGAACGTTGCCGCCGCTCGGGCTCGGGATCTTCTCCCGCCGACCACCGATCCCCTCCCATCGAGGCCGTCGGTTCGCGGGTGAGTCTGCGGCGTGACCGGCGGGCGGCGTGGTCGGCGTTGCCACCGCTGCGGCGCCGGTCCCCCCGGCCTCCGGGACGGACTCCGCCCGTCCCTCCGCCGGGGTCGCCTCTGGGGCTGTTTCGCACATCGGCCACATAACAGTGGCTCAAGCCAGCGGAAACGCCGTCTCGACGGCGGACGACCGCCGGGCCGCATCGTGGCATCGACGGCGAAGCTTATGGCTCGCGGATGGCCTCCCAGTGCGCTTCCTTCCCAAGAACCCCCAAGCCGCTGTCCACCCGGCTGCGGAGGTGCCTCGAAGGCTCGAAGACCGGCACATCGCGGGACGGCACCTCGACCGGCGCGCCGGTCCTGGGATTGCGTGCCGTCCGGGCCTTGCGGTGCCGCACCTTGAAGACGCCGAATCCCCGGAGCTCGATGCAGTCGCCCTGAGCGAGCGCGTCCTTCACGGCGTCGAGGAATGCCTCGACCATCAGTCCGCATTCCCTCTTGGTGACTCGTGGTCCAATCACATCCGCGACCTTCTCAACGAGGTCCGCTTTGGTCATTCTCGTCTCCGCGCGCGAAGTCTGGCCAAGTCCTGCCGCTTCACCATGATAACTTGCAGGGCGACCCACGGCGTCAGATCCGCGCCGGAGCGGATGTTGGTGGCAAGTCCTGCGTGTCCGGTTCACTTCGGGGGTGGCCGGACACGAAATCGCCGTTCGACCGGGCACGGATTCGGTCATGCAAGTCGCTGACGAGTATGCCGTTGCGCCACGGTCGGCGGAGCGCCGATGCCGATCCGCGTTCCTTTGACGTGGATGGGAGAGACCCCCTTCTCGGCCATGCCCCGCTTGGCATCGGGGAGGATGGAGCCGGACAGCCCCACCCTCCCCGCCGCTGCGGGGTCTCTCCCATCCAGCAGTCCCGTGCGGGAAGGCCACGGCGAGCCGGTGACGGCCGCGTCCCAAGCTTGCGCGGCGATGCGGGACTGCTCGTCAGCCTGCCGGTCGGCGAACGGTTTGTCCGCCGCCTCGAAGTGGCGCTCGAACCGCCTTCCCGCCAAGGGATCGCTGGTCTGGGAGCGACCCGAGGGGACGGGGCCGGGGTGTGCAAAGCCACCCGGTCCCGAACCCGTAGCAGGCCCTCGGACTGCCGGGTCGCTCCCAGCCCCGCCCAAACGAGCGCTGCGGCCCCGGCCACCGCGGTCGGGGAGGGCGCAAATCATTGGTGCGAAGCGGCTTTCCGGTCTGGGCGGGTGTGCACGGCCCGGGCGCCGAAGTGTGCATTGGTACCCCATGTCGTTTGCACATGCAGGTACGGCCATGAGCGGGGGCAGGACGGGAGGCGGCTGGCGGTTCTGGAGGGCTGGCCGAAGGCCCTGGCCGACCTCCGCCATGGTCGCCGAGGACGCGGCGTTCAGGAACGCACGGGAGAACTCGGACAAGGGAGAACGCCCCCGGTCGAGGCCGAGAACGCGATCCAACGGGCCTTGGTGGCCATCATGAACGACGACACCCGGCGCTTCGGGCAATTCAGCGGCGAGTCGGACTCTAAGCGGTGGTTGACGAACGCGGCGTTCCGGCCCGCCCACGAAGCTACGGACTGAGGAGTGCGAACGGTCTGCGGAGACCTTGCCGGGGCGTGTTTCCCACCCCGTTGGCGACGGGCGGCGCCAGCTACCGGACGCTATTCGACCTCCTCGACGTTATCGAACAATAGCCGATTCCGGGCGGGTTGACTGTCTTGCGGGCGACCTCTCAGCGTTCCTTGCATGAATACGCCGAAGCACCCGTTCACCACGCAACCAAGCACGACCCCTCGGGACACCGACAAGCCGCCCCCGGCGCCTGCCGCGACGAATCCCGGGAGCGTCCGGGACCGCTGGGGATCAGATCTGGCGCGGACGGCCTCCCGCGGCGACATTCCGGGCGCGCAGATCGTGCGGTCCATCGAGAGAGGAATCGAATGATGGCACGCACGAAACGAAGTCGGCGCTCGTACGGCGCTGGCGAGTGGGGCCGGAACCGGGTCAGGGTCTTCCCTGATCCGAAGACCGGCATGTACCAGATGGAGTGGCGCGAGAACGGGCGAAGGCTCACGAGGTCGCTCAGACACCGCGACTGGAACCGGGCAAAGAAGCAGGCGGACGAAGCCGCCGCGGGCTTCGCGGCGCTTCGGCCCAACGGCAAGCCCGAAGCCGAGCCCGAGCCGCTCACGCTGGGACGGCTTTTTGACATCTACGGCGAAGAGGTGACGCCCACCAAGGCGGAGGATACGCAGCAGGGCGACAGGACCGCGATCGCGATGTTCCTCCAGTTCTTCGGGTGGGACCGGGACCCGGCAACGCTTTCGCAGCGCGACTGGGACCGGTTCATCCGGGAGCGCCGCGCGGGAAGGATCGGCATCTCGGGCAGGCCCGTGTCGAACCGGACGATCGCATGCGACCTGACGTTCCTGATGGCCGTGCTCAACTGGGCGGCGAGGTCGAGGGACGAGCGGGGCCACCTGCTCCTCGAATCCAACCCGCTCAAGGGTCTCAGGAAGCCCGTCGAGAAGAACCCCACCCGGGTCGTACTCACCGAACAGGAGTACGAGGCGCTGCTGAAGGTGTCCCGGCAGGTGGACTGGCGGTTCCATGTCGCGCTCGTGCTCGCGCACGAGACCGGCCACCGGATCGGAGCGATCCGCCAGCTTCAGTGGCCTGATATCGACTTCAAGGGCGGGACGGTGCGGTGGCGCGCGAAGCACGAAAAGACGGGCTACGGGCACACCACGCCCGTGACCGACGAGGCGTTGGCCGCTTTGGAGGAGGCGCACGCGATGAGTGCCGGGACCGGGGACGGGCCGGTGCTGCCCGCGCCTACGGATGCCGCGCGGTGCGTGGGACGGTCGCTGCCGAGCTTCTGGTGGCAGAGAGCCCAGACGCTCGCGGCGCTGGAACCCAAGCGGGGCCGGGGCTGGCACTCGCTAAGGCGGAAATTCGCGTCCGACCTCATGGATCAGCCGCTCAAGGTGCTGTGCGAACTCGGAGGCTGGAAGACGGCCAAGACCGTCCTTCAGTGTTATCAGAGAGCGGACGAGGGACAACTCAGGAAGGCGCTGGACGCCCGCAGAAGGCTGCGCGACGGGAAGTCGAAGTAGCGGGAATCAATCAGCGGGAACTCGCCTGCGGAATCCCGTAAGTTAAACGATCACAACAGATCCGCGCGGGATTGTGCATGCTCGCCCACCGAGCGATCTGGTTGAGGTTGTTGCCGATGCGCCAACTGCTGCGCGCTCCACCGCTTCGGCAGACCTTCCGGTCGACCGCGGCTCTTCGCCGAATCCCGTTCTTCCGTACTCCGAGACATCCCGTGCCTCCTCTCTCTCGGACCCCGGAAGGGTTGCTAAACTACTGTCCAAGGGAATCGGGGGCACTATACTGGTGGACACTCCGGATGGAAGCCGCTCTGGAGGAATTGGATCCCTATCTGCCAACGCAGCAGGAGACATGGAAGGGTAAAATGATTAGAGTAGGGCGAGTCAGAGAGTTGCACGATGGCAGGAGGAAAAGGAATGGACGGGACAAGGGCGCGCTCCCCCGCCGCGGCGGGGGAGCGCGCGC
>JAJEBR010000114.1 GCA_022822445.1 Gemmatimonadota bacterium | reverse complement strand
GCGGGCCGTGCCGGGGTCGGGGGTGGGGGGTGGGTGGGGGGCGGGGGCGCGCCGGGCCGGGGTGGTTGCCGGGTGCGCGGGGGGGTGGGCGTCCAGGGTGAGGATGGTGGCCGGGCGGGGCGATGTGGAGGCCGTGAGGGGGTGGTGGGTGGGGTGGTGGGGGTCCGTCACCAGGGCCCGGGGGCGGGCATCGTCCAGGATGTACTCGAGTTCGCGCAGCGGGTGCGAAACGGCGAGCGGCACAGCGATGCCGCCGGCCAGCCAGATGCCCAGTTGGACCGCCACATGGTCCCGCCCCGGGGGAATCAGGTAGGCGACGCGATCGCCGGGGGTGATGGCCGCTGGCCGATCGGCACCTGCCACCTCCGTAGTCGCCGCGCGGCTCGCCTGCAGGGCGTCACGCCAGGCGATCGCCTCGCCCAGCAGGTCGGCGTAGCTCCAGCTGCCGCCGGCGTCCGTGCACGCGATCCGGTCGGCGATGGAGGGCCGGGCGATGCGCGAAAGGAGGGTGTCGGGTCGAACGTTGATCTGTCAGGTGTCCGGTGTGGTTGGCCAGTCGGCTTGAGTCCGACAGGCTCGATTTGTATGGAAAACACGACATTATGTCAAGTGTTCTTTACACAATTGAGCTATCGACCGGAGGAGCGGGGTCAACATTGCCCGGAGAAGTCGCAGTGAGTTCCGTCCGGGATGCCCCGCCGCTCGAATGCGCCGCATTTGTCCCGCGCCCCACGGCAACGAGCGGAAGGGTGCAGAAGGCTGGTTGTCTGCGACAAGGTAGAGAGTTGGCGCGCGGCCTCGTGCGGGGCATCTTTGGGTACTGATCGTCGCAAGCTCTGGAGTCATCATTGACCGAACCGCCCAACAGCGCTCAAGAGGGGTCTCCCCCGCGGGTGACCGGCGGTTTTCGGCGCCTGACCGGTGGTCTCCGGAGTCTGACCGGCGGTCTCCGGCTTCTGCCCGGGGGTCTCCTGCGACTGGTCCGCGGTCTCCGGCGCCTGCCAGCGCGGATGCTTGGCGTAGCGATCCTGAAGTCGAATGTGATCCGGGAGGTGGGCGATGCGAAGCGTGCGACCGGGCAGGCTGCCATGGTAGTCGTGCTGGTTTCCGGGATCGCCACGGTGCGCGACTATGGACTCGGATGGTTTCCGATGCTGATAACGGGTGCCGTGCACCTGCTGCTGTGGCCGGTGTGGGCGGGGATCGCGGGCCTCGTCGGCGGCGGGAAGCGGGAAGACCGGATCCGATTGCTGCGTGTCCTCGGGTTCGCCAGGACACCGGCGATCCTCGTTGCCCTGCTGCCGTTGATCGGGGGGATCCAGTTCGCCGCGCATACCTGGGTGCTGGTCGCGGGTGTGTACGGGATTCGCTGCACGCTTGAGATCGGTATCATTCGTGCTACTGTGGCGGCCGTGCTGGGGATGGTCCCCTACTGGATCGTCACCGCGGTGTACCTGCTTTGAAGGGTGTACCTGGTTTGAAAGGCATACCTCCCCTGGACGGGGCGAACGAGGAGTCATCCAGCCGGGGCCGGAAGTCCCTGTGGGGGGCGCTTCCGCTGCTGGCAGCCGCCGCCTTCGGTGTAGCGGCTTTCGGCGGGACCGGACAGCAGGTCCCCGACGGAGCCGTGCTGACCAGGGCGCTGGGGTGCGGTGCATGCCATGCCGGCGTGCCCGAGGGGGACGCGATCCGGGAGGCCGCCCCCCCGTTCGGAGAAGGGATGGCCCCGCTCGCGCCGGCGTACATCTTCCACTACCTGGACGATCCCCAGACGGTGCGGCCGGAGATCGCGCCGGCGAGGATGCCGCGCTACGACCTGGACGAGCGGGAGCGCGTCGCACTCGCCCTCTTCGTCACCAATGAACTGGAGTTGCGCGGGGTCGACGACGACCTGCGCGCGGCGATGGCGCGCCATCCGGACGCCGGCCGTGCCCGGGGCGCCGTCCTCTTCGAGACGCTGAGCTGCGGGAGTTGCCACCTCCACCCCGACATCCCGCCCCGCCTCGCCGCCCCCGACCTGGGCGCGACCGGGCTGCGCGTCCGGGAGGAGTGGCTCGAAAGCTACCTGGCCAGCCCCATGACCATCCGCCCGGCGGGCACCTCACCCGGACGGGGAGGCCGCATGCCCGACTTCCGCCTCAGCCCGGCGGAGATCACCGCGATCAGCGGCTTCCTCCTCACCCTGGAGACGCCCTCGCCCGGCGGGACCTCCCCCCCAGCCGCCCCCTCCCCCCCGGCCGCCCTCTCCCCCCCTTCCGCCTCTCCCCCGCCCACCCCCTCCCCCCCCGGCGCGCCATCCACGCGCATCCCCGATCCCGCCCCGCCGCCGCCTCCCCCCTGGGAGCCCCTCGCGCTCTCCCCCTTCTCCATGCAGAAGGCGGAGACGCTCCTCGAGGACCGGTGGAGCTGCCTGGGCTGCCACCAGCTCGGCGAGGAAGGCGGGCGCATCGGTCCGCGCCTGGACGGAATCGCCGAGCGGCTGCGCCCCGAGTACGTCCGGCACCTCATCGAGAATCCCGCGCACCTCGCGCCCGGCACCATCATGCCCGGCTCGCTGGAGCAGACCGACCGGATCGACCTCATCGCCTCCTACCTGCTGCTCCGCGACGCCCCCTGGACCGGGAGCGAACGCCTCGCGGGCATGCCGGCGCTCCCCCCCGCCGCCAACCCGCCCGCCGACCCCGCCGCAGGCGCCGCACTCTACGAAGCCAGCTGCGCCGCCTGTCACGGCGTCACCGGCGACGGCGACGGCTTCAACGCGCCCTTCCTCCCGGTCGCGCCCACCGTGCACGCCGACTCGGCCGCGATGTCGCTTCGCCCGGACGACACCCTTTACGACGGCATCCACGCGGGCGGCTGGATCCTCGGCAAGAGCCACCGCATGCCCGCTTACGGCGCCTCCCTCGACGACGCACAGAAGCGCGCGCTGGTCGCCCACATCCGCACGCTCTGCCGCTGCCTCGGTCCGGCCTGGTCCCGCGACGGACGGCGAGGCCGATGAGGAGAGCCGCGGCACTCGGCGGCGCCGGGGCCACGCCTCGCGGCTCGTGGGGCTCCCGCGCGGTTTCCTGCGCGTTGCCGGTCCTGCTCCTGGCGGCTTGCGGCGGCGACGCGGGCCCGTCCGCCGGGCGCGACGGGGATTCATCCGCCTCGCCTCCGATCACCGCCGACGACTTCATCGGCTCGGCCGCCTGCGCCGGCTGCCATGAAGCCCAGTACGGCCAGTGGGTGGGATCGACCCACGGGCGGGCGGGGGGCGAACCCGGACCGGAGACGGTAATCGCGCCCTTCGACGGCACCCCCATCGTCTTCCGCGACGGGACGGTGCTGCCGCTGGTCGATTCGGCCGGGCGGTACCGCTTCGTCATCCGCCAGGAGGGGCGTCCGGAGCGCGAACTCGCCGTGGACGGGGTGATCGGCGGCGGTCACATGCTCGGCGGCGGCACCCAGGGGTTCGTGACCCGCCTGGCCGACGGGACGGTGCGCTTCCTGCCCTTCGACTACTCCCGGCACCTCGACGACTGGTTCTGCAATACGGCAACGCGCGCGGACGAGGGCTGGCAGCCGGTCACCCCCGACATGGCGCTCGGGGACTGCGGCGACTGGCCGCCGGTGCGGGTCCTGGGGACGATGTCCCGTTTCGCAAACTGCCAGTCCTGCCACGGCAGCCAGATCACCGCCACCTTCGAACCGGGCGTGGGCGTCGAGACCCGGTGGACCTCGCTGGACATCAACTGCGAGTCCTGTCACGGCCCCGCGCGGCGCCACGTGGAGCTGATGTCTGGGGCGGGAGCGGCAGGTGGTGTCGCGGCCCTGGCAGGCGGTGTCGGCCCGGCAGGCGGTGCCCCCCCGGAACCCGCCTCGCCGGCAGGAAGACTCGCCGTAGCCGCCAACCTCGCGGGCGACCCCACCGACATCGGCCTCGACAGCCGCGTCGTCGACGGCGTGGAGAAGTCCCTGGAAGTCTGCTTCCGCTGTCATTCGCTCGGCGACGTGGTCCGGGAGGATTACCTCTCCGGGGCCCCGCTGGCCGACTACTACGCCCTGCTGCTCCCCGCGCTGGGCGACGAGCCCCACCTCGCGGATGGGCGGGTCGCGACCTTCGCCTACCAGGGATCGCACCTGTCGTCGTCGTGCTACGTCGACGGCAGCATGACCTGCGTCAGCTGTCACGAACCCCACGGGCTTGGCTACTGGGACGTGAACCGGGCCCGGCTGGCCAGCGAGACCGACGACGGCCAGTGCACCTCATGCCACGCGTCCAAGGCCGTGGATCCGGAGGCGCACACCTTCCACCCGGTTGAATCGCCGGGGGCGCGGTGTGTGTCGTGCCACATGCCCTACATGCAGCATCCCGTGGTCGGCGAGGCGGTGCCCTTCGCCCGCTCCGACCACTCGATCCCCGTGCCGCGGCCTCAGCTTGACGGCCGGCTCGGCGTGGTGAGCGCCTGCCGGGGGTGCCACACCGACCAGAGCGAACTGCGGCTCCAGGCGCGCGTGGACGAGTGGTGGGGCGAGACCAGGCCGCAGGATCCGGTCACGGCGGGGCTGCTGAACGTGACCGACGCCATGGGGAGCGACCTGGCCGCGCGGCTCCTCCTCCGCCCGGGGGAGGCGGGCGACATGGATCAGGCGCGGGGGCTGGCCCGCTACATCATGGGGTGGGTGCGCCTCGGCGAGGGGCTGGGCCGGGACGGCGCCGAGCGCGTCGCCCAGCTCACCGAATCCGAGGACCCCGACCTGCGGGCGATGGCGCTGGTGGCCCGGCACGTCGCCGCCCCGGCCGCGGGGGTGGCTTCCGCCGACGGCTCGCCCGATGCGGACGCCGTGGCCGCCAGCGCCAGGGGCCAGCCTGAAACGGTGCGCCGGCGCTGGGTCATGCTGCTGGGCTTTCTCGCCGACGAGGCCCGCGCCCGCCAGGACCGGGAGACCGCCGCCGCCCTGTTGAACCGCGCGCTGGCGGTGGAGCCGGAGGAGCCCGGCGTGCTCCTCACCCTGGGGCTGGTACTGAACGGCGCGGGCGATCCCGAGGGCGCGATCGACGCCTTCGAGCGCAGCCTTGCCGCCGACCCGAACCAGCCCGTCGCCCGGGTGAACCTGGGGATCGTGCGTGCCGCCGCCGGGGACGACGAGGGGGCGGTGCGGGAGTACGAGGCCGCGATCGCGCTGAACCCGTACGAGGCGATGGCGTACGTGAACCTGGGCAATCTCTACCTGCGTGGCGGCAGCACCGCCCAGGCGATCCTCGTCTACGAGCAGGCGGTGGCGGTCGGCCCGGAGATCGGCGCCGCCCACCGCAACCTGGCCGTGGCGCTGGGGCGGGCCGGGCGGTTCGACGAGGCGATCCCCCACGCGCGGCGGGCGGTCGAGTTCGCGCCCGCCGACCAGGCGGCGCGGGACATCCTGCGGCAGCTGGAGGCGCAGGCCGGCAGCGGGGGGTCGCGGTGAGCGCGGTGGGGATGCGGATGGCGGCGGAGATGCGGATGGCGGCGGAGATGCGAGGGGCGGCGGTGGACGGCAGCGGCACAACGACCAGCGAAGGGGTGCGACGATGAGTGGAATGAAGCGCGTGCTGCGCGTGCACGACGGGCTGGCGATCACGGTGGGGATCGTGATCGGGGCCGGGATCCTGCGCACACCGGGGCTGATTGCGGAGTATCTCGGGAACGGGTGGCTGATCCTGGGGGTGTGGGTGGTGGGCGGGATCGTCGCGGCGCTGAGTACGCTGGTGCTCGCGGAGATGGCGGCCGCGCTGCCGCAGGCCGGGGGCAAGTACGTGTACGCGCGCGAGGCCTACGGGCCGGTCGCGGGGTTCGTGGCGGGGTGGTCGGAGCTGCTGGTAAGCCGCGCGTTTTCGGGCGCGATCAAGGCGGTGGCGATCGCCGAGTACCTGATCATCCTGATCGGGAGCGGATCGGTGCGGCTGCTGGCGGTGGGAGTGGTGGTGGGGTACGTCATCATCCACCTGGGGGGCCTCAAGGTCGGCACGACCTTCCAGAACATCACCACCGCCATCAAGGTGCTGGTGCTGGTGGCGATCGCGGCGGCGGGGATCGCGGCCGGTGACGGGAGCGGGCTGATCGACCCGATCACGGTGGAGCGCGCGTCGCTGCTCGGCTTCGCGCTCGCCTACCAGTCCGTCGCCTTCGCCTACTACGGCTGGGAGGACGCGGCCAAGATGGCCGAGGAGATCCGCGACCCGGGGCGGTCGCTGCCGAGAATCCTGATCGGGGGCGCGCTCGCGGTCGCAGTCCTCTACCTGATGGTGAATACGGCCTACCTCGCGGCGCTCACCCCGGACGAGATGGCGGGATCGGAACTCGTCGCCCGGGACGCGGTGCAGGGGGTGTTCGGGAACACCGCCGCGACCTTCGTGGTGATCGCCAGCCTGCTCATCCTCATCAGCTCGGGGAACGTCAACTTCCTCGGCATGCCGCGCGTCGCCTTCGGGCTCGCACGCTCCGGGCTGGCGCCGAAGGTCTTCCAGTACGTGTCGCCGCGGGGCACACCGGTCGCGGGGCTTCTCCTGATCGGGATCGTCATCCTGGCGCTCGCCTCGACCGGCGCCCTGGAGTTCCTCATCCAGTTCATGATGCTCGTCGCGATCTCGGTCGACCTGGTGGTTCTTTCGGCGTTCTTCCGCCTGCGCCGGACGCGCCCCGAACTGGAGCGGCCGCTGCGGGTGCCGGGCGGGGTGTGGACGGCCGGCGTCACGATCGCGCTGTACGTTGTGATCCTGGGGATCATCGTGGGGACGCAGCCGTGGCTGGCGGTGGGGGCGGCGGTGATTCTGGGCGGGTTGGCGGTGGCGGGGGTGGTGACGGCGAGGTACGCAGACGCGTAGGAGGTACGCATGTCGGTGGTTGGGATCCTGGTCGGCACTTCGCTTGCCCTCGGTTGCTGGCTTGCATGGGTGGGCGCCCGGAAGGGATGGGGCGGCCCCTCGCTTCAGAATCGGCTTGACCACCTCGAAGCCGAGGTAAAGCGGCTTGGGGGCCTTGATGCACGACACGAGCTCGACGACGAAGTCCGCCGTCTCGACGAGAAGGTCGAGTTCCTCGAAGCGCTGTTGACGGACCGCACGAAGGCCGGTGCGCTGCCGGCGGGCGACAAGGAAGATTCCGGTGGGGACAAGCCACGTTCGGATTAGCTTCCGGCCGAGAGTGTTATCACGTAACGCAGGAGTGTTATCACCGTTCCGGTAGCCCGCTGGCCGTGTCGCCGACGCCGTCGTCGGCGAGGTAAAGCGTGAGTCCGCGGCGGGCGTCGCGGGCGGCCTGATCGGCGTCCCCCCGGTCCAGGTCGGGGTGGGGGAGTGGGTGGATATCATGGTCTGATCCCGGGGTCTGGAGGGCGGTCGGTCGAGGGGCGAGCGGCCGCGGCCCTCGGTGCAACCGCGAAAGCGGCTCTTCCGTTGACGATTCGCAACAGTTCGTCGTTGACGGATCGCTGTTCCACGGGCGACACGCTTTTTCTGCCCCTCCGGAGGAGTGGCCAACTTGCCAGATCTTTCTGACTCCTCGCTCTCTCGGCATCGCTGCACGGCCGCAAAGACGTTTCAGCTGAAACGCGCATTGTCATGAAAACATGACAAAATGTCAAGTCGTCTTTACATTGCGGATGTCGAAGGCGTCACGCCTCCACCGGCGGCGGAGAAGATTCCCACCACGAGCGGCGTAGACCTCGGGAAGCGGCACCGGATGCATCGACACTTGAGAAAGGCATGGTAATGAGGAGCCACTCGACCCCCGCGGGATCGCTCCCGATCACAATCCTGACGTTGTCCCTGTTCGCCATCGGATGCGAAGACACGGCCCAGACCGCCGAGAGCGGGCTTCACACGGTCATTGAAGACAGCGCCGGCGTCACCATTGTCGAGAACGTCCGCCCCGCACCCGACTCCCGGCTCCCGTGGGAGTTCGGCGCACAACCGTCCCTTTCGATCGGTTCCGTCGACAGCGGCGGGGCCGACGAATTGTTCCAGGTTTCGGACGCCACCCGGCTCGGCGACGGCCGGATCGTGATCGCCAACTCCGGCAGCAGCGAAATCAGGATCTTCAATCCCGATGGTTCCCACGACAGGACCTGGGGGAGCCGGGGCGACGGACCGGGTGAATTCATCGCCCGCGGTCCGTCCGCCGTCGCGCCCTGGCCCGGCGACTCGATCGCCGCCGCCGATGCCGTCGGCAGACCCCGGTTGTCGCTCTTCGACATGAATGGCATCCACGGCCGCGACGTGGCCCTCGACGCCAACCGGGGCAACATTCTCGACGTGCTGCCGAACGGCAGGATTGTCTCGAAGGGCAGCGAGCACTTCAACCGCAACGCCATTTTCGAGACCAGGGATCTCGTTCGCCTGGAAACGGAATGGTCGGTTCTGAACGCGGACGGAACGTTGTACACGTCACTCGGGAGGCAACCCGGCATGGAGTCGTACTTCAGCGAACCCTGGGGCGGAGACATGGTTCACCCCTTCGAGCGCCGCGCCGAGGGCGCCGTGTGGGGGAACCTCGTGGCGATCGGGGTGTCGGACGGCTACGAGATCAAGGCCTTCGCCGCGGATGGGTCGCTGGTCAGGATCGTCCGCCGCGACTGGGATCCGCAAGTCCCCACCCAGGCCGAGTACGACGAGCGGGCGCCCTGGGGTGTGCCCCCGGTGGACGCCTACCCCGCCTTCGACCAGATCCTCTCGGACGCGGCCGGGTATCTCTGGGTCCGCGAGTACCGGATGTCGGACGAGGAGGCCGCGGTGTGGACCGTGTTCGATCCGGAGGGGCGGGCTCAGGGCCTGGTCGAGACTCCGGAGGGGCTGGACATATTCGAGATCGGCACCGATTACCTTCTGGGGTCGGCGGAAGATGAGTTGGAGGTGGAATACGTGCAGCTCTGGGCGTTGTCGCGGGGGTCAGGCTGAGCGGAGAGCCCACCTGCTGTCAGCCGGTCTCCCGAGTCGACTCAATCCCGGCCAATGCGGTAGACCACGAGCTGCGGAAGCATCTCGTCATCGTACTCCATGACGCTTACCGCGGGCTCACCTCCGTGGTTCAGCAACTTCGGCGATAGTGCGTCCCAGGAGTAGCTTCCCACGTGGCGTCTCTCCCCCAGGTCGAAGATGTCGAGGCGAGCATCATAGAAGTCGTGGGCGTCAGCCTGGAGGACCGCCCCCGGGCCGACTCGCCTCACGTCTCGCCATTCGGGATCCGCGACCCAGCTGACGATCCACAGATGATCGTTGACATCCAGCGCGAGCGAACTCAGGCTGGGGGTTGGCGGTCCGTTAAAGACTGCGTCGGGCACTACTGCGGGAAGCCACGGAAGGTCGCCATCGACGATTCGCAACAGTTCGGTTGTCGACGGACCACTCCTCCACGCGCGCGCCGTTCTCGCTGCCCCACCACACGGTGCCGCCCCGGCTGACAGCGCTCCCTGCGATCCGCAGGCCATCGGACATCGACCATTCATTCGCCCTCCTCGAGCCGAAATGCAGCAAGGCGACTCCGGTTGCGAGGTCCACCAGGTGGAGCGGATAGCCTGCCAGATCCGGCCGCCGGTCCATGGAAACGACCACCCCGCGACCATCTCCCACCGGCACCATGGGCCCGGATTCGAAAGCATAGCGACGATCCTCCACAAACCCACCCGCCGAGTCGAACACAACGAAGGCATTCTTGCGGGAATCGGTGACGACGATCTGTCCATCGATCCCCTTTACGTCGATGACCGACTCGGAGAATTCGCCCGGCCCTTCGCCGCGGCGTCCGATCAGCCGCACGAACCGGCCCCCGTGGTCGAACTGCTTCACGGTCGAGGTCCCGAGATGGAACATGAAGTACCCGAAATCCTCACCCCATGTGACCCGCTCGAAATCGCTTTCGACTATCCCCTCGCCATCGAGGTCGCCCAGCCGAACGATCTCTGTCAGCTGGAGCTCGCAACGGTCGCAGATCTCGAAGTCTTCCCATCGCAGCACTTCCTGAGCCTGCACCCCGGGAGCGCCCAGGAGCATCAACGTCAGCCGGACGCCGAACGGCTTCTTCATGTGAGGACGACAGCCAGGGTGGATTGCCGCCGGATCCGAGTTCATGGTCGCGTTCCTTTTTTTTTTCGCGGATGGGCACCCATTCCGGCATCGCAGCGAAACCGCGAAGACGTTTCAGCTGAAACGTCCGGCCCCGCCGTCAGAACTGCCACACCCCCAGCCATTGGACGATGCTCTCCGTGACATCGGTCCCCAGCTTGTTGCTCCAGTACTGGTACTCGATGCCGACGTGCAGGTTTCCGCCGCCGATGTTCCACCTGAACTGCGGCTGGGCGAGGATCGAGGCGGGGACGTCGCTGTCCAGTTCGTTGCCGGTGGCCGCGGCATACTCGGCGTGGCCGGCGATCGAGAACGACTGGCCGCCGATCGAGAACAGATAGAGCCCGTTCACGTCCAGGATGAAGCGGGTGTCGAGTTCCGGGGGGCTCCCGCCCGCCAGGCCCCGGCCTCCGTCGATCCCCAGCATCAGGTCGGTGTTCAGGAAGATGAACCCGGGCAGGTTCCAGGCGACGCGCGCGCCCGGCAGCCAATGGCGGAAGTTGGCGTCGGTGCCGATCGCCATCCCCATGAAGAGGCCGTAGTCGGCGATGGGGCCGGCGCTCAGGTCGTTCCCGGTCAGCTTGCCCAGGCTGAAGTTCGAGTACCATTCGCCGTAGGCGTCCATCTCGTTGAAGCCGTCGTCGCTGCCGTCGTCGATCAGGTCGATGAAGTAGAAGTTGTCGCCGAACTTCCACTGCGAAGCGTGCTGCAGGGTCAGGACGGTCGTGCCGCTGGACACCTCGGTGAACGGGTTGGTCTGGCTTCCGTACTGGTAGTGGACCTCGGTCTGGGCGTTTGCGGCGAAGGGCGTGGCAGCCGCCAGGACGGTGCAGAGGGCGGCGGCGAGGGAACGGCGGGCGGCGGCGAGGCAGCGGCGGGTGGCGGCGAGGGAACTCACGGGCGTCTCGGGTTTCATCACGGACCTCCTTGCCCGGCACTTGCGGGCACCCTTATTCGATCGACCAGCTCGCGAACACTCGCGGGCGGCGATGGCGTGAACTTCGACACCGTAAGCGCGACCGCAAAGTTCAGCAACATCCCCAGTGTGCCGATCCCCTCGGGCGAAATCCCGAACCACCAGTTCTCCGGCGAGTCGGCGGCCGGGTTGATGAAGCGGAAGTAGATGATGTACGCCGCGGTGAAGGTGATCCCGGACACCATCCCGGCGATCGCGCCTTCGCGGTTCATGGTGCGCGTGAAGGTGCCGAGGATGATCACGGGGAAGAAGGACGAGGCCGCGAGGCCGAAGGCGAACGCCACCGTCTGGGCGACGAAGCCGGGCGGATTGATGCCCAGCAGGCCCGCCACCGTCACCGCGAAGATGGCGCTGACGCGGGCGGCGATGAGTTCACCCCTCTCCGAAATATCGGGCCTCAGCGCCCGTTTCAGCAGGTCGTGGCTGATCGCCGACGAGATTACCAGCAGCAGGCCCGCCGCGGTCGACAGCGCCGCCGCCAGTCCGCCGGCCGCCACCAGCCCCACCACCCAGTTCGGCAGCCGGGAGATCTCCGGGTTGGCGAGCACCATGATGTCGCGGTCGATGGTCAGCTCGTTCTCGTCCGGGTCGGCGACGTACTGGATGTTGCCGTCCCCGTTGCGGTCGTCGAAGGTGATGAGCCCCGTATCCTCCCACTTGCTGAACCACTCGGGCATCGCGTCGTAGGGCTGGCCGGCCACCGTGTCGAGCAGGTTGGCGCGCGCGAAGACGGCCACCGCCGGCGCGGTCGTGTAGAGGATCGCGATGAAGAGGAGCGCCCAGCCGACCGAAACGCGGGCGTCCCGCACCTTCGGCACCGTGTAGAAGCGGATGATGACGTGCGGCAGCCCTGCCGTGCCCACCATGAGCGCCGCCGTGATGAAGAAGACGTCGATCATCGACTTGGTGCCGTCGGTGTATGCCGTGAAGCCCAGTTCCCGGTGCAGTCCGTCCAGCTTGTCGAGGAGGAAGACGCCGGTCTCGGGGTCGGCGCCGCCGAATCCGAGCTGCGGGATGAACGTTCCCGACAGCATCACCGCCAGGAAGAACGCCGGCACCATGTACGCGAAGATCAGCACGCAGTACTGCGCGACCTGGGTGTAGGTGATGCCCTTCATCCCACCCAGCACGGCGTAGAAGAGCACGATCCCCATCCCGATGATCACACCCACCGTCACCTCCACCTCCAGGAAGCGGCTGAAGACGATGCCGACCCCCCGCATCTGTCCGCTCACGTAGGTGAACGAGATGAAGATCGCGCACGCCACCGCCACCACCCGCGCCACCTGCGAGTAGTACCGCTGGCCGACGAACTCCGGCACCGTGTAGGCCCCGAACTTGCGCAGGTAGGGGGCCAGGAGGAGCGCGAGCAGGACGTAGCCGCCGGTCCATCCCATCAGGTACACCGACCCGTCGTACCCCATGAACGAGATCAGCCCGGCCATCGAGATGAACGACGCCGCCGACATCCAGTCCGCCGCCGTGGCCATCCCGTTGGCGAGCGGCGAGACCCCCGTTCCCGCGACGTAGAACTCCTTGGTGGAGCTCGCCCGCGACCAGATCGCGACCCCGATGTAGAGGGCGAACGAGAGCCCGACGAGCACGAAGGTCCAGAGGCGGACGTCCATCGGCTAGCGGCGGCCCCTCATTCCTCCGCCACCCCGTACTCTTGGTCCAGCCGGTTCATCAGGCGTGCGTAGACGAAGATGAGCACCACGAAGACGTAGATCGACCCCTGCTGGGCGAACCAGAATCCCAGCTTGAAGCCTGTGCCGGGGATGCGGATCGAGTCGAGCGCGTCGGCGAAGAGGATCCCGCACCCGAAGGACACGACGAACCAGATCGCCAGCAGGATCGCCAGATAGCGGAGGTTGCGGGCCCAGTAGGCGTTGGGGTCGGGCATCGGGGGGACGAGAGTGGGGTTGATTGGAGGCCCGTGGGAGTGCGAAGCCGCACCAAGATGGGGAGCCGGGGAGCGGTGCGCCAGACTGAGCGTTGTCCAATGAGAAATGATCATGAGCGGGAAGCCGGTTTCCAGCGGGAAATGAGCATGAGCGGGGGTGCGAGCAGATCATGGGAGCATGATCGTGACACTCTGCACCGAACGGATCCGCACTCTCGACGACATCCG
>JAJEBR010000053.1 GCA_022822445.1 Gemmatimonadota bacterium | reverse complement strand
GATCCAACTCCGCGTTCCGGTCTTCTGGACGTAGAGGTAGAGACCGTTCCCGTCGCAGTACCGGCCGGGCGGTGCGGAGCGCACGAAGGCGGCCGACAGCCGCTTGTGGGGATGGCGGCCCTTGGGCTTGCCCGGTGGGCGCTTGGCGCGCGAAGTCATTACGTTATCCATCCCCTAATCGTAACTGGGATGGAGTGGGATTGCAAGGAACGTCTCTGGCGTCCCGAGATAGGACAATATCCCACCTAACCGATTGCTATTACAGATAGTTATGAATCTCTCTGGACAACCTCGGATGCCATCGGATTCTAGATGCACGTTTAGTTTCTCGCGCACGGGACCGGCGCGGCCCGCAAGGCGGCCGCCTACCTCCTCGGTGAGCAGGACGCGACGGGGAAGCCGCGCGAGGGCGTCGAGGTGCTTCGCGGGAACCCGGACATGGTGGCCGCGATGGCCGACTCGCTCGACTTCGAGCACAGGTACACGTCGGGCGTGATCGCCTGGGCGCCGGAGGACCAACCCACCGACGAACAGATCGAAGCCGTGCTCGATGATTTCGAGCAGACGGCCTGGGCCGGGCTCGAACCCGACCGCTACGCGTGGGCGGCGGTGCTGCACCGGGAACGGGGCGGCGGCGCTCACGTTCACGTCCTGGCGGCCCGCTGCGATCTGGAGACCGGTCGAAGCCTCAACATCGCGCCTCCCGGCTGGCGGAAGACCTTCGATCCGCTGCGCGACGCCTTCAACCATGAGCACGGCTGGGGCCGTCCCGACGATCCGGCCAGGGCCAGAGTGCAGCAGCCCGGCCACCGCGCCTACGTCGAGGCCGCGCAGCTGCGGGCCGGGCTCCGGCTCGAAGCCTCCCCCCGCGACCTGATCCGCGACTACCTGCTCCAGCGCGTCGAGCACGGCACGGCGCGGAACCGGGCCGACGTCGTCTCCGCCCTTCGGGAGGCGGGGCTGGAGGTGCCGCGCCAAGGCAAGGAATACCTCACCGCGCTGGACCCCGATACCGGGGACCGGTGGCGGCTCAAAGGAGAACTGTATGGAGAGAACTTCGACCGCGAACGATTTGACCGCCCGGCTGCGGAGACGACTGGAGAGCGAGCGGCGGGAGATCGAGGAGTTGACCGCGAGCGAGCTGAGGAAGCTCGCCGAGCACTCGCGGCGCGTCGCGAGGAGCGCGCTCGGTACAATCGAGCGCGATACGGAGGAGGCGGCCGGGAAGATGCGCGAGTTGCTCCTCAAGGCGTGGCAACGGCCCCTGATCGTAGGCCTGAGTCTTTGGCTCGGTTTCTTCGGCGGAAGCTGGGCGACGATGCGCTGGTTGGCGACGAGCATTCAAGACCGGATCGAGACCTTGGGGGAGCTGGACACGCGGACCGAGTGGGCGCGCGCGATGCTGGCCGAGATCGAGGAGACGACCTGGGGCGTCGAGTTGATGGAGGACAGCGGGGAGCGGTGGGTGTCGCTGCCCGCCGGCACGCCGGTCCGGACGGCCTTCACCATGGACGGGCGGCCCTACTTGAAGCTGTCGAGAGACTGAGGAGGAAGCGGCATGACCGAACTGGAGAGGCAGTTGACGGAGGCCTTGAGGAGGTTGTCCGAGCAGTACGACAGGGAACAGCGGCGGCACTCCGGGCAGATCGAAGCCTTGCACGAGTACGTCGAAGTCTTGCGAGAATACGTCGAAGCCTTGCGGCAGCACGCCGAGCGGCAGAGCGGGGAGAGCGAAGCCTTGCGGACGCGGATCGAGTGGCTGGACGGGCAAGTCACACGCTTGGCCGAGTCGTACGGCACGCTCGCCGCAACCTTGTGATGATGATCGCGGCGTTGCAGCGGCGCTTTCCGGGCCGCGACCGCGATCATGGTTGGAGCCGCTGATGAACGCGAAGACGGAATCTGGCGCGGCCGCCCTCCCGCGGCGACATTCCGGGCGCGCAGATCGTGCGGTCCATCACGCGAGGAATCGAATGATGGCACGTACGAAACGAAGTCGGCGCTCCTACGGCGCCGGCGAGTGGGGCCGGAACCGGGTCCGGGTGTTTCCCGATCCGAAGACCGGCATCTACCAGATAGAGTGGCGCGAGAATGGGCGAAGGCTGAGCCGGTCTCTGAAGCACCGAGATTGGGCCAGAGCCAAGCGGCAGGCGGACGAGGTTGCCGCGGGCCTGGCGGTTCACCAGCCCAACGGCAAGAAGGACGCCGAGCCCGAGCCGCTCACCTTGGAACGGCTTTTTGAAATCTACGGTGAGGAGGTGGTTCCGACGAAGCACAGGCGGACCCAGCACCAGAACCGTACCGCGATGCGGATGTTCTTAGACTTCCTCGGACGGGACCGAAGACCCGAGGCGCTTTCCCGGCGCGACTGGGACCGGTTCATCCGGGAGCGGCGCGCAGGCAGGGTCGGACCGAGCGGAAAGCCCGTGTCCAACTGCACCATCGCGTGCGACCTGAGAATCTTGCTCGCGATCCTCAACTGGGCCGCCAAGTCGAGGGACGAGCGGGGCCGGTTGCTGCTCGACTACAATCCGCTGAAGGGACTCGGGGTGCCGAAGGTGAAGAACCCCATGCGGGTCGTGCTTTCCGACGAGGAATACGAGACGTTGCTCAAGGTGGCGCGCCGGGTGGACTGGCGGTTCCGAGTCGCGCTCGTGCTCGCGCACGAGACCGGACACAGGATCGGAGCTATCCGAAAGTTGCGCTGGTGCGACATCGACTTCGAGGACAGAACCATCCTTTGGCGCGCCGAGCACGAGAAGACCGGATATGAGCACCGGACGCCCGTGACCGACGAGGCGATCACGGCCTTGGAGGAAGCGCGGAGACACGTTCACGGGGCCGGGGACGCGCTGGTTCTGCCCGCGCCGCGGGATCCGTTGAAGTGCGTGAGCCGTACGCGGATGGGCACTTGGTGGAAGACCGCCGAGCGGCGGGCTGGGCTGGAACCCAAGCGCGGCAGGGGCTGGCACTCGCTGAGGCGAAAGTTCGCCTCCGACCTCATGGGTCTGCCTCTCAAGGTGCTTTGCGATCTTGGCGGCTGGAAGGAAGCCAAGACCGTGCTCCGCTGCTATCAGCACACCGACGAAGTACAACTCAGGACGGCTCTGGACAGCCGTCCCCGCAAGGGTGGCGTCTGATTCCAACCTGCGGGAATCGAACAGCGGGAATCGGATCTCGGAATCCCGTAAGTGTCACGCCCCCAACAGGATCACAAATCGTAGGTTCCTGCCGATTCGATGGACTGCACGATCTGCGCGTTTGAAACGTCGCGCCGAGCGGGCGCGTCGTCCAGAGTTGGCGGCTTGGCCGGCTCTGGCGCGGGCGCGCCTCGGGGGCGCTGGTTTCTGCGGTTTGTGGAGGAGCCAGATGTTTTCGCTTCACGAACACCTCTGGCCGGGGGGCATCCCCCGGACCCCCGAACGACATGCCGCGCGCTCCAAGGAGGCCGCCCGGCATGGCCCGTCTCCGGCGACCCGGACCTCGGCTTCATGGCCCGTCCGCCCGGTGTCTTCCCCGTACACCATTGGGGCTGGCGAGGGCTCCGACCTTCGACCCCGATACGCCGTGAACTTGATGAGGGAGGCCTACGTCCCCATGGTCGGCGGCACCACCCCGCAGGCCACCCGCGCGCCGCCGCCGCCGAGCGGCGCGGGCGTGTCGGAGTAGTTGTCGCCGCCCGCGTGAATCATCAGCGAACGGCCGTCGAGATCGCGCACCTCCACACGGGGAGCGACCACCGGAGTGGTCGCGGCACCGGCCGAGTTGACCGACAACGTCGGCAGGTCGCCGAGATGACCGTTCCCGTCGGGACCTTCGTGACGCCCGGTGTTCTGCGGGTCGTAGTGGCCGCCCGCGTCCTGTCCGGCCATCCCGCAACTGGGGTTCACGTGCATATGGAACCCGTGCTCGCCGGGGGTGAGACCGGTCAGATTCGGCGTAAAGCGCGCGCCGTTGGCCGTCTGCTCGACCCGGATGGAACCGATCGACGCCCCGGACGCGGTCTCCGAGATGTCCACCACGACCGAGTCGCCCGGCGACACCGGGTCGTCGCAACCGACGAGTCCCAGTCCCAGCACGAGCGCGCCGAGGATCGTCCTGCGGATGTTGCGGGTTGGCGTTTTCCTCTGAGCAGTCACGCGATCCTCCAGTCTTGGCAAGCGTTGATGGAAGGCTGCGTTCACCCGGTTGGCTCGTATCCGTGCCACTCTGGCGCCCGCAGTCTTTGGATCGCCCGAAACGTAGCGGGATCGCGCTCGTCCGGTCCAATGGGAAGTTGGAAGATACCATCGTGGGCGCGGGTCGGGGTGGCGGAGGGGGTGGTGCTGGGCTGGTTGCAGCACGAATGTCATGTCGGCATGGCACAATGTAAAGTCGGCTTGACATTGAACCGGATGATGAGGCGAAATCAGTCCCATCCCGCCATTCCAACGCCCCTGGCCTCTGGCAATCCTTCCCGCCAGCCCCCCGAAGGACCGGCGCCGTGGCCCGATGCCGTCTCCTGCCGGCCTTCCCCACCGGGAACCGCCCACATGCCCGGGAAGCGCGAGCCACCCCCCAGACCGAAGCACGACGCCTCCTACAAGAGCTTCTTCGCGCGCCGCCGCCCCGTCGCCGACACCCTGCGCGCCTCTGCAAGCGACATCGCCGCCCACCTCGACTTCGCCACCCTCGAGCGCATGCCCGCCAGCTTCGTCACCCGCGCCCTCGACCAGCGCCACGCCGACATGCTCTGGCGCGTCCAGACGACCGGCGGCCGCTGGCTCTACATCCTCGTCCTGCTGGAGTTCCAGTCCACTGTGGACCGCCGCATGGCGCTACGGATGATGGTGTACACCGCCGCCATCTGGGAGCGGCTCGAACCTGACGACCTCGGCCCCGGCGGCGAATACCCGTTCGTGCTGCCCGTCGTCATCTACAACGGCGGGCGACGCTGGACCGCGGCAACCGATGTCGGCGACCTGCTGGCCCAGGTGCCCGATGAACTGCTTGGATACCTGCCCCGCCACCGGTATCTTCTCGTTGAGATCCAGGCTACGGATCCCGCGGCCCTGCCACCGGACAACGTGCTCGCGATGATCGCCCGGTTCGAGCAGGCGCCCACGGCACTCGCGCTTGAAGGGCTGATCGGCTCGTTGCCGGACTGGCTGGAAACGATCGAGGCACCCGGACTCGCGGAGTCCTTCGCGGACTGGATCACGCATTTGGTGGCGGAGCCGTATGACAAGAGCGGTCAGAAGATGGAACGCCAACCCAGGAAAGAGGGGGTAGCAGAATTGACGACGTTATTCGAAAGAGTCCAGCAATGGCGCGAGGAGCGGGACCAGGAATGGCTGCAGAAGGGGATCGAGCAGGGGGTCGAGAGGGGCATCGAAAGGGGCATCGAAAGCGGCCGGGCTCAGGGCGAACGGGAGCTGGTTCACCGGCTGGTCACCCGCAGGTTCGGGCCTGGCACCGCCGAACGCGTCCTTCCGCTGCTCGACCAGCTCTCCGAGCCGGCGCGCATCGCGGCCATCGCCGAAGCCGTGATCGAATGCGAGACGGCCGAGGAGTTCCTCCAGCGCGTGCGGGAGGACTGACGCCCCCTCGACCAGGCTGAGGTCGCGATTCAGCCCGTACGCCAGCCGACGCCTGCGGCCCACTCGTCCCGGGCCCTGGCGTACGCTCCGTAGTCCGCCGGAGACCGTTCTTCCTCGACGATCGCCCGGCTGCGTGCATCCGCGACTTGTTCTTCGAGCGGCGGGAGGCCGACGACACGTCGGCGTTCGGCAAGCTTCAGCGGGTTTTCCACCTCGCCCGGGCTCAGATTCCCGTCGGCGTCCCAGTCAAGCTGGGTACCGTAGCGCTGGGGGCGCCCCTCGAAGAATCGGATCCGGTCTTCGAGCATGGCGGCGTGCGCAGGATTCGCCTTCCCTTCCCGGGCCGCCGCCGTAAGGAGTGGCAGTGCCTGGCGGAGCAGGTCGGGCTCCGAGATCGCGTGTTGCAGTATCAACCATGCCGCCTCTGCTCCGTCAGGACCGACAAGGTCCGCTCCCGGCCATCCGACCGACTCGATGATCCTCCGGAGACGCCGGGCATTGCGTTGGTGCACCCGAGCCATGCGCGGTTCATAGCCGGCGTCGAACAGCGAACCGGAGGCCACGAGCTCGGCCCGCCTGGAGCGGTCCAGCCGGGCCATGTCCAGGAGGAGGCGCCGCAGGGCATTGCGTCGGGCCTTATTGCTCATGGTTTCCTTGAAGTCCCTCCGTTCCGTCTTGAGAAGAACCCTGCGGTTCGTGGCTCTCCTCCACAATGTACAGGTCCGGGTAGCATCGTCCAATTGTCAACTACACCTTCCATTCTGTAAGGTTTTGATTACATTTTGACATGATCGTCCCGAGAAAACCCGTGCGCCCCCGGCGGGCCTGCTCCGGACGCCGGACCCGCGACCCCACCCACGGAGCGGACCGCAAGCCATGAAGAAAAGGAGCCGTGTACCGAGCCCGTTCGGAATCGCGGCGCTGGACCTGTTTGCGTCGGCCCTCGGCGCCTTCATCCTGATAGCGGTCGTCATCTTCCCGATGATCGGGAAGGCTGTACCGGACATCCCGGCCCCGCCCGCTCCGATCATCATGGCGGTTCCAGCGCCCGACTCGATCGTGTGTCCGGTGTGCCCCACGTGCCCGGTCGTCGCCGCCGTTGTGGAGCCCATCAACTGCCCGGTGTGCCCCGCCTGCCCGGTTCCGGAACCGGTGCCGGTGACGATCTGTCCCGAAGTCCCCGCACCGGATTCGACCATATGCCCGGTCTGCCCTCCGATGCCCCCGCCGGTCATCTGCCCGGAGCCCGCACCTGCGCCCATCCAGGTGGACGCCCCGCACTTCCGGTTCCCCCATCTCGACATCATCATCGCGCTGGACGTCACCAACAGCATGGGCGGGCAGGTCGCCTCGCTCAAGGCGGAGGTCGAGCAGCTCGCCGTCCTCATGAACCGGATCTCGCCCAGCTTCGGCATCGGCATGGTGGCGTTCGGAGATCGCCGCTGGGAGAGCCCGCTGTTCCTGTTCCCGTTGCGGGAGATCTCCGGTCCGACCGCGAACCGCAACGCGTTCCGCACGTTCGTGAACGGCCTCTCGGTGGGAATGGGGACCGGCACCGGCAGGAACCCCGACGGGCCCGAAGCCTTCTACGATGCGCTTTCGGCGGCTTCCCGCATGTCCTGGCGGCCGCGATCCGAGCGAAGGGTCGTCGTTCTGATTACCGACAACCCGGCGTACGACGAAGAGATCGATCAGTCCATAGTGGCCGCGACAGGCATCGGACGGCCCGAAGGGCATCGCGTCTCCACGGTCTACGTCAAGACGGGGAGCGGCAACAACGCCGCCACGGAGGAGTTTCTGCGAAGCGTCGCCGAGGCCGGCGGCGGCCAGTACGTGCGCGACGTGGGAGGCTCGCTGACGGTCAACCTGCTCCTGTCCCTGTTCTGACCCGTTCCTCGTGCAGCCTGTTCGACAGGTTGGCGAGGCAGTACTGGCCGATCCTGTTCAGGGCACCCTCCTCCTTCCCCTGCATGACGTGCATCGCGAACATCAGCACCGCCGATTGCAGGAGCGCGAGCAGGGTCGTGTAGAACGCAACCCCGAGGTCTCCCGTCAGTTGTTCCATCATCTCGGGTCCGAGCGACCCCTCCATGATGCTGGCGCCCGCGAACATGACACCGGCGCTGCGCATCGCAAACGCGATCCCCAGAACGGTTCCGATGAAGCCGAGCGTCGGTATCAGCCAGACGACGTAGCGCAGCATGTTGTACCGCAACTCGATCTCATGCTGGTAGAGTTCGAGCGACACGTTGGTCATCGAGTTGACCTGGTCCACCGACCCGCTGTTGCGGAACTGCAGAAGCGCGCCGGTCAGCAGGCGCTGCAGGAGATACCGCCTCTCCGGATCGGACTCGGCCACCCGCCGGTAGATCGGGGCCAGGTCGCGTTTGCGCAGAATGGTATCGTCGTCCTCTGGAAGCAGCCCGAGGCGAATCTGCTCGCCTTCCCGGCGGCCGGTGAAATGGCGCACCATCAGCTCTCCGGCGGCCACGCAGAAGGCGAGCCACATCACGTTCTGGATGGTGAACGGGTAGGGGAAGATCCGGGTGTTCCTGTCGACCAGCAGCTCGGCGGCCATGCTGTCGTCGCCGGCCGGGAACACGTAGGACAGAGCCCCCACCAGGACGAGGCCGACCAGCACGGAGGTGAACAGCGTCACGGCCCGAAACGGTACCTGGTCGTCCCTCTCGGCGGGCCGCGGCGAGGTGTGCGCCCACTCCGAAGGCGCGTCCGCCTTGTCGCTCATTGCCGCCCGCACTCGGGAAGGTAGACCCCGCCCAGCTGCGGATTGATGCCGGACTCGAAGCGCATCAGCGGCTTTGGTATGCACCCCGACAGGCGATTGTCGCGGAGTGTGAGCCGCTTCAGGTTCGTCAGGCTGGCCAGCTCGGCGGGTATCTGCCCGGAAAGCTGGTTTCCGCTGAGGGCGAGAAGCTCGAGGTGCCGCAGTTGGCCCAGCTCGGGCGGGATCCGGCCGGCGATCTGCGTTCGGGACAGGCGCAGCCGCTTGAGACTCGCCAGGTTCCCGAGTTCGGGCGGGATGGTCCCGGTCAGCGGGTTGTTGTACAGGTGCAGGTCCTCGAGGCCCGACAGCGCACCCAGCTCGGCCGGTATCCGGCCCGTTATTTCGTTGTCTTCGAGGAACAGCCCCCTGAGTTTGCTCAGCGAGCCCAACTCGGCCGGAATCGCACCGGAGAGCCGGTTTCCACCCAGGTTGAGGAGTTCCAGTTCCGTCAGGCGCGCGAGGCGGGTGGGAATCGCGCCCCCCAGATTCCGCTCGTCGAGATCGAGCTCCACGACGCTCTCGCCGCGTGACCGCACACCCGTCCAGGACCGTGGGTTCAGGGCGAGGCGCCAGTTCAGGTCGCCGCCGGTTCCGGCCAGGTCGTTTCTCGCGGCGAGCAGCAGCTGGGCGTCGGTGAGCCGCTCTTCGGTCCGCCGCCGCGCTGCGTCCATGCGTTCGGCCTGTCGCTGCTCCCGTTCCGCCACCTGCTCGGCCGCAGCCCGGCGCGCCTCCTCCGCCAGACGATCCTGCTCTGCCTGACGGGCCTCCTCTGCCAGGCGTTCCTGCTCCGCCCGGCGCGCTTCCTCCGCCAGGCGTTCCTGCTCTGCCCGGCGGGCTTCCTCCGCGAGGCGTTCCTGCTCCGCCCTGCGGGCCTCCTCGGCCAGACGGGCCTGCTCCGCAATCCGCTCCATCTCCCGGCGGGCCTCTTCCGCCAGCCGCTCTTCCTCGGCCTGGCGGGCCTCCTCGGCGAGCCGTTCCTCCTCTTCACGCCGGGCGGCGTCGAGGCGGGCCTGTTCCGCCAGCCGCTCCTCTTGTGCAATCCGATATTCTTCGGCGAGCCGCTGCGCCTCGGCCTCCGCCTCGTCCAGGCGGCGCGCCTCCGCCGCCTGCCGCTCCGCCTCCCGGCCCGCCGCCAGCAGTTCCGACAGGCTGGTGCGGTCCAGGTATCCGGTGGCGTCGATTCCCCGGTCGGTCTGCCATCCGCGAAGTCCCTGGCGGGCTTCGGGCTCCAGCACGCCGTCGGCGTCCCCGGAGTAGTGACCTTCAGCGGACAGCCCCAGTTCCACCAGCGCCACGACATCGGCGCCAAGGCCGAGCTGAGCCTCCTGGGCGGCGGCGCGCTCCTCGGGCGAGAGGGTCCAGTTCCGCGACATGAAGACCATCGCGGCCGCCACGCCCACGATCGTGATGACGCCGGCCGCATAGGTGAGACGACGACGGCCTGCCCCGGGGCGGCGCATCATCGGCTCCAGGCGAGACCGATCTCGGTGCGACCCGCCACGCGCCTGACGAACAGATCCGGCCCGGCCACGGCCACGGTCTCTCTCCGCGGCGCCGGCAACGCGGTCACGCGCGAGATCGCCTCGATCTCGTACATCTTCCTCGACCCGAGCACCCAATCGACCGCGCCCCAGACTCCGAGCACGCTCCCCACACCAATGAACCACCTGTTCGCGGTTTCGGTCCGGTTCCGCCTGTGCACCGCGGACATGTACTCCCACTCGGCGTCGTAGTCCGCCCGGTCCGGTTCGCCCAGCCAGGGCAGCCACCTCACCGTCGCGTAGGAGCCGCCCGCCATGATGGCGCCCCATTGGAACTTCCTCTTCCCCGACCCTCGCCTCGTGCGCGCGTCGATGTACTGGTCTTCCAGAGGCGGATCCGCCAATGAGGGGAGCTCCCCTGCCATCGTCGCCATGCCACGCCTTCCGAGGATGTAGTCGGCGGCGCCCCAGGTGAGGAGGCCGGTACCGGCCAGCGTGAGGGCATTCCTGACGTTTCCCGCCCTGGAGTGCCTGTCCACGGCGGCTCGATGGGAGGCCGAGTCGGCATAGGCACCCTCGTCCCCGGCCGCGAACACGATCTGGGTGGTGGCAATGGCGACGATGGCCAGCGTCCCTCCCCAGAGCGATCTCTTCCGGCCGGACGAGCGACGCGCCTCGGACCTGTCGTATTGCGCGTAGATGTCCGGGATCACGGACCCCGCCGCTGCCGGGCGCGCTCCAGCGGACGCGCTGCCCACGACCTCGACTTCCGTAGCGAGGACATATCCGATCAGGTCGTCCTGCCCGGGCTGGCCGGGTACCGACACGATATGGTACGGACCCGACTCCCCGATCCAGTCGAGCGTGGCACCGGCCGCCATGTTCGCGATGACCGGGCTGGAATCGGACGGGTCGAGCCGGACGGACGCGCCACTGCCGAGGGCCCTGACCTGTTGGGCCGACGCGAGCCCGTATCCGAGTGCGGGAGCTGCCAGGGAGACTCCGAGAATGATGATGCCAGCGCCGATCAAGTCGTGCTTCAGCCTCATACTCACTGTCTGCTTCCTCGCGCTGTCGTGATCCGCCGCCGGCGGACCAGTCCCGCTCTCGCGGACGGTTGGTTGCCCGGTCAAGTTTAGCGGATCGGCCCGATGGGGTCCAGATCAAGGCGGAGGCTCATCAAGGCGGAGGCACAGCGGGAACCGGCTTGCCAGCGTCGCCATCCGGAAGCGTCTCGAAGCACACGACCTCGGGGTTTCCGCGGCCGTGGTCAGCTTCCTGGTCGGTCCGGTCGCGGCGGGTCTCCCACTGGCCCGTTTCGCCGCCCGAGAACAAACGGCGGTCTGACGGGAATGGTGCCGGTCCAATGGACCGTTGTGGTCTGCGCACCGTCCGCGCTCATGGAATCCCGTTTGCAGGGACGTATCAGCCGGGGGTCCCTGCAGACTGTGGTTATGGAGACCTGCGGCGCCCGACGCCACCGATTGTGGAGCCGCCCCCAGTCGTCCGCTCGCGCCGGGTCTACGAGACGCGTGTAGTAGGTGGGCTCGCAAGATTGGCTTCTCTCGGTCGTCCGGCATCGTTCGAACCGGGTGGGCAGCACCACCTCGCCGTAGGCATCGGTGTAGCGGGTCTCAAGCACGACGGCAGTGACCGTATCCAATGCCTTCTCCATCCTGACGCCCTCGACCGGTGTCGTGGCCATCCCCCGCGTGACCAGCAGGCGATGGATGGACACGTTCCGCTGTCGCGCCTGGATGGTATCGCTCACGGTACCGCCCGGAGGCACCCGCAGCCGGAGCGTGTCGAACTCGACAAAGTGCCAGAAGGTGGATGGCACGCCGAACGTGCAGCCCGTAGAGCCGTCCTCGCCGAGCCGGCAACTCGTTTCCCCGTCGTGGCGGCGATGGAAGCGCGGGTGCGCTTCTTCGACGACGTGGATCCTGTTCCATCCAGGGGCAACGGATTCGAAGCGGAAGCGGCCGTACGCGTCGGTGTGAACCGTGTCCGGTCCGTTCGTGACCGCGAGCTCCCAGCAATGACCTGGATAACACGTCCCGTATTGCTGCTCGTAGTACCGCCAGTACCCGAACATCTCCCCGAACCCGTAGTTGAGGTTGTAGCCGGGTGTCGGATTCTCGGCGACCGCGACCACGCCCTCGATCACGCCCGGTCCGGGCACGGGAGCGGACGGGTCTCCACATCCAGCGAGAAGCAGGATGGTGGCCATGAATGGACCCAGGCGTTGTTTCATGGCTGGACCTCCTCAGCGTGCAGTCCGCGTGCACGGGCTGTTCCATTCGACTGGTGACCCGACTGGCGCGCCACGGCACGAGTGTTGATCAGGTAATATGGGTCGGGAGTACGGGGAGCGCAGGTGTACCGGGTCACGACCGACTTGACGCGGGAAGCCGGAACCGGCTAAATCGACGCGGCGAAGCAAGTGCCGACGCCGCCCTCCCGTGCCAACAAGCCATGTATTCACGTTGCATGTTCTGCACCAGACCCCTCGGGGCCAACCAGGTCGTCGAGACCTTCCCCGTGGGGCGCCGGCTCGCCTTCGACGCGGCGCGCGGGCGGCTGTGGGTCATCTGCACCAGATGCGAGCGCTGGAACCTGACCCCGCTCGAGGAACGCTGGGAAGCGGTGGAGACCTGCGAGCGGATCTTTCGCGACACCCGCGTTCGCGTGTCGACCGAGAACATCGGCATCGCGCGCCATCCGGAGGGCCTGACTCTCGTCCGCATCGGCGAACCGCTGCGCCCGGAGTTCGCGGCATGGCGCTATGGGGACCAGTTCGGACGGCGCAGGCGCAGGCACATCCTGTATGGAGCCGCCGGGCTGGCTGTCGTGGGGGGCATCTACGTCGGGGGCTTCGCCACCGGGCTTGTGACCCTGGGGACGGTGGGCGCTATCAATCTCCCGATTCAGGTCGTCAACTTGTGGATCAGCGCACGCACCCAGGTCAAGCTGCACCCGGAAGGTGGCGAAGTCATCAAGCTCAGACGCACCGACCTCGATGGCACGCGCATCCAGCCTGCGGACGACGAGCCCGGCTTCAAGCTCCAGATCCGGAAGGGGAAGAAGAAGAAGACCTGGTACGAGGGCACCGAGGCCCTCCGCTTCGCCGGGGCGATCCTCCCCGGCTTGAACGAGACGGGGGGAAACAGGCAGACGGTACAGAACGCGGTCGATCGGATCGAAGCCGTCGGGCACCCCGAGCGCTTTCTGGTCGACGTCGCCGGGCGCAACCTCTATCACGCCAAGTACGGCGAGCCGGGCTACATCAGCCGTATGCCCGATGCCACCAGACTGGCCGTCGAAATGGCGCTCCACGAAGAGCAGGAACGACGCGCGCTGGAGGGCGAACTGTGGCTGCTGGAGCGCGCCTGGAGGGAGGCGGAGGAGATCGCGGATATCTCGGACAGCCTGCTATTGCCGGAAGGCACCGAGGACTTCCTCCGGGATCACGGGGAGCGCCGGGGCGACGTCGCGCAAAGCGATGTGCCACTGTAATGTTTACCTTACGAAATGTAATGTTCTCCGTACAATCCCGGGTACAATGGCATCGCGTGGAGCCGCACGCCCCCCCGCTGGAACGGCAGCACGTGCATGCCAGTGTAGAATAGCAACCCGCGTTCGAAGCGCGCGCCCGCGAGCTCGGCCAGCGCTGCCAGACCGTTGAAATCCTCGCGCCGCACAGTGGCGGAAGCCTTGACCTCCACCCCGACGATCCGCCCGTCCGGCCGCTCCATCACGATGTCGACCTCACGCTTGCGCTTGTCCCGAAAGTGGTACAACCCGACCTCCTCGTCCGCCCACTCGGCGTGCTTGGCGAGTTCCGTGAACACCAGCGTCTCCAGGAGCGCACCGTAGTGCGGGCTCGTCAGCAGGCGGTCTTCACTGCGCAGGCCCAGGAGGTGGCACGCGAGACCGGTATCCACGAAGTGCAGCTTGGGCATTCGCACGGCCATCCGCCGGGCCAGGCTCTTGCGATAGGAGGGCACCCGGAGAATCAGGAACATCAGTTCCAGGACCTCCACGTAGCTCTTTGCAAGCTTGTCGTTGAGTTCGAGGGCGTTGGCGAGGCTGGCATACCGGAGCAGATTGCCGCTCAGGCCGGCGAGGAAAGGGGCGAGCGCGCGAATCCGCGAGTGATAGTCGCCGCGGGCGGCGTAGAGAGTCTCGAAGTCCTTGAAGAACCGCCCTTCGGTATAGGAGCGGAACCAGATGCGGCGCGCCCTCGGACTCATGCCCTGCACTTCGGGGTAGCCACCGAGAAGGATGCGGCTGGCGATCTGCTCGCGGGTCGGAGGGACGGCGGGCGATGGCCAGGAGCGGTCGGCGAAATCCCCGGCCAGCAGATGGTCGACCAGATTCCGGCGGGTGCCGTGAATCTCGGCGAGTGACAGGGGCAGCAGCTCCAGACGGGCCATGTGGCCGGGCAGCGCCTCCTGGGCGCGCGCCGAGCGGAAGAGGTCCGCGGAGCCCGTGAGAAGGAACAGTCCCTTGCGCGGACCGTCGGGCGCCGAACCGCTGCCCGCCGGACCTCGGGGCAATGTGCCAGCACGCAGGTCGGAAGCTTCCTTGATCGCGGATACCAGCCCCGGCACCTGCCGGAATTCGTCGAGTACGACAGCCTGGTTGTCCAGAGACCTCACGAAGCCGTGCGGGTCGGCGGCGGCCGCTCCCCGGACGGCGGGATCGTCGAGGGTCAGGTAGCGCATCTCCAGGTCCGCGGCGACACCCTGGACCAGGGTGGTCTTGCCGGACTGCCTGGGACCCGTCACATAGACGATCCGAAACTCGTCGAGCATGTCACGCACAAGTGGTTGCAGATACCTGGGGTACATGGCTCTCCGTTCGGGACAAGTACTCGTTAGTACGAGAAATACACACGCTTAATACGAAAAATACAGATGCTTAGTACGAATAATCGCACTGCTTGTTACGAGAAATCAAGGGATTGCGCTGGACGTCTCATCTCATCGCTCGTTATTGTGGGCCAATCCCATTGACCACCCCATGCTCCCCACCCTTGCTCCCCACCCTTGCCGTCGACTTGGAGGGCCCATGTCCGCCGCCGTCTCCCCCGTCATCGTCATCCCCGGCATTACCGCGTCCGACCTCTTCGACCGGTACGAGCTGCCCCCCGAGGCGGTCTGGACGACCATGCGCAACAAGCGTCACGAGCGCATCACGCTGCACCCCGCCGACCAGCGCTACGAGCTCCTCGAGCCTGCGCGGGTCAAGCCCGGCGGCCCCTTCCCGCTGGGCTACGGGGAGCTGGTCGAGGAGTTGCGTGACGGGCTGGCCGAGGACCAGGCCGGGCCTGTCCCCGTCTACCCCTTCGGCTACGACTGGCGGATGCCGCTCGACCTCACCGAAGCGCGGCTCGATGCTTTCATCCGGGAGGTCATCGACCGCACGCTGCTGATGCCTCTCTACCGCGGCGACCCGGACTTCGCCGCGAGCCCGACCGTCACCCTGATCGGACACTCGATGGGCGGGCTGATCGTCGCCGGCTACCTGGAGCGCTACTCGGCCGCGCTCGTCCACAAGGTCGTGACGCTGGCCACGCCCTTCCAGGGGTCCTGGGAGGCGGTCCTGAAGTTGACCACCGGGACCGCCGACCTCGGCGACGACTCCGGCAAGGCCCGCGAACGTCACGCGGCGCGGATGACCCCGGCGCTGTACCACCTGCTCCCGAGCTACGGCACGCCGTCCGGCCGTGGCAACGGCAACGGCGCGCCGAGCGGCCTCGTCGTGGACGACGGGCTGGAGGCGGACATCTTCAGCCCGGCCGCGTGGCAGCCGAGCGTGGTGCGGACGATCGAGCGGAAGGTCCGCGGCTGGGACGTCTCCGGCGCCGAACTCTTCGCCGAAATGCTGGGCGCCGCAAGGGCACATCAGGACAGGATCGGGGGGCTGGAGCTGGCAGCGGGTGCGCCCACTGGCAACGGCGACACCGGCGGCGACGGCTCCCCCCTGCTCACCGCAGACCACTGGCTGGCCATCGCCGGCGCCGACGCGAAGACGCGGGTCGGCCTCCGGGTCCGCCGGGACGATGACGGCGCGCCCCGCTTCGACCTTCGCTCCGCCGAACGCCGCAACGAGTGGGACTCCGACGACGACGCGGCCCGCCTCCACTCCGGCGATGGCACCGTTCCCCTCGCGGCCTCGGTCGCCCCCTTCCTGGGCGAATCAAACCTCGTCTGCGTCACCCCCCGAGATTTCGGCTACTGGGAGCTCAAGGACCGGGCGCTCACCCGGCTCTCGGGCTTTCACGGCTTGATCTCCGCCATGAACATGGTCCACCGCCTGATCCTGCGATTCCTGCTCGACAAGGACGACCCGTACGGAAACACATGGGGGCGGAGGTTCCCGGGGGTTGCCGAGGGAGAGTGGCAGCCGCCGCTGGCGCTGCGCGAGAAGGGATAAGGGCACCAGCGCCGACCTGTTCCTCCTGGGCAATCGCAACGGCGTGTACCTTGCCCCCAGGGTCTGCGCCTCCGGCGGGTTCTCGAAGAAGAAGAAGATGGTGTTCGGGTTCATGTGGAGGTAGTTTCCGCGCACAACCTCCATCGACCAGGCGCCCTGCACCTGCGCTCCCATGAAGCTCTCCGTCCCCCACCCCCTCGTTCTCCTCTCGGCCTGCATCGTTCTGGCCGCGGCCGCGAGCTATCTGCTGCCGGCGGGGGCCTACGACCGCGTCACCGACGAGGAGGTCGGGCGGACCGTGGTGGTGGCCGGCACCTACCAGGCGGTCGAGCCGAGCCCGGTGGGGCCCTTCGAGACGATCGTGGCGCTGCCGCGCGGGATGGTCGACGCGGCCGAGGTCATCTTCCTCGTCTTTCTGATCGGGGGCGCGTTCACGGTGGTGGACGAGACGGGGGCGCTCCGGCGGGGGATCACCTCGCTGGTGCGGGCGCTGCGGGGGCGCGATCTGCTCGTGATTCCCGTCGTGTCGCTCTGTTTCGCGACCGGCGGGGTGCTCGAAAACATGCAGGAAGAGATCATTCCGCTCGTCCCCGTGCTGATGATCCTCGCCCGGAGGATGGGCTTCACCCCGATCACGGCGGTGGCGATGAGCGCCGGCCCCGCATTCGTAGGGTCCGCCTTCAGCCCCATTAACCCATTTCAGGTACAGATCGCGCAACGGCTGGCCGAACTGCCGCTGCTCTCCGGGGCGCTCTTCCGGATCGCCTTCCTGGTCCTGGCGCTGGCGCTCTGGATCGGGATGACGATGCGGTATGCGGCGCGCACGCGCGGGGAGCCCGAGGCCGGGGGGGACGGCTGGCGGCAGGGTGGACCCAGCGACGCGGCGGCGGGGGCCGGTAGCGGCGGTGACCCCGGCCGCGAAGACCCATTGGGCGACGAGGGCGTCCGCCGCTCGGACCTGGTGATACTCGCGCTGGTGGGCGCCACCTTCGCGCTGATCGTGCCCGGGCTCGCGCTCTGGCACTGGGGCTTCAACGAGCTGTCGGCGGCCTTCTTCATCATGGGCGTGATCGTGGGTACGCTGGCGGGGATGGGAATGACCGGCACCGCGGAGGCGTACGTGCGGGGCTTTCGCGGGATGGCCTACGCCGGGCTGCTGATCGGGTTTGCGCGGGCGATCTACGTGGTGCTTCAGGACGGACGGATCATCGACACGATCGTGCATGCCATGTTCACGCCGCTCGAGGGGCTGCCGGTGCTGGCGTCCGCGTTCGGGATGGTGGCCGCCCACACGGCGATCCACGTGCCCGTGCCCAGCGTGAGCGGCCAGGCCGTGCTGACGATGCCGCTGCTGGTGCCGCTATCCGACCTGCTGGGGATGTCGCGGCAGGTCACCGTGCTCGCCTACCAGTACGGCGCCGGCCTCTGCGAGCTCCTCACCCCCACGAACGGCGCCCTGATGGCGATCCTGGCGTCGGCGGGCGTCCGTTACGAGGCCTGGCTGCGGCACGTGCTGCCGCTGTACCTCGGGCTGGTCGCGCTCGGGCTGGTCGCGATCGCGGTGGCGGTGGCCGTGGGGCTGTAGGGGTCCTACCCGCGCTCTTCCCACGCCGCCGCCAGCCCGCGGTCGAAGGTGACGACCTCGCGCGGCTCGCGCCTGAGGCAGCAGGCGAGGTGGACCAGGTCGCGGGTGTCCAGCGCAGGGTGCCGGTCGGAAAGTTGCCAGGCCAGCTCGACGTCGGCCAGCTCGACCGGCCAGACTTCGTCGATGATGCCGCCGAGCAGCGCAAGCGCATCCCGCAGGACGGATTCGCGCCGGCTGCGGCGATAGTAGTGCACCAGTTCCTGCATCACCTCCGCGGAAGTGACCAGCCGGGTATCGCGCTCCAGGGCGTCGCCCACGACCTCCCGCGCCCGATCGCGCAGCGGATGCCGGCGGCCGACGTGATGGATGAAGACGTTCGTGTCGAGGAAGATCATTCGCCGACGCTACTCCAGACCCGCCAGCCTGGACTCGGCGATCACGCCCTTGCTCTCCTCCCAGTCCGGCTCCGGCCGGTCCGACCGCCGGGCATCGCACTCGGCGTTGAAGCGCACCAGCTCCTCCACGGTGAACTTCCGCGGACGCGCGGCGGCCAGCCTGTCCTCGGCCGCCTGCCGCATCCACTCACCCAGCGACTTCCCCTCCCGGCTCGCCTGGGTCCGGTAGGCGATCTTGGCCGTCTCCTCGACGACGAAGTGGATTCGTGGCATGGCAAGGTGGTGCAAGCTGGTGGTTACGGTGCAACGAAGTGGTGCAATGAAGCTACCATCACCCCGGCCGCCAGTCCACCCCCAGCCGCATGACCCACCCCCGGTGTTTCGCGTTGGTGACCCCCTCATTGTCGACGTCCAGGAGCCCGAGGTTGTAGAGGCCTTCGGCGACCCACGTGACGGGGCCGTTGGTGAGGCCAATGCCCGCCCCGCCGATCAGGAAGTAGTCGTATTCCCGGAACACGGCCCCCACGCTCTCGCAGGTGCTCCTGTAGGAGATGACGGTGTAGCAGGCGACGCGACGCGACGCGGCCGGGCCGGCAAGCAGGTACGCGGGACCGAGGGACGACCTGCCGAGCAGTGAGAAATCGAAGTAGTCGTACCACCAGATGGCGTCGTAGTAGGCATCGTAGTCCAGGATCGTGAGCTCCGCCCCCCGCTGCGTGTACCCGACCTCGAGCGCCAGCCCGAGGCGGCCGTTGAACGGGTATGCAATGGAGACGGCGCCGTGCGCGCCGTACTTGGGCGCCGCGCTCTCGACGCTGCCGGTCTCACCGTTGAAGTGAAGCGTGCTCAGCGTCGTCCCGCCCCTCACGCCCAGGGTGATTTGGCCGTTGAGGGGGGTGGCGGGCAGGAGGACGCCCAGGAGCCCGAGGAGGACTCCGCGCGAGCATCGCGAGCGTCGAGGCATCCGGCCGGCCTCCAGCCACCGCCGTCTGAGCAGGCTACCGCGCGCCCGGCTGGCTGTCGCCCGGCGGACTGCCGCCCTTCGCACTCGCTACCGCCGGCCCGAGCTCGACCCGCCGCCCGCCGCGTGGTCCGCCACGAAGCCCCTGGCCTCGTCGAGCCCGGAGATCCCGGTGCGTCCCTCCCACAGCGCCGCGACCTTCGCGTAGTTCTCGGCGGCGATCATGTCGTTGCCCAGCGCGGCGTTCGCGCGGGCCAGCCCGAGGAGCGAGCGCGGGCGGCCGGCCATGCGCCGCAGCGAGGTCTCGAACATCTCCGCCGCGTCCTCCGCGCGGCCGATGTCGAGGAGGATCTCGCCGTAGAGCTCGTGGACGGGCTTGATCGGGTTGGCGGAACCGCGCGGCGGCGCCATGGCCTCGACGGTCTCGACGGCATCGTCCATCATCTCGGTGGCCTTGTCGGGGGAGCCGGCGTGCACGGCCAGCAGCGCGCTGACCTGCATGTGCATGACGTGGTTGTAGCCGCTGCCGTTCGACTTCTCGCCGAGGATGTCGGCGGTGGCCTTGAGCGCGGCTTCGTCCCCGAGGTGCGCGGCGCTGAGGCCGATCGCCAGCAGCTCGGTGGTGCGCATGTCGTCGGTCGGGGTCCGCACCTCCCACTCCTCGGTCTCGACGATGTAGCGCGACTTGAGGAGCGGCAGCGAACTGCGCGCCCGGGCGGATCCGGCCTCGCCCCGCGCGCCGCCGGTCTCGAATCCGTCGTTCTCCACCATCGCCGTGAGGCGCTCGATCCAGACCCGCGCCTTCGCGTAGTCGCCGCGCTGCAGGTCGCCGTACTGGCCCCAGTCCAGGGAATGGATGGCGTCACCGAGGGCGTCGCCGGGCACCCACAGCTCGCGCGCGACATCGTAGGCCGACTGATTGTGGCCCGAGACCAGGTCCCACATGCCGTGCTGGATGAAGATGTGGGTGGGCATGTGGCGCGCATGCGACACCGCCGGGGCGATGTCGGCGAAGGCGTAGGCCGCGTCCAGCGCGAGCGGCGCCATGATGGGGTGGTCGAAGGCGTGGATGGTGTAGTGGGCTGCGCCGGGGTGGACGGGATTGTCGTTCAGCAGCTTGAGCGCGATCGTGCCCGCGCGGACGTTCCAGCGGTCGCTGAGGTCGCGGACCGCGCGGGTCGCGCTGAGCAGGCTGAGCGCGTAGAAGGCCGCGATTTCGGAGTCTTCCGGGTAGGTCTCGTGCAGGTCCGCCATCGCCTCCATGTAGCCGACGGCGCGGTCCCGGTGCTCTCCCTCGCCCCAGAGGATCTCGACCGCGCCGAGCAGGCCCTTCTCGCGCTCGGTGGGCGCCTTGGCGAGGCGTTCCTCCGGGGTCGCGCCGAGCCGCTTCAGCGCCGCGCGGGGCTCCTCCGGGTTCATGTTGGTGACGAGGGGGTGGTTGTAGGCCAGCGACTCGCCCCAGTACGCCATCGCGAAGTCGGGATCGATCTCCTGGGCCGCGTGGAACTGCTCGCGCGCCTGCTTCCAGCCGAAGCTGTGCAGGATCGCGACGCCGCGCAGGAAGTGCTCCTGGGCCTTCCCCGTCGCCGAGGTCGGGAAGGTGATGACGCCGACGTCCTCGAACTGGGCCTGGGCCGCGGGCGGCGAAGCCATGGAAGCGAGGATCAGGGCGGCGGCGGCCGCCGCACTCCAGAAGGTCGCGCTCAGTCTCTTCATTTTCAGCTCTCCTCCCCGACGGGGGATTTGTACCGTTCTACGCCTCGGCGACCGCCGAGGCCATGTTGTTCAACGCCAACTCCACGATCTTCCGTGAAGAGGCCAGATTCATCCGCATGTGTCCAGCCCCACCTGTACCGTAATTGGGACCGGGGTTCAGGAAAACACCCGCGTGCTCCGCGAACCACCGCTGCACGACCTTCTCGGGCGTCACCTCGGCGCTGCCCTCGGCACTCTCGCGCGCTGCGACTTCCGCGGCCCCGATCCGCTCGGCGAACGCCGACACGTCGAGCCACGCCAGATAGGTGCCCTGCCCCTTCCGGTGGCGCACGCCCGGGATGTTGTCCCGGATGTACGACTCGGCGAATTCGTGGTTCGCGTCCATGTAGACGAGCAGGTCGTCCAGCCAGGGTTCGCCCTCGTTGAGCGCGGCGCGCATCGCCACCATCCCCAGCGTGCTGAGGTCGGCGCGGGTGTTCGCCCTGACGCGCGCCAGCAGGTCCCGATTGGTGCTGTAGTACCACGCCACCTTCATCGCCGCCAGGCTGAACGACTTGCTCCCCGACTTGAAGGTGAGGCTGTTCGCGACGATCTCCGGGTCGAGGGTGGCGAAGGGCGTGTACATGTTCCCGCGGGTCACGAAGTCGCAGTGGATCTCGTCGGCGAGCACCACGCAGCGGTGCTTCAGGCAGATCTCGCCCATGCGGGTGAGGTCCTCGGCGGACCAGCAGTTCCCGGTCGGGTTCTGCGGGTTGCAGAGGACGAACGAGTTGCACCGCCGTGCGCGCCGCTCGAAGTCGTCGAAGTCGATGGAGTAGCGGCCGTCCGCGTCCACGATCATCTCGCTGTCGCCCGTGATGGTGCGGGCGAACCGCAGGTCGCCGTAGAAGCCGTCGTAGGTGGGGGTCGTCATCAGGACGCGCGTGCCGGGCGGGGAGAAGGTATGCAGCGCCGCGATGATCCCGGGGTGCACGCCGGTGGTGAAGACGAGGGTGGAGGGATCGATTTCGATGCCGTAGCGGCGGTGATTCCAGGCCGCGACGGCTTCGGCGTAGGAGCGGGGACGGTGCATGTACCCCCAGTTCTCGTGGGCGCACCGCTCGGCCAGCGCGTTCGTGATGCAGGGGGCGGCGCGAAAGTCCATGTCGGCGACGCCCATCCCCGCGACGATCCCGTCGCCGTACTGCGCGACCGCGCGGTCCCAGCGCACACTGTCCGTGCCGACGCGGTCGTAGACTTCGTCGAAGTCGTAGTCGTCGAGGGCGCGGGGGAAGGGGGCGGCGGGGGCGGCGGGGGCGCGCTGCGGCGGATCGGCGAGCCGGGGATTGCGCTGCGCTGCCAAACGCCGTGCCCCGAGCAGCCCGGAGCCGCCCGCCAGACCGGCCACTCCCGCAGTCCCGAGCAGGACGCCGGCGCCCGCGTCCCTGAGGAAGGTCCGGCGGTTCAGACCTGGGCGTTGTGGCACTGTCGGCCTCCTGTCGGTGCGTCACTTCGGGCCCCGTACTCTCGACCCCGGCGTCGCGGTGGGCCCCCCGGTGATGCCTCATCCGCTGTCACTTTCGGGCCCCGTGCTCCCGGTTCAGAATGCGGGACGGGGTTCGCTGGCGCAAGCGGGAGCGTTGTCCAATGAGAAATGATCATGAGCGGGAAGCCGGTTTCCAGCGGGAAATGAGCATGAGCGGGGGTGCGAGCAGATCATGGGAGCATGATCGTGACACTCTGCACCGAACGGATCCGCACTCTCGACGACATCCG
>JAJEBR010000080.1 GCA_022822445.1 Gemmatimonadota bacterium | reverse complement strand
ACCCACCCCCCACCCCCGACCCCGGCACGGCCCGCGCCGACGTCCCGGGCGGGCACCCTTCGCACCCTGCTGCCTCCCCTCCCACCCCGCCCCACCCCGACCACCCGGCGCTGCTCATCTACACGAGCGGCACCACCGGACGGCCCAAGGGAGTCCTCACCACCCACGCGAACCTCACCGCCCAGATCACCGCGCTCACCACCGCCTGGGCGTGGACCGAACGCGACCGCATCCTGCACACGCTTCCCCTCCACCACATCCACGGCGTCGTCAACGCCCTGGCCTGCGCGCTGTGGTCCGGCGCGGCCGTCGAGTTCGGCTCGGGCGCGGCGGCCTCCACCTGGGACCGCCTCGCGTCCGGCGAGATCACGCTCTTCATGTCGGTCCCCACCGTCTACGCCCGCCTGATCCGCGCCTGGGAAGAGGCGGCCCCGGCGGTGCAAGAGCGCTGGTCGCGGGGCGCCTCCGGCCTGCGCCTCATGGTCTCCGGCTCGGCCGCGCTCCCGGCCGGGACCCTCGAGCGGTGGCGCGAGATCACCGGCCACACCCTCCTCGAACGCTACGGCATGACCGAAATCGGCATGGCGCTGTCCAATCCGCTCCACGGCGAACGGCGCCCCGGCCACGTCGGCCTGCCGCTTCCCGGCGTCGAACTCCGCCTCGCCGACGACCGCGGCCACTCCTTCACCGCCGGGGAACCGGCCTCCGGCCGGCCGGCCCCCGCCCCCAAACACGGCGAAATCGAGGTCCGCGGCCCGCAGGTCTTCCGCGAGTACTGGCGGCGCCCCGCCGAAACCGCCGCGGCCTTCCGCGACGGCTGGTTCCGCACCGGCGACGAGGCGTGCGTCGGCGAGGGCGGCTACTACCGCATCCTGGGGCGGCGCGACATCGACATCGTCAAGACCGGCGGGTACAAGGTCTCGGCGCTGGAGGTGGAGGAGCTCTACCGCACCCACCCGGCGGTCCGCGACCTCGCGGTCGTGGGCGTGCCCCACCCCGAATGGGGCGAGCAACTGCGCGCGGCGTGGGTTCCGGCGGAGCGCGCCGCCGCGGACGCAACGGACGGCCCACCCGCTCCGACCGGCGCCGAACTCCGCGCATGGGGGAAGGAACGGCTGGCCCCGTACAAGGTCCCGCACGCCTTCGCCGCCGTCGCCGACCTGCCCCGCAACGCCATGGGGAAGGTGCAGAAGGCCGCCGTCCGCCGCATCTTGGCAGGAGCGGTCCGCCCTCGCCACAGTGCCGATCCGCCGGCGCCCCCCACACCCGACTCCCACTGACTCCCTCCTCCGAAGCCCCTTGATACAGGCCATCCTCGAAAACCTGCAAACCTACTGGATCGTCCACCTTCTCCTCCTGCTGTACACCGTCCTCCTCGCCTATCACGCGTGGTCCGGCAACCGGGAAACAAAAGGCGTCGCCGACTACTTCGTCGGGGGGCGCGCGATGGGACCGATCGCGATCGGCCTCTCCTTCTTCGCGACCTACTCCAGCACCAACTCCTTCGTCGGATTCTCCGGGCAGGCCTACGACTGGGGGGTGACCTGGTTCCTGCTCGTGCCGTTCGTGGTGGCGCTGTCGCTCTTCGCCTGGATCGGGGTGGCCCCCCGGCTGCGCACCTTCACCGAATCGCTGGGTTCGCTGACGATCCCCGACTTCATCGGCTTCCGCTTCGGCAGCCCGGCCGCGCGGGTGATGGCGGCGGTGATCGTGATCTTCGCGTCCTTCTTCTACATGACCGCGGTCTTCAAGGGGATCGGCAACCTGCTGGAAGTGTTCCTGGACATCCCGTACCGCGCCGCGATCATCATCGTCTTCTTCATCGTAATGCTCTACACGGTACTGGGAGGCTTCATCTCGGTGGTGAAGACCGATGCCGTGCAGGGGCTGGTGATGGTCGTCGCGGCGATCCTGCTCTTCCGCGGCGCGGTGGCGGCGGCCGGCGGGCTGGACTCGGTCGCGCTGCTGGCGGACGACCCGCTGACCGAGCCGCTGCTCCGCTGGGGCGGAGGCGTGACGGTGCCGCTCGCGCTGGGCGTCGTCTTCGCCGGCACCGTGAAGTTCGCGGTGGAGCCCCGTCAGCTGTCGCGCTTCTATGCGCTGGAGAGCCGCCGGGGGATCCGCCGGGGCGTGTGGGTGTCCACCGTCGCGTTCGTGGTCGTGTACAGCCTGCTGATCCCTGTCGGGCTTTACGCGCGCAATATCATCCCGGGAGGGCTCGCCGACACAGACCTGGTGGTGCCGCAGCTGCTCACCGCGCCGGGGGTCTTCTCGGCTGGCGTGAGCGCCTTCCTGCTGCTGGCCATGGTCGCGGCCGCCATGTCGTCGCTCGACAGCGTGCTCCTCGTCATGGCCTCCACGGCCCAGCGCGACATCGTGGGCATGCTGCTCCCCACCGGTTCCGAGCGGTCCGCGCTCACCGCCACGCGCGCGTACGTGGCGCTCTTCGCGCTCATCACCGCGATCATCTCGCTGAACCCGCCCGAGGGGATCGTGGTGCTGACCGCGCTCTCCGGCGCGATCTACGGCGCCTGCTTCGGGCCGGCACTCCTCATGGGCCTGCACTGGCGACGGGGCAACGGGACCGCCACGATCGCGTCCTTCATCACCGGCCTGCTGGTCCTCCTGGTGTGGAACCTCCTGCCCTGGAGCGGCGCGCTACACCAGGTCTTCCCTGCGGTGGCACTCTCCTTCGCCGCCTACTGGCTGGTGGCGAGGCTCACTCCGAGCTGCGAGTCCCGCGAGCTGGACCGGCTGTTCGCGGCCGAGCGACGAGGCGCCGACCCGGCAAGGGCGCGGTGACCAGGGACGCGGCAAACCCGGCGGACCCGGCATCGTTGCCCGCTAGCGGTCCTCCCGCACCTCCTTGTAGACGATCATGATCGCCGTCTCCTCGTCGCCCTCTTCGCGCGAGATGAGGATTGCCGCTCCCGTGCCCCCCGGGGTTCCGTCGCCGGCGTCGATCCGAGCCCGGTAGCGATTGAAGACGGTGGCGTGCGCGGACATGCTCGGGCCGACCGGAACATCCCCTTCCCGCAACGCTTCCAGGTACCAGTCGTAGATCTTCTCGGGATCATCGTCCGCCATCAGGATCAGGCCACCGCTCCTGGCGTCGCCGGAGTCGTAGGAGAAGAGCTGCCTGTGGACGCGTGCACCCAGGTAGATCGGCAGCCAACCCGGCGCCCGGGCGGCTTCGTCGCCCAGTCCGAAGAACACCTGGCCGTCCTCCCCGGAAACCCTCAGGAATCCCCCCTCCTCGTCTCCCTCCAGCTCGAAGAAGGCCTTGCCCCCCGGACCGCGGACCGTCAACGACACACTGGACTCGTCCGCTCTTCCCTCAAAGCGCACGCCCTTGCCGACGCCTTCCTGGACCAGGGACAGGCCCTCTTCGACCATGCCGCCGAATTCCGCAAGGTCGACGGGAATCTCCTGTCCATCCTCACCGAGTCGGAGCGCCACCTGGCCTTCGGGCTGGTCCTCGATGACGATGTCCACGTCTTCCCCAAGGACGTTTTCCGTCATGTCCGCGAAGACCTCGGCGGGCGAGCCCGTGAGTTCCGTCTCCAGCCTGTCCCCAAGCCTGTCCACGGCCCTGACGCCCACAATTGCCAGTACGGCAAAAGCGGCGGCCGACAGCATTCCAACCGCCAAAAGAACCTTGCCCCAGGTCGGCATTCCCTTCCTGGCCTTCATCGCGGTCTCGTGGTAAGGATCGGACATCGTTGCTTCCCCCTCTGGTCGATTATCGGGTATTCTGACGGTGCACCCTCGGGCGCCCCCGAGTCCGCAAGCGAACCGCCGTGCATCGGCTGCAAGCCCGCATTACGCACCCGCGGCGCAACTTGCTTCAGGGAATCTGCTGGCCGCGTGTGGAGGATCGTGACGCCGATGCCCCCTTGCGGCGGGGCGTATCGGCAACGCACAGTGTTCGGCCCAGGCCGAAAACGAAACAAGGAGGACGAAGATGTCAGGTGAACGCCAGGGAATGTCCACAACCGCCAAGGTACTGCTCATCGTCGGAGGGGCCATCGGAACGCTTGTGGTGGCCATGATTGTAGTGGGGGTCTTCGCTTTCCGGAACCTGGTGGAAAACGCACCCGAGCTGCTTGAGGAATTCGGCGAGCAGATCCAGAGCGTCGCCGTGGCGAGCCTGGGCGACGTCAGCGCCGATTTCACCACCGTCGTCTCCGAAGCGGGAACCGTGATGCTCCTGGGCAACGCGTTGCTGGAGCCGGCTCCAGAGGGTTCGGATTTCACCTTCAGCCTGGAATCGGTGGGAGGAGATCCGGTCCGGTTGGACCTGCGCCAGGTCACCGAATACCTGGACAGGGTCGCGCGCGGAGAGGCCTACTTCGCCGACATCGGCCGCGAAGACGCGGGCGACGGAGCCGACGCGGCCGGAAGCGAGGCGCCGGAGTGGGTGACCGTATACCCGGGCGCGCGCCCCAGCGCCGGTGCGCTCCACGAATTCGAGGAGTTCACCTTCGGCATCGAGGTGGTCCTGGCCGATGCAAGCGCCGAGGAGATCCTGGACTGGTATGGGGAGGAGGCATCGGGCTTCGGCTGGGCGGCCAAGTGGACGTCCAGCATCTCCTCGAACCGCGACGGCGACGACCGGCCCCGTCACGGCACGGGCTCCATATCCTCGCCGGAGCGAACGATGATTGTCCTGGTCGCCGAGGACGATCGCCGCGACAGCTTCGTCGTGCTCCTCTACAAGGGCTGACGATCCACGGCTGGTTCCGGTTCTGGACAGCGGTGCCGCTTGACAGTACTTTGTGGCGCGAGCCATCGGGGCAGGCAAATCACCCAAGGAGTTGATCGAATGACAGGACAGGGCGGAACACGGATCCGGGTTACGTTGCGCTGGTTGCAGATCCTCGACGATCTTGAGCCGTTTTTCAAGGACAAGGGAGAATTCGTCTTCTGGGCGAAGGTCTGGACGAACAACAGCGGCGGGAAGGCCCAGGAGACCCGCATGCCCCGCGAGGGACACTACCCGATCTCGGACCACCCGCGCTGGAACAGGCTCAACGACCTGGACAAGGTGCTCTTCGAGGGCGAAGTGACCGATCACCTGGAGATCCAGCTGCGCGGCGAGGAGCTCGACCAGTTCTCCGCAAACGACGAGTTGGAGTTCTACCACCGCACCTTCGAGGGGCCCATCCAGGATCACATCCAATACATCCAGCCGGGGGACGAGGGCTCGGACGACCCCGAGAACATGTCCAACTGGCGTATCGGCTACGAGATCGAAGCGGTCTAGCAGCCGGGTAGCCAGTCGGCCGCGGGTGGCCGGATCAACCGGCCAGCCAGTTCAGCTGGCCAGATCGCGTCCCCGAATCCGCCGCGTCAGGCCAGCGAGGCCGCGACGCGGCGGATCTTTTCCACCATCGAATAGAAGCCGTTGCGGCGGTTCGGGCTGAGCGCCTCCCCCAGCTTCAGGCGCTCGAAGATGTCGGACAGGTCCACCGCCAGCGCGTCGTCCGGCAGCTGGCCGTTGTAGATCTCCGCCAGGATCGCGAAGAGCCCCTTCACGATGATCGACTCCGAATCGCCCACGAAGCGGAGCGTGGGCGGCTCCCCGTCCTCCAGCCAGCCGGCCAGCCAGGCGGGGCTCATGCACCCGCGCACCTGCGTTTTCTCCGTCTTGAGGGCCGGGTCCATCGGCGGAAGCCGCCGTCCCAGCTGGATGATGTACTGGTAGCGCAGGGTGCGGTCCGCCAGCGTGTTGAGCCTCTTTTCCAGCTCTTCGATGGTCACCGTGTGTCGCTTCCTCTTGCGCGAAGCCGAATAAATACCGAAGTTGGGAGATGCGAGATCTTCCCATGCACCTCCCGCTCAAGGGCCGTGGAGTAGCTTACGACCCGCCGAACCGTTTCGAAACGGTCCATGTCGAAATGGAACCCGGGCACCGGGGCGAAGAAAGGCCCAGGACCGAGTTCATCGCCGACGGCACCCGGTCGGTCGTCGCCCGGAACCGGAGCCCGGACCTGGGGTTCGAAGCCTCGCTGAACCCCTACCGGGGCTGCGAGCACGGCTGCGTCTACTGCTACGCCCGGCCCACCCACGAATATCTGGGGTTCTCGTCGGGACTCGACTTCGAGCGGAGGATCCTCGTCAAGCACCGCGCGCCCGAACTGCTGCGCGCCGCGCTCTCCCGGCGCTCGTGGCGGCCGCGGGTGCTGGCCATCTCGGGGGTGACCGACGCCTACCAGCCGGTCGAACGTCGGCTCCAACTCACCCGTCGCTGCCTCGGGGTGCTGCGAGACTTCATGAACCCGGTCACGATTGTCACCAAGAACCACCTTGTCACCCGGGACGTGGACATCCTGCGCGAGATGGCCATCCACCACTGCGCGCACGTCACGGTCTCGGTGACCACCCTGCGGAGCGGACTGCGCCGGGTGATGGAACCGCGCACCTCCATCCCCGCCCGCCGCCTCGACGCGGTGCGCCGGCTGTCCGAGGCCGGCATCCCGGTCGGTGTCTTCGTCGCGCCGGTGATCCCCGCGCTCAACGACGAGGAGATCCCCGCGATCCTGAATGCCGCCGCCGATGCGGGCGCACGCTACGCCTCGTTCATGCTTCTCAGGCTGCCCGGGGCGGTCGCCGACCACTTCGTCCGCTGGCTGGAGACGCACTTCCCCGACCGGAAGGACAAGGTGCTGGCCCGGATTCGCGAGGCGCGCGGCGGCAAGCTGAACGACTCTTCGTTTCACGGCCGGTTCCGGGGCGACGGAGAGTACGCCGCCCAGATCCGGGCGCTGTTCCGGGCGGCGGCGAGGAAGGTGGGGCTCGATGGGAGGCCCCCGCCGCTCTCGACGACGGCCTTCCGGCGGGGCGGCGGGCTGCAGGGGGATCTGTTCCAGAGCAAATGGCAGGGCAGCCCGTGGACCAAACCCTCGCGGCATCCGGCCCAGGAGGCGGATTCGGGGCCCGTTGGCCGCCCGCCCGCGGGCGATCCTACATCCTGCTGAGCATGTAGCTGTACGCCGCGAGTGCTTCGACCTGCTCGTCGGTCAGCGGCATTCCGGCGCGGGGCAGCATCGCTCCGGGGTGTTCCACCGGCTGGGACACGCCCGTCTTGATCAGTTCGACAATCGACAGGTACTCGCCGTCCACGTTGAGCCAGACGTCGTCGGTGAGGTCGGGGGCGAGGGGGCCTCCCTTCGCGTCCATCAGGTGGCAGGTGTAGCAGATGCCGCCGCCGTAGAAGAGGTCCCTTCCCTCCTCGACCATCTCCGCGGTCACGCCCTCCGGGAGGAGCGCCGGGTCGATGTCCAGTTCTTCAGTGGCGCCCGTCGGCTCTGTGGCGGCTGACGCCGGTTGCGCCGCACCGGACGCTGCAGCGCCGGCGTCCGCTTCCGCGCCTCCGCCGGCATCGCCGCCGCCGCAGGCCAACAGCAGGGCCAGAAGGGTCAGCGCGCTGAGCCGGGCCCGGCTGAAGGTGATCCGGGGCCGGTTCGCGTCGGGGGTGATCCGCGGCCGGTCTGCGGTGAATCGAGTTCGGTGCCCGGGGTGCCGGGCCCGTTCCAAAGGCCGTCCTCCAGCCCGTTGCGCTTTCGTAGTCATTATCTTCATTCCCGTGTTGATATCCGCTGCATCGCATCCCTTCACTCTTCGATTCACGGAAGCTCGCCAATGAACGTCCTGGCGGTCAAGCACTCCCGGCCGCCATCGCGGCGGGCGCCGAACTCCCGATGAACACCTCTGATACCCGCGTCGCGATTGCAGGTGCCGGGCCGGCGGGCTTCTTCGCCGCCGAGGCGCTGCTCAAGGGCGGAGACCCGGTCGCGATCGACCTGATCAACAGGCTGCCCGCGCCGTACGGGCTGGTGCGCGATGGAGTCGCGCCCGACCACCAGGCCATCAAGTCGGTGGCGCGGGTGTACGCCCGGATCCTGGCCCGCGACGAGGTGCGCTACTTCGGCAACGTGACGCTGGGGGAGGACGTCAGTGTGGACGAGCTCCGCGCCCGCTACGACCAGATCGTCTACGCGGTGGGGGCTCAGACCGACCGGCGCCTGCGCATCCCCGGCGAGGATCTCCACGGCAGCCACGCGGCCTTCGACTTCGTGGGCTGGTACAACGGGCATCCCGACTTCCGCCGGACCCGCTTCGATCTGGGGTGCGAGCACGTGGTGGTGATCGGCAACGGTAACGTGGCCATCGACGTGGCGCGCATCCTGCTGCACTCGCCCGACACTCTGGCCACCACCGACATCGCCGATCACGCGCTGGCCGGGCTGCGCGCAAGCCGGGTGAGACGGGTCACGGTGCTGGGACGCAGGGGGCCTGCGCAGGCGTCGTTCACGAACCCGGAGCTGCGTGAGTTCGGGCGCCTGGAGGGGATTTCGGCGGAGGTGGACGGGCGGGAGCTGGAGCTGGACGCGGTGAGCGAGGCCGCGATCGAGGACGATGCCGTGAAGACGCGCAACATGGCCACGCTGCGCGGCTACGCGGAGAGCGCGCCCGGCGAGGGCGACCGCGTGGTGCGGTTCCGCTTCCTGGCCTCGCCGCTCGAGATCGTGGGGGAGGGAGGGCGCGTCGCCGGGGTGCGGATCGAGCGGAACCGCCTGGTGGCGCAGGACGATGGCTACATGCGCGCCGTGGGCACGGGCGAGACGGAGGTCGTGCCGTGCGGGATGGTGATTCGCTCGGTGGGCTACCGGGGCAAGCCGCTGCCGGGCGTGCCCTTCGACGAGCGGCGCGGGATCGTGCCGAACGAGGGGGGCCGGGTGGCCGCCGCGGCGGACGGTGTCGAGGTCGTCCCGGGCGAGTACGTGGTCGGGTGGGCGAAGCGCGGGCCTTCGGGGGTGATCGGGACGAACAAGGCGGATGCGGCGGCGACGGTGGCGCTGATGCGCGAGGACCTGGAGGCGGGGATCGTCGCCGCGTGGAGGGACGGGCGGGGCGGGGCGGGGGCGTCCCGGGCGGCGGACGACGCGCGCGGCGACCTGGCCGACCTCCTCCGCGAGCGCGGCGTGCCCTGGGTCGACCACGAGGGGTGGAAGCGCCTGGACGACCACGAGACCGCCCGCGGCAGGGCGGAAGGCAGGCCGCGGGTCAAGTTCTGCACCGTGGCGGAGATGCTGGAGGTGGCGGGCTCGCCGGGCTGAGCACACTCCGGAGTCCGCAGCGATGCGGGTGACGGGTGCGCCGCCGTCGTCCCGGAGCGCGGGCTATCCCCCTCCGGCCAACCTCCACACCTGCGCTACCAGGAAGCAGACGACGAAGCCCATCGCCAGCGGCAGCAGCGCCGACAGCGTCGTCCAGCGGCCGCTCCGCGTCTCCTTGTAGATCGTGTAGATCGTCGTCGAACACGGATTGTGGAGGAGGCTGAAGAGCATGAGGTTCACGCCGGTCAGCAGCGTCCACCCGCCGGCCCGCAGCAGGCCCTCCACCTCGCCGGCCGAGTCACTCTCGAACATGACGCCCGCGCCGGCGCCGAGCGCGGGGTCGCCCAGGGCGGCCACGGTGAGCATCAGCACGGTGGGGATCACGATCTCGTTGGCGGGGATCGCGATCACGTAGGCGAGCAGAATCACCCCGTTCAGACCGATCAGGATGCCGAACGGGTCAAGGAGGGCGATTCCATGCTCGGCCAGCGACGCGCCGCCCACCGAGATGTTCGAGATCAGCCAGATGACCGCGCCGGCGGGGACCGCGAAGAGGACCGCGCGCCACAGGATGATCAGGGTTCGGTCGATGACGGATGTGTAGAGGGTCTGCAGGACGCGCGGGGGGCGGTAGGGGGGAAGTTCCAGCGAGAAGGTGGTGGCTTCGCCCTTCAGAACCGTGCGGGAAAGGCCCCAGGACGTCAGAAACATGAAGAGGATCCCCAGCAGCGCGATCGACACCACCGCTCCCGCCGAAACCACGCCCGCCAGATGCGGCGGGACCAGCGCGCCGATGAAGATGGCGGCGATCAGGATCTGGGTCGGCCAGCGCCCGTTGCACAGGGAGAAGTTGTTGGTGATGACCGCGATGAGCCGCTCTCGCGGGCTGTCGATCACGCGGGTGGCGACCACCCCGGCCGCGTTGCAGCCGAATCCCATGCTCATGGTCAGCGCCTGCTTTCCGTGCGCGCCCGCGCGACGGAAGAGCGAGTCGAGATTGAAGGCGACCCGGGGCAGGTAGCCGAAGTCCTCCAGCAGGGTGAACAGCGGGAAGAAGATGGCCATGGGCGGCAGCATGACGCTGACCACCCAGGCGGTCGCGAGGTACACCCCGTCGAAGAGGAAGCCGCTCAGCCACCACGGCAGTCCCGCCCAGGAGCCGAAGTCCTGCAGCGCCGGGTGAACGCGGTCGATGAGGAGGGCCGCCAGCATTGCGGAAGGCACATTCGCGCCGGCGATGGTGAGCCAGAAGACGACCGCCAGGATGGCCAGCATGAGGGGGAAGCCGAACACGCGGCTGGTCAGCCAGCGGTCGAGCGCCCGGTCCAGCCGCGCTCCCGTCTTCCGGGTCCCCTGGCGAACGCTGGTGCCGGCGATGCGTTCGGCCTCGCGATAGACGTTCTCGGCCAGCGCGTCGTGGAAGCCCGGTTTCAGCGCCCACCGGTGCTGAGTGGCGGCCTTGAGGATGCGGGCGCGGCCTTCCGGGACCGAGGCGTCGAGAGCGGGCTCGGCGGAGGGATCGGTTTCGGTGAAGGCGGCCACCGGTGCGCCCGCGCCGGGCACCGCGGATGGACCAGCCTCCGCAGGCGCGCTTGACGGACCGTCCCCCGTAGGCTCTCCGACCGGGCCGCGGCCGCCGACCCTGGCGTCGGGGCGCCCCCGTTCCGCGTTGCCGTTCAACCGCCCAATCTCGCCGGTCCGCACCGCCTCGGTGACGCGCTCGTCGGCGTTCAGCAGCCGTAGCGCCACCCAGCGCGCGTTGGGCAACTCCGGAAACTCGCCCGCGACCAACGGCTCGATGGCATCCACCGCGTCCTCGACGGTCGCCGGCTGCGACCGGATCCGATGCGGCCGGTTCCTGCGCCCACCGGTCGCCACCTCCGTGGCGGCCCGCAGCAGCGCATCGATTCCTTCGCCCTGGCGGGCCACCGTCGGCACCACCGGCACGCCCAGTTCCCGTTCCAGCCGTGCGGCATCCACGGAGATCCCGTGCCGCCGGGCCTCGTCGACCAGATTGAGGCAGACCACCACCCGGTCGGTAATCTCCAGGATCTGCAGGACCAGGTTGAGGTTGCGCTCCAGCCGCATGGCGTCAACCACCACCACCGTCACGTCGGGCTGCCCGAAGAGGATGAAATCGCGTGCCACCTCCTCGTCGGCGCTCCCGGCCTGCAGCGAGTACGTGCCCGGCAGGTCCACCACCTTCACCCTGCGCCCGTCGTGAAGGAAGGCCCCCTCGGCGCGCACCACCGTCTTGCCGGGCCAATTCCCCGTGTGCTGCCTCAGCCCGGTCAGCGCGTTGAAGACCGTGGTCTTGCCGACGTTCGGGTTGCCGGCAAGCGCGATCAGGTGGTCCCACCGGTGCGGACTCAGCCCCAGCCGTACGAGGTTGCGGGCACGCTGGCGGGCGCCGGGTACGCTGGCGGCGGCGCTCGCGGACACCGCGCCAGTCGAGGGCGCGGCCGCGCGCCCACCTCCCGCCCCACCGCCCTTCCTCACGACGCGCGCTCGCGCACCGGGGCCACCCCCCTGACCCGGATGTGGCGGGCCTGATCCCGGCGCAGCGCGATCAGGGCGCCGCGGATGTCGTACGCGACCGGGTCGCCGGCGGCGCTCCTCATGCGGGCGTGGATCACCGTGCCGGGAACCACCCCGAGGTCGAGGAGCCGGCGGCGGGCAGGTCCGCGGCAGAGCGGAGAGATCCCCGCCACCATCGCGGATTCGCCCGGAGGCACATCGGCGAGGGTGCGCGACCAGCGCGGATCGGCCACGTCGCTGGACGGCTCCACCGTCACGTTGCGCGCGGTCGCGCTGGACACCTCGTAGCGCTTCTCCCCGGACCGGAAGCGCACCCGCCCGGCCTCTCCCCGGAGCCGCTCCACCGGCGTCATCAGCCCGAGGCCGAGCCCGACGAGCTCACGATAGATCTCCTCGGGTTCGTCCTCGAGGTGGGTGATCAGCCCCCGCTGCCCCGGTTCGAGCGAGGTCAGCGGCACCCCCGTACGCGCCGGCATCTCACCGGCGGCGGTGGGGATCGGGTCGCCGTGCGGGTCGTACACGGGGTGGCCCAGGGCGCTCGCGAGGTCGTCGGCCTCCGCTGCGGAGATGAGGTGCTCGTGCTCCTCCGCCTGCTCGTGCCACTCTTCCGGGCGCATCCCGGTCCGGTCCGCGAGGAATCGTTCCCAGAGACGGTGCGTGCGCACGATGTGCAGCGCCTGGGTCCTCCCGGAGTCGGTCAGGCGGAAGCGGGACGCGCCCGCGGTCACCAGCCGCTGCTCCTCCAGCCGTTGCAGGAGGCGCACCGCCTGGCCACGCGGGATCTGGACCCCGCCGGCGACGCTCTCCACGGTCGCCGGGAGCCGGTCGTACTCCAGCTTGTAGAGTTGCTTCAGGACATCTTCCATCCGCACCCGCTCGGTGAGGCGGGTGAAACGGCGCACCCGAGCGACGAGCCCGCGGCCCGGCCAGAGGACAGCCGCGGAGGCCACTACCAGGCCGGCAAAGATCAGGAGAGCAAGTACGGGATCGTGCATGGTCGAAAATTTAGGCAAGCCTAAACTTTGCCGCAAGCGGCGCTTCACCCGGGCCGCAAGTCATCGGCATCCACCTCACCGTTCTGACGCGCCCGGGAAGGCACTGGAAGATCCGCAACCATGTCATCCGGCTGGGGACGGATGTCGGGAAGGCGACGCAGTCGCGGTCGCCTGCCGGCGCTACCGGTTCAGCCGGTACATCCTGACGTACTGCACGTCGAGTTCGTCCGGAGCCCCGGCGTAACTCCTCCACATCCGCCTGACCATATCCACCTGCTCGGCGGGAACGACCGGTCGACACCAAAGGTAATGTTCACATGACTGGATCACGGTTGCGAAAATCACGGCAGGAAATCGTCTAAAGTCCTACAGGACTGCACGATCTGCGTTTCCTGCCGTTGTACTGGACCCTGCTGGACCGTACCGCGAAAGCGGGAAAACCGGACCTGAATGGCGGGACTCTAGCTTAGCTACTAGTCTAGGACCAAGCCCGGCCAGCGACTTCGTTTCCCGTGACTTGTCGGCCACCCACTGCCAACCGGTGAGAGCGACGAGGACTAGCAAGCACGATGCGAGGATCCAATGTAGCCCTTTCATGCTGAAGGTCTCCCAGCGCGAAGGGTAAGGGGCTGCAAGATGGAGCAGAAGGTAGTCTCGGGTACTCGGCGCTCGCAATCTCTCGGCTCTCCTTCGGCCCGTCGCCGGGGGGGGATCCCAACAGGTACCGGCACTCAAGGGCGCCCAGGCGGGGGCGGGACGGTATGGTGCCCGGAGCCCCCCCGAGCGCCGTGTTCCATGTGGTCTCCGTGTGTTTCGCTCGTCGCCGCCGACACAGAACACAGAGCGGCGGATCGATTCTCCCTATCCGTCGCACAGACATCCTTACCGTCAGAGAGACGACTTCTGAGGGCTCGGGGGCCCCCAGCTGAACGTCACGGCCTCGATGGAGAGCGCCCATTGACGCGGACGGGCGCGACGGGTGGGGGGGACGCGGGCTTCAGTCTCCCGGATCCAACCGGGGGGTCACCGGTCGGGTCACGAAGACGTGGTGGCAGCGCGTCAGGATCGACGGGACGCTTGACCTCGATTCGGGCTCGTTAATGGAATCGAGGGACGTCGAGGAACAGCAGACGCGTACCGTCGAGCTCTTCCCACCCGAGGAGGATGTGGTCGCCATCTACGAACGTGATGGGCGCAGAGCGAACGGGCACGACGACCTGTTCCCCGGTCTTCGAGCGTCCGATCAGCCGGGCTACCTTGCCGTCGGGCGCATTCGCCTTGTACACCAGCTCACCGGCGCTCGTCATGGAGACCCGCAGGAACGGCGGCATGAGTTCCGGCAGTTCGATTTCGATGCCGTATTGCCGGGCCTGTTCCCTGGCCGCTGCGATTTCCGCCTTCTCGTCCTCGGTCATTCCCGGTATCGGGAGCCGTTTGATCCATTCGTGGCATTCTTCACCCAGCGGTGTGCCATCGTGCCCGAACAACTCCATGCAGTCGTCGTAGGGACGGCCGAATAGGAGGCCGTGTGGATGCGGGCCCATCACCACCTGTCCCTCTAGGATGTCTCCCGGCGCCTGAGAATGCGAGCCCAGTTCGGTGAGCGAACCGTCAGGCGCCTCGAGCAGGGCATGGAAAGTGATTTCCCCCATGGTGCTGCACCTGACCAAAAACGCAAGGGCACCCGACAGGGAAAGAGCATCCTGGATGCTGCAGGTGGGATTGAGCTGAACTACCCGGTCGGCATAGTGCTGGCCCGCAAGCCCGAAAAAGTGGAGTGTCCGGTAGTTGTGAATCACGATCGAGTCACCGTGCACTACAATGCCGCTGGGTAGATCTTGGAACTCGCCCGGTCCTCTGCCTTTGCGGCCGAACGTGCGCACGGAGCCGGTGGCAGGATCCAGACGGTGAACCTGGGGGCCATCCAGATCGAGCACATACCACAAGTCATCGCGCACTGCGGCGTCGTATACCGACAGCACTTCACGGAACAGCGCCGCCTCCATAGGCGCCACCATTGGCTCGCTGTCCGCTCCCGGGAAAACGTCCGGTGCGTCATTGCCCGGCGACGGGGTCGCCGCCGGTGCCGGATCGGGCGATGGACGACTCCAAACCACCACCACGACCAGCAGGGCGACGACACCAGCGATGAAGGCAAGCCGGCCAACCGGCCAACCGGTATTCGTCGGCATGGTAACCCGGCCTAAAAGAACCAGAAGGTCCCGACGAATTCCGCGTCGCATGCCTTTTCGTCGGCGACAAACCGCATGGCGCAGACAATTGCAGCCGACAGATCACCGGCAGCATCACGGTCGCACTGTATTCGCGAATCCTCCGCCGCACGTTTGCAAAGTACCCATTCCTCCGTTTTCGTGCAGGGGCGCTCCCATCCGTGGATGTCGTAGCACAGCCAGGGGTTCTGCTCGTCTGGCGGGGTTTGCAGCGGTGTGCCGACGGACGGTGCCGCGAATGTGAATAGACAGGCGACGATGACGAAGGTGGTGGAGGCGAATCTCTTCATTGGGTCGGAAGCCGCCAACGAGTACGAGACACATGTGTTATTCAGTGTAGTGTATTCTCCTTTCCAGTGTCCTGGACACCATGCTGAGCCCCGTCCACTTCGTCAACAGCGCTGACGGGGAGCGGGGGGTTGATCCAGACCTCTT
>JAJEBR010000107.1 GCA_022822445.1 Gemmatimonadota bacterium | reverse complement strand
AAGAGGTCTGGATCAACCCCCCGCTCCCCGTCAGCGCTGTTGACGAAGTGGACGGGGCTCAGCATGGTGTCCAGGACACTGGAAAGGAGAATACACTACACTGAATAACACATGTGTCTCGTACTCGTTGGCGGCTTCCGGTGTCACGCGACGGGCCTGTGTTACTGATTCAGTAACAATCATGCCTGTGTTGACACTGAGACTCACAGGGACCTAGCTTCCTTCTTCTCCCTGATTCAACAGGACGCTACCGCCGGGTCAACGTCATGGCCAGATCCATCCCGCCTTCGCTTGCCGCGCTCGTCGAGTACCTCGAACTGGAGCGGAACCCCACCGTCACCCTCGAGGAGATCTCCCGCATTGCCGAGGAACAGGGACTCAAGACCCCTCGGAGGATTATCGCGCACCGCCTCGCTCGGCTCGGATGGCTGCTTCCCACCCCGGTGCGGGGTACCTGGGAGTTCGCTCCGGCCGAGCGCGCCGGTGCGATCCCGGACGCCGACCCACTCCTCCCCCTCAAAGCGCTCCTCTCGGCCTCCCACGAAGATCTCCCCGCGGCCCTGGCCCTTGGGTCGGCGCTGTGGATCCAGGATTTGGCCGACCGATCTCCTGACCGGCATGAAGTCGCATTGCCCTACGGAATACCCATTCCTCCGGCACTCCGACGCGAGTACCGCGTTCTGCGGCACACCGCCCATCTGGATCCAGCTCACGTTGGAGATCTCCCGGTCCACCGGCCGCCCACCCTCCTGGTCCACTTGGCCACTCGCCCCACGGACGTCCGGAGCTGGTCGGGTGTGCTGGACTGTCTCTCGGCCCTGATCCAACTCTCGAGCTACGATGAGATCGCGGCCGAGCTACGGGGGCGGCCGAAGTCCGTCCATGTACGTCTGGCTTACGTTACGAGCGGAGTCGAACCCGAATTGTCTTCTCGGCTGGGGATTGAACCAGCCGGGAAGGTGTGGTTCGGTCCGAGACGGACGTTGCGACGGCACGATTCGACCTGGAACGTCGCCGACACGGTGCTGCCCTACCATCCTTCGGAGGTCAGGCGGTGACCGTGATCGGCGACGATCACTCGCTTACGCCTGGGTATGTGGCCCGTCACGTTCCACCCGGTTCCAGGATCGGAATCGACATGGCCGTGCTCGATATCGCACAGGATTTCCTGCTCGCCCACCTGACTGAACGGGGCGTGCTGGAAGATCTCGTGATCTTCAAGGGAGGGACGGCCCTCCGGAAGCTGTTTGCTGGCGCGCAGGGCCGATTCTCGACGGACATGGACTTGGCCTCACGGGAACCGGAGGCCGACCGTCACGCGCTGGCGGAGATCATCGCTGGCGAAGCAGAAGTTACTCTCGGGCCCTTCCGCTTCAGGCCGTCGAGCAGGAGAGGCCGCTGGCATATCGCGGTGGAGAGCCCGTTTGGGAATCCCGCGATGTCGGTGAAGCTCGACGTGGGCCCGCCAACCTGGCTCGAGCCCGAGCCAAGGCCGTTCGTCCCGCACGTTACGCACCACCGGTACGGCTTCACCCTGCCGACTATCCCGTCGGCGCGGTTGGAGGAGATCCTCGCTGAGAAGATTGCCCGCTTGACTCGGAGCGGGACGGCACGGGACGCGTACGACCTGGTCTGGGCGGCGACGACGAGCCCTCACTCCGGATTCTCGATCGATCGGGTTCGGAGGCTGGCCATGCTGAAGGTCTGGGTGGACAACCACGGTTTGCGTCCAGCGTGGTCATCCGCCCCTTCGCCGCGCCCATTCGACCCAGAGCGATGGCTCTCTCCGCGAGAGGATTGGGATGACGAACACATCGGACTGTTGACCCACCCGCCGCCGTCCCTGAGCGAGCTGGAAGCGAAGCTCCACCGGCTGTATGCGTGGCTCCGCGATCTGACAGAGAAAGAAGGGCGGTTGGCTTCGGCGGATGCGCGGGATCGATCGGAGGTGATCCGGGCGGTACGCGATCTCAATCACTCGGCTCTAACGGACACGCAGCTTTGGTAATCCAGCCCCCATGGCCGTCAGATCACTCGAACGACGACGGCTCCCGCGCAGGCTCACGGGGCGGCAACTCCGGGTCCACGCCGTGTGCCGACCCGAAGTGGGAACGGACGATGCTCGCGAGATCCCGCGACCCTGGGGCACCGCCGACGGCCTTGCGCAGGATTACGCGTGCTTCCTCCTCCATGGAGCGGCCGTTGCCTGCCGCCCGCACCCGCAGGCGGGTTTCACCTCGTCGTCCAGGTTGCGGATCGTGATGATGGCTATGCTCGTCCCCTCCTCGTCTTCCACAAGCCCAAAGGACGATTTCGTTGCATTCACGGAGAGTGCGCTCGGACCCTGCATCTGCGCCGCCGCAGGAACGGATCCGGGCCGTACACGTTCCGGCCGACCGTTCCCCCGCGGCAGAGCAGGAGGAGCCACAGGTACAGATTGTAGACCGGGATCCCGAGCAGGAAGAAGTGCCAGCCGGGGCGCTCCAGGTCGTGGAGGCGCTTGACGATGACGGCCAGCCCCATCCACGAACCCGCCCAGACGACGCCGAGCATCGGCAGGAGGACGATCGGGCCGAACAACTCGCCCAGGGCCGCGAAGAAGAGGAGGTAGAGCGCGAGGAGTGCGATGCCCGGTACGATGACCAGCCAGAAACGCGACCGGCTCGCGCGTCCATCGAAGGTGAACAGCTCGACAAGTTCGTCCATCGTTGAATCTCTCGTTGAGGGGGTATGCCATGAGCATACGAGAGCGGCGGCCGGATGGTTGCGTGGGCGGACGGGCGTGCGCACCTTCGGCGGGCAGGCGGCGGAGGGAGGGAGGCGGGTGGGTGCGGGTGGGTGCGAGTTGCCGGGAGGCAGGTGGGTGCGAGTTGCGGACAGTCAGACGGAGCAGGAAAGCGGAACTGAAGGTGAACGACGGAATCGGAGCGATGCGTGGGCGGGGGCACGCCAGGAGCCGGATCCGAGTGCGTGCCTTCGCGGCGACGCTGGCGGCGGGATTGTGGGCAGTCGCCGCGTGCCGCACCGCACCGCCGCAGACAGCCGCCGCCGACGAAGCGCTCCTCGCCGCTTCCGAACCTTCCAGGGCCGACGAGCCGAACACCACCCACGGGATCTACACCGAGGAGCAGGCCACGCGCGGCCTCGAGGCCTTCAGGGAGATCTGCTCGGAGTGCCACGAGACGAAGGACTGGACCGATCCCGCATTCCTCGACCGCTGGGAGGAGGCCTCGGTCTACCGGCTCTGGTACTGGATCTACGAGCGGATGCCCCACGGCCAGCCTGGGACTCTTTCGCGCCAGCAGGTCACCGACGCACTCACCTACATACTGCAGCTCAACGGCCTGCCCCCGGGCGAGACCGAACTCGCAACCGACGACGACACCATCGACGACTACTGGATCATCTGGAAGAAGGTGCAATGAACATGCACATGCGCAACAATCCTGTACACGCACCAATTTGTGGTGCAATCGTGGGCACCCAGCGGGGCTTCGGCGCCCCGTCGACAAGGGCGCGGCCCGTTCGGGGCGTGCCGGCACACCGGGCGCGCAACGCCGGGGCCGCCCTCATGCTCACCGCGCTCCTCGCGGCCCTCCCCGCCTCCGCCTCCGCCCAGGCCTCCAGCCTCGTCTCGCCGACGGGCGAGGTCGACTGGAACCGCTTCTACACGGCGGCCGAGACCGACCAGATCCTGCGCGAGTTCCACACGCTCTACCCGGAGCTGACCGAGCTGCACCGGATCGGCGAGAGCTTTTACGGCCAGCCCCTCATGTTGATCACGATCACCAACGAGGCGACCGGCCCCGCGCACGAGAAGCCCGCGCTCTACGTCGACGGCGGCCTCCACGCGGGCGAGCTCACCGGCTCGGCAGTCGCCACGCACCTGATCGGCCACCTGCTGAACGGCTACGGCACCGACCCGCGCGTCACCGCGCTGCTGGACACCCGCTCGTTCTACGTCCGGCCCAAGTTCAACCCCGACGGCTCGGACCTCGCGCTCATCGACGACCGGTCGCTGCGCAGCACCCCCCACCCCTTCGACGACGACGAGGACGGCGTGGCGGACGAGGACCCGGGAGAGGACCTCGACGGCGACGGGTGGATCACGCAGATGCGAATCCCCGACCCGGACGGGATATGGGTGGCAGATCCGGACGACGACCGCATTCTCGTGCGCGACGCGCAACGCCTACGCGCGGGGCCGCGCTATTCCACCATGCGCGAGGGCATCGACAACGACGGTGACGGCCAGCACAACGAGGACGGGATCGGCGGCCTCGACATGAACCGCAACTTCCCGCGCAACTGGGAGCGCGTGCACCGGCAGCCGGGCGCGGGCGACTACCCGCTCTCGGAGCCCGAGACCCGCGCCGCGGCCGAGTTCATCAACGCGCACCGCAACATCACGGGGATCGTGCACGGGCACACGTCGGGCGGTTTCGTCTACCGGCTGCCGTCGGCGTCGGCGCCGTCGCTCTTCCCGCAGATCGACCTGTCGCTGATCATCCACCTGGGCGAGGAGTACACGCGCTCGACGGGACGCCCGGTGCGGCCCAGCGCCACGCACCCCACCGAGCACCGCTACGGCACGCTGATCAGCTGGGGATACTGGGACCACGGCGTGATCGGATGGGTGCCCGAGTTCTCGCCGGGGCCCACCGCGTGGGTGACCGACTACGACGGCGACGGCGAGATCACCCGGGCCGAGCAGCACCGCTTCAACGACGAGGAGCTCGGCGGCCGCTACTTCTCGGACTGGACGGAGTTCGAGCACCCGGAATTCGGCACCGTCGAAATCGGCGGCTGGCACTCGAAGTTCTGGGGGCAGAACCCGCCGCCCGAGTTCCTCGAGGAGGAGACGGGCCAGCAGCTCCACTGGATCCTCCATCTGGCCGAGCAGAGCCCCCTGATCGAGGTGAGCGACCCGGTGGTGACGCCGCTGGGCGACGGGACCTTCCGCGTCGAGGCGACGGTGACCAACACGGGATTCCTGCCGACGAGCGTCACCGACCGGGGCGCGGTCGGGCGTGAGCGCCTGGATGGCACCTTCGACCGCCAGGTGGTGCGGGCGCCGGCCGTGACGCTGACGCACCCCGGGCTCGAGATCGTCGAGGGGAGGGCGCGCGCCGTGATTCCGCACCTCGCCGGGTCGAACCCGTTCCTCGAGGCGGCGAAGTCGCCGTCGCACACGGTGGCGTGGACGGTGCGCGCGGTGGGCGGGGAGCGCGCCGTGCGGGTTGTCGCCGAGTCGGACAAGGGCGGCACCGCGCGGTCGGGGTGGGTGGTGGTGCGGTGAGGGGGGTGGGTGGGCCACGGTGCGGGGAGTGGAGTGGCTCTACCCGGCGGCGCAGAGGATTCTGGTGGTGAAGTAGGGATCAGGGTCGCCAGGGCCCCGAGCTCAGCGCCGGTAGATCTCTCGCTTGGCCCCACCCTTCATTTCCACCGTTCTGATTGGCCTGTCCAGGATATCCTCGCTCAGGTCGATGATCGGCCCCTTCAACCGGCCCATCGCTGCTGCCGCCGACCCCGGAAGCCGGTAGTCCTCCGCTTGCGACAGACTGACGAGAAAGCCCAGGTCGGCCATGCTCTCGATGGTGATCGCGCTGAACACGGAGCCGTCCGGGGAGATGAAGGGCGTGAGGAGTTCGTTGCCGAATACTCCATCCCTCCAGTGGCCGTCGGCGATGCCCTGCCTCCCGTCGTTTTGAACCGGCACCTTGGCACCGCCCGTGTAGCCGTCTCCCCCGGCGGCATCGAAGGCCGCGATGGTAAGGGGGCCCCTGAAGTGCGTGTCCACGCCGGGAGTATTCTCCGACGGATTGACGAGCAACCCGTAGCCGTCCCAGATCGTGCCGAAGCCCAACACGTGAGCAATCTCGTGGACGATGGTCTCATCAAGCCGGCCCAGGGCTTCCAGGGTGTCGACATCGGCCTGATCCAGCACTATCAGGCCGGTAATCGGGGTAAGGACCTTGTCCAACGCGGATATGACCCTCACGCGACACGGCCCGGATCGTCCCAGGACGCGTCCCACCCCGTCGATCGAGTCGATCCGCACGTAGATGCGGATGTCGTCGACAACTTCGTTGACCGCCGGTGAACCATCCCCGCAGTCCCCCGGAGGCAGGGCAACTTCGATGTCGGTCACGCCGCCTACGATGGTGGACTCCCAGAGTTCGACAGCCTCTTCCACGATTTCGTTCTGAGAACTCGATCCGCTGCTCAGAAACACGAGATCGATGTCGTAGTCCTCCAGCGGGTCGTCGCCCACAGTGACCGTCATCGTCGTCGGCCCGAAATCGACGAACGCGTCGACGGCCACATGATAGGATCCGGCACGGATGGGCGCCGCCTGACAGACTTCGCCGGTCGTGGGAGTAATGCTGAAGCACTGGTAGTCGAACGGCGCATCCGGGCGCTGGCCATAGTTAAGAAAGAGGTCCGCGTCCCCGGAGCCGCCGCTCAGCCGAACGGTCAGGAATTCGTCCAGAGTTTCTGAAACGTCCAGACGGAACAGGAGCACATCGGCCGAGTCGGCTGAAATCACACGGGACCAGACCTCGCCGGTCCCTTCGATCGAGATCACCTCCTGACTCAGGACGTCGGCCGTCACGGAGGCCGAGTTGTTGTCCTCGCTCCACTCGTCGATCTCGCCGGCGGCGTCGAGCTCGAAGGCGATCTCGTGGGAGCCGGCGTCAAGCGGGCCCAGGGTGTACGTCAGGTTGACACGTTCCTCGACCGCGAGCTCGTCGATTTCGAATGTCTCCACCACCGTGCCGTCGATCGAAAGAGCAAGCGGGAAGACCGCAGGGGTGGCCGCGTTCCCCAGGTTGGCCACCCGGACGGTGACATCGACCGTCTCCAGGCTGGTTGGATCGTCGCGGCTGAGGCGCAGGCTTCCCTCGATCGCGAGGTCCGGGATGGGCGACTCGGGGACGGCCCGCGCGTTGACCACGGTCTGCGCGCCCTGCGAGATCGTGACGCGAAGCGATTGCGTGCCGAACCCGCCGCCCAGCGTCCACTGCGTGGATGCCTTGCCCTCGGCGTCGGACACGGCGTTCTCCGGGTTGACCGACCCGGCCCCTTCGCCCGGCGCGAAGGAGATTGCGACGCCGCTCACACCCGCTCCGCCCTGGTCCGCCACCTGCACCTCGACCGGGTTCGGCAGGGCCGCTCCGGCTGCGGCTTGCTGATTGCTCCCCGACAGGACCACGAGGACGGACGGCCTCTGTTCGACCGTCACGGTCGCGGTTGCCGTCAGTCCGCCCGTGGACGCCTCGACCTGGCCCGAGCCGTTGGACACCGCCGTCACCGTCCCGGAGCCGTCCACCGTGAAGACCGCGGGGTCGGAACTGGTCCACGTGACCTGGGCGGTGACGTTCTGCCCGGCAGCGTCGCGCACGGTCGCCCGGAAGGCCCGGGTCTGGCCGATGAAGGTCATCATCGTTGTAGCCGGCGAAATCGTGATCGTCGAGGGACCGGCCGGGGTGGTCGGGCCGTCGTCGCCCCCTCCGCAGGCGGCTATCGCCACGACGAACAACAAGGTGAGGGGTAATGCGGCCCTGTGTATCCTGATGGCGGGCAGTCTCATGGCGCCGGTTCCTTTGGTTGCAAATGGTACAAGCGAATGGCCGAAAGTTGCGGGGTGCACGCGCGAACGGCGAATCCGCTGGCGGCAATCACTCGGGGCCGGGCTCGCCACACGTCGCATTTCGGCTCCGAAAGGTAACGGACGACCGGGAGAGGGAACAGATACCGTCGAAGTAAAGTGTACATTACATTCTGTAAAGCGTACTTTACAACAGTGAAACGTCGACCGGCCCGACCTCCTTGATTGCCGGCGGGCCCGGTGCCGGCGGGACCCGTGCCGACCTCACCGCGCGCCTGAACTAATCCCCCCGCGGCCGCCGGACCCCGGCCACCCGCCCCTTCTGATCGATCAACACAACCGGCCACTGGCCGACGTCATCCCCGAGATGGATCCGCAGGCCACGCTCGGCCGCCGCTCCGCCCGGACGAAGCGCCGGGAGGGTGTAGGACTCCGCCTGCGTGATGTCGACGCCGTAGCCCATGTCGGCCAGCGATTCGATGGTGATCAGGCTCAGCGCGTGACCGCCCCCGACGAAAGGCGTCATCAGCTCGTCGTCGAAGACGCTCTCCTGCCAGTGTGCGTCGGACGACCCCATCTGCGAGCGGTTCTCCACGGGCACCCTGGCGCCCCCCGTGTAGCGGGTCCCGCCGGCGGCGTCGAAGGCCGCGACAGCCAGCGGACCCGTGAAGTGGGTGTCGGCACCGAGGTTGGCGGGGAGCGACAGGGACTCGACCAGTCCGCGCTGTTCCCAACTGGTGCCGAATCCCAGGACATGGGCCATCTCGTGGACCACCACGGGCAGGAGCAGGCCGTTGGCCTCCATCCGCGTGACATCGACCTCGTCGAGCTGGATGCGCCCCAGAACGGCTTCCTGATGGATGGTGTCGCTCGTCTGGAACCGGGTGATGCGCCCCCAGCAGGGCCCCGACCTCGCTACCCCGCCGCCCACGCCGTCGATCGAGTCGATCTCGACCCACACCCGCAGGTCGTCGATCTCGTCGTTGACGGCCGGCTGCCCTTCGAAGCAGTCGTTGGCCGGGAGGCCGTTCTGGCCGGAAAAGTCCAGGTCCGCCGCACCGCGCGCGATCACCGACTCCCAGCGTCTCGCGGCCTCGCGCACGATCTCGTCCTGCGACGGCGTGCCGTGGTCGAGGAACACGACCTCGATGTCGAACTTCTCTACGGGCCTGCCCCCGACCGTCACCGTCAGCGTCGAGGGGCCGAAGGCGGTGAAGGCGTGCACGGCCACATGGTAGCTGCCCTGGCGGGTGGGCACCATCTGGCACAGCTCGTCGGAGGCCGCGTTGCCGCTGACGCACTCGTACCCGTAGTGGTTCCCCGGACGTTCGCCGTAGTGGACGAACATGTCCGCGTCGCCGGAGCCCCCGGAAAGCTCGACGTTGAGGACATCCTGCACGGGCTCGTCGATGTCGATCCGGAAGAGGAGAACTTCGTCGACGGTGCCGGAGGAGACCGTGACGGGCTGCTCCAGGTTGAGCAGCTGCTGGCGCGCGACGCGGACGGTCGCGGCGGCGCGGTTGTTCTCTTCGTTGCGCTCTTCGATCCGGTCGTCGGGGTCGAGGACCACGGCGATCTCGCGGATGCCGGCCTCGAGGGGCGGGCGGTCTTGCAAAAAGCGAATCGACTGGTGGGATTGCAGCTGATTCACCTGGATGGATTCCATCGCCGAGCCGTCTATGGTGATCTCGAAGGGAACCCTCCCGGGGGTGGCGGCGTCGCCGGCATTGTGAATACGGAAGCCGATCTCCACCCGCTCCAGGTCCGTCGGATCCGACGGCGAGATCGTCAGGGAGTCGACGACCAGATCCGGCGCCGGTCCCCGGGGGGCCACCGGCGTGTCCCCGTCGTCTCCCTGGCAGCCGACGATCGCAATGCAGACCGCCACCATGACAACGGCGAGCCTTCTCCCGGCCGGGATACACGTTCCGTGTGCCGCACCGCCGGCCGTTCTCATCGTCGCACTCCCGCGCCATCCGCTGCCGCCCGTCAAGATTTGCGTCATGAGTTGATTCCCGAATACGCTTGCATCCGCCGCTCCTGCTCCGGGCCGCGCAAGGGGATCGGCCCGCCGTCGGAGATTTGAGACCCGGATCCGGCACCCTGGCCTCCGGCATGCTTCGTTGCCTGCTGACCAGAGAAAGATAGGTGCATGCACAGGAAGCCAACTACCATCCGCGAGCCTATCTTTGGGGCTCCGCGTCGGGTGGAACGTAGTCAGCAAGCGCAACAGGTAACGTAAACATGACTTTGTGTAACGTCCGCTTTACATGTGTCCTCTCACCAGCGCCGGGCTGCCCCCCGGTCGTGCTCGCCGCGGTACTCCTGTTGCTCCTGGCCTGCGGCGACGGGGCCACCGAGCCCCCGCCCGATCCCAACCGGGCGCCACAGCCCGCTGGCGCGATTCCGCCGCTGGTGGTTGGGTACAGCGACTCCGTGACGGTCGACCTGGCCGGTTACTTCCGGGATCCCGACGGAGATCCGCTGACCTTCGCGGCCACCTCCTCGGATCCGGGCGTTGCCGGGGCGGCCGTCGCGGGCAGCGTGGTCACGGTGGGCGGGATGTCCCGGGGCATGGCCACCATCACCGTCACCGCAACCGACCCCGGCGGCCTCTCCGCGCGGCAGGCCTTCGAGGCGAGCGTCCCGAACCGGGGACCGGAGCCGGTCGGAACGATCGCGGGCCGTCAGATCGAGGTGGGGGACTCCATCACGATCGGCGTCTCCGCCCACTTTGCCGACCCGGAGGGCGACGCCCTGGCGTTTTCGGCCGTGTCTTCGGAGCCGAGTGTGGCGCGCGCGGAGGTGGAGGGTGACTCGCTGCGGGTCGTCGCGGTCGCGAAGGGGGCGGCCACCGTCACCGTGACCGCCGCCGACCCCGGTGGAGAAACCGCCGACCAGTCCTTCGCCGTGACCGTGCCCAACCGGGCGCCGTTCGTGTCGGACACGATCCCGGCCGCCTCCGTGCTGCTGGGGGACACGATCGAGCTGCGCCTGGCCGCATACTTCGCCGACCCCGACGGGGATTCGCTCGGCTTCTCCGCGGAGTCGTCCGGGCCCGAGGTGGCGACGGCCCACGTCGTCGGCGGCGAGCTGGTCGTCGTGCCCGTGGCCCCGGGCCACGCAACCATCAACGTGACAGCCTCCGACCCAGAGGGCCTCTCCGCCGCGCAGAGCTTCCCGGTGACGGCGGCGCACCCCAACCGGCCGCCCGTTGCCGTGGGCGAGATCCTCGACCGGGTCATCTACGTCGGCACCACCGATTCGCTGGACGTCACGCCCTTTTTCAGCGATCCCGACGGGGACTCGCTCGCCTACACGGTTCGCACCTCGCGCAGAATCCGAGTGGGCGTCGCGGTCGACGGCAGCGTGATCGCCCTTGCGGCGCTGTCCATCGGCAGTTCGACCGTCACCGTCACCGCCCGCGACCCGGACGGCCTCTCGGCCACGCAGCGCTTCCGGGCCGTGGTGGAACCGGTCCCCGCACCGGACCTGGTGGTGGACACCGCGACGGTGGACGCGGACAGCGTCGAGGTGGGCGGGGCGTTCACCGTCACCGCGGTCGTGCGCAACCAGGGCGAAGGGCGGGCTGGGTCCGGTACGACGCTCCGGTTTTTCCTGTCGAACAACCCGGCCATCACCGCCACGGACTCTCTTCTGGGCACCCATCCGGTCGAACAGCTGGATGCCGGCGCGAGTACTGCCGGGTCACTCACGGTGTACGCGCCCGGCGCCGCCGGGACCTACTACTATGGTGCCTGTGTCGAGCCACTGGCGAACGAGTCCGATAACGGCAACAACTGCTCCCGCACGGTGCCCGTCCGGGCTTGGCAGCCAAACCGGGGACCGGTACCGGTCGGCGAGATTCCGGGTCTTGAAGTCCCCCATGGCGATTCCTCCTCCCTGGGTCTGGCCGTATACTTCCACGATCCAGACGGGGATTCGCTCACCTTTGCCGCCATGTCGTCGGCACCGGGGATAGCGGCAACCAACGTCACGGGGAGTGTCGTCACACTGCAAGCGGTGTCACGCGGCACGGCTACCGTAACAGTGACGGCAACGGATCCTGCCGGACTCTCCGCGCGGCACCAGTTCGAAGTCACAATCCCGAACCGAGGGCCCGTCGCGCTGGGCGAGATAGCCGACCGGTCCCTCTCGGTCGGCGAGACCGATTCCCTGGACATCTCGTCCCACTTCAGCGATCCCGACGGGGACTCGCTCGCCTACACGGCATCCACTTCGGACAGCGTCCACGTGACCGTCGCGGCCGACGGCAGCGTGATCGCGCTTGCGGCGCTGTCCATCGGCAGCTCGACCATCACCGTCACCGCCCGCGATCCGCACGGCCTCTCGGCCACGCAGCGCTTCCGGGCCGTGGTGGAACCGGTCCCCGCACCGGACCTGGTGGTGGACACCGCGACGGTGGACCGGGATCGCGTCGAAATCGGAGGAGAGTTTGCCCTCAATACGGTGGTGCGCAACCGGGGAAGCGGCGGCACCCTTTCCTCAAGTACGTTGCGCCTCTTCGCATCTCCAGACAGCGATATCACCTCGGACGGCACGGAGATCACAACGCATCCGGTGATGCCGCTCGCTGCCGGGGAGGCCAGTAGCATATCAGTTCGGGTGACCGGTCCGGACAGCGTCACAACCCTTTTCTATGGTGTCTGTGTGGATGCCCTGGCCGCCGAGACCGACACGGGCAACAACTGCTCCGCGGGTATTTCTGTGAGCTTTCTGGAGCCCAACCGAGCTCCGCAACCCGTGGGCACCATACGTGCCCACAACCTGGAGCCGGGTAATGCGATCCGAATCGGCCTCTCCAGCTACTTCCAGGACCCCGACGGTGACCCGCTCGCCTTTGTGGCCGCGTCGTCCGACACGGCGGTCGCGACCACGACCGTCCGGCGCAACTCGGTCACCGTGAACGCCAGGGCCCTGGGCACCGCCACCATCACCGTAACCGCCCGCGACATCACGACTCGTCCCCCGGGCCGCCTCGCCACGACCCAGCAGTTCGATGTCACGGTAAGGCCGCGTCTCCGGCCTGATCTCGTGATCGAGATGCTCCAGGACTCGTTCGACATCGGGCCGCAACAGTCGTTCGTGGGCACCGCGGCGGTACGCAATGAGGGAACTCTGGCGTCCACTGCCACGATGGTGCGCTTCTATCAGTCCTCCGATACAGTCATCGACACCGCCGACAGCCAGGTCGGGATCGCCACCGCCGGCGCGGTGCCGCAGTCGGGGCGGCAAGCGGTCTCCGTCGCCCTGACAAGCCACGCGGAGACCGGCGTCTACTACTACGGGGCCTGCGTGGACGCGGTGGTCGAGGAGTCCAGGACGGACAACAACTGCTCCGGGGCGCTGACCGTGGTCGTGGACGAGGTGAAGCCGCCGAACCGTGCGCCCACCGTGTCCGGGGGTTTCCGGGACATCACGGGTGCCGAGCCCGGGGAGCGCTACCGGGGGCCGCTGGACCAGGTCTTCAGCGATCCGGATGGAGACCCGCTGACGTACGCGGCCGAGTCGAGCGACGATGCCGTGGCCCGTCCCGAGATCGTGGGCGACACGATCTTCGTGTACACCGTCGCCGCAGGTACCGCCACGATCACCGTCACCGCGACCGACCCGGCCGGGCTCTCTGCCAGCACGTCCTTCGAGGTCGCGGTCCAGGCGCCGTGTACGGGATTCTGTATGCAGACCGGATTCACGAGCGCGGTCAGCCAGGCTCAGCGCGCCGCGATCGGCGGGGGCGTGGCTGGCTGGGAGGCGATTCTGGCGAACACGGAGCTGCCGGACGTCACGGTCCCGGCGGGGTTCAGTTGCGCGGGGCTGAGCATTGCCGAGGCCACGGTCGTCGACGACCACCTGTTCCTGGCGCACGTCGCACCGATCGACGGGCCGGGAGGGACGCTCGCTCGTGCCGGCTTCTGCGCCCAGCGGCTCGGCAACGGTTTCCCCGCGGTGTCACGCGCCGTCTTCGACGCAGACGATATGGACCAACTCGTCTCGCGGGGCATGCTGGAGGATGTCGCCTTCCACGAGGTCGCCCACGGTCTGGGGTTCATCCACGAGCGGCTGAACAGCCTCGGACTGCTGAACACCGATGGGGATCCGCACTTCACCGGTTCGGGTGCGCTGGCGGCCTTCGACGCGGCCGGCGGAACCAGCTATGCCGGCGCCAAGGTGCCCATGTCCGCGGACCTCAGTCACTGGCGCGAGTCGGTCTTCGATGTGGAGATCATGACGCCGCTCCTCGAGATCGGCGTGCCCCAGCCCGTGAGTGCTATCACACTCGGGGCGATGTCGGATATGGGTTACTCGGTCAACTTCCGACTGGCCAGCGATTACACGCTGCCCGACTCGCGCCCGCCCGTTGCCGATGCGGGGCAGCCCCGTCCGGTCTTCGATTTCTCGGGCGATGTGGACCAGGGCCCCGTGACGGTGCTGGGCCCGGAAGGGCGCGTGGTTGATGTGATTCCACCGCCCGCGGCCTACGACGCGCCCCGGCGACCCTTCGTCCAGGTCACGATCGACCGGCGCTCGCCGGGTGGCGATGGCCGACCGACCGGGTCCCGCGGCCCCTCCGTCACCGGCGACCCGTCTACCCCCGTCCAGGTCTCCTGGATCCGCGAACCCTACCCGGCCGAGCGCTCCCCCGAACCCCCCAGGCGGCGCTCCAGCCAGACCGGGAGGTAGAGGATCGCGAAGAACCCGAACGCCAGCACCTCCAGCCAGAGCAGGTACCATGGCCAGGGGAGGAAGATGAACGGCGACGCGGTGACCGGGGCCTCGCACAGGTACAGGTAGTTGCTGTCCAGCGCCAGGTTGACGACGGCTATGCCTGCGGCCAGGGCGTTGAGGTAGAGGAAGGCTCGCATCAGCGACCTGAAGTCCGGGCGCATTCGTAGGCCCCAGGTCGCGAAGAGCACCGTGGCGACGATGCCGCCGTGGGAGATGTAGTACTGGATGAAGTGGTAGTCGGGCCACCCTTCGGTGAGTTCCGGCGTGATGATCGCGTTGGTGGTTCCCGCGAGCCCCCAGAAGTAGATCAGTTCGTAGGAGAGGCGCCCCCGCCGGAGGAGCAGCAGGACGGCCAGGACGATTCCGATGCTGCAGAGGTGGAGCGGCAGGTGTTCCCGCAGGAAGGTGGCCGCTCCTTCGGTCACCCAGCGGTAGGCCCAGTAGACCACCTGGTTGACCGCCAGCACGGCCGCGAGACCCAGGCAGATCCGCCGCGTGACCGCCTCGGAGTCGGCCCGCCGCACGACGAGGCTCAACGCGGCCGGCACGGCCACCGTGAGGACCATCACCACGATGTGGGCCGCACCGAAGAGATCGAAGGGTACCGGGGAGGAATCCATCAGCGTCAAGGTATCCCCGGGGGGACCGGCTGGCCATTCCGGGCGCGATCACCGGCCGGTCCGGGGACGCGTGGGACGCCAGGCGGGGGGTTCAACCCTCTTGTGGCGAGCCGTCACAGGTTTTTTCCCGATCGGGAAAATTCGGGGTTCGGAGGATGCATATTGTCATCTTGGCATGGCAATCTGTAATGTTTGTTTTACATTTTGGCAACGTGACGGGGGCGCCGGTGGGCCGGCCGGTGGGTGAGACGGCGTCGGGTCAGACGGATGAGTCGGCTGCGGGTGGGCCGACCGAGGGGTGAGGCGTCGTCGGGTCAGACCGGCGTTCGGGTGAACCGGCCGCGGGTGAACCGGCCGCGGGTGGGCCGGCCGCGGATGAACCGGCCGCGGGTGGGCAAGCCCCTCAGGTGCGCTGGCCGCCGGCCGGTTGGGCGCGCTTGACGGCACCGCCGGTGCGCCGCGTTTGCGCGTGGAGATTGTGGTGGGCGGCGTACAGTTCGGCGTTCGCGAGGCAGGCGCCGGCCGCGCCGCGGATGCCGTTGTGCGCGACCACCGCGAAGGCGATGTCGTGCGGCGGGGGGGCCGCGCGGATCCGGCCGATGCTCACGGCCATCCCTGCCTCGGCATCCGCGTCGAGGCGGGGCTGGGGGCGGTCGGGCTCGGGGCGCAGGACGAGGGGCCGCGCGGGGAGGGTGGGCAGCGCGCGGGCGGCAGCCGGGGGGCGGAAGTCCTCCAGCACGCGCGCCACGTCGCCGGGTGCGGCTCGGCTGCCGAGTTTGAGGAATACGTGCGCGGTGTGGCCGTCCAGCACGGGGACACGGTTGACGGCGACGGACACCTCGATTCGGGTGCCCAGCACCTTGTTGAGTTCGGGCCCGATCTTCTCCTCTTCCCCCTTGATCGCCGGGATGACGTTTCCGGTGATCTCCACCGCGCCCAGGCCGGTCAGACCGGCGCCGGAGACCGCCTGCAGGGTGACCACCGTCGCGGCCTCGATCCCGAACGCCCGCTCGATCGGCGCACAGGCCAGCGCCAGCCCGGCCACCACGCAGTTCGGGTTGGCCACCAGTGCGCCCCCGGCCCCGGCCCAGGGCTGCGCGGCGACCCCCTCGATCGCCCCCGGGTTGACCTCCGGCACGATCAGCGGCGTGTCGGGCCGCATGCGGTGCGGCGACGCGTTGGTGCAGACGACGTGACCCGCCCCGGCCAGCGCGACCTCGGTTTCGGCGGCGACGGTCGAGGGCAGCGCCGAGACGACGACTGGACTTCGCAGCGACGGTGCCGACCCCTGGCGGACCGGGTCGCGCAATGACGGGCCCCGCCCCGGGGTTCGTGCTTCGGGACGCGCCGGTAGCCCCCGCGCTTCCCCCAGCACCAGCCCGGCGGCGCCTGGCGGTGGATCCCCGCCGATGCTCCACTTGACCGCTTCCCCGTACCGGTGGCCCGCCCGCCGTTCCGACCCGACCACCTCGGCCAGACAGAAGAGCGGGTGCCCATCGAGCATTCGGACCAGGCGCTGTCCCACCACTCCGGTCGCCCCCAGCACCGCGACCTCGGTGCGGCTGCGGCCTCTTGCCGGCCCGCCCCTCACGACCGCCTCACGCGGCACGGCGGCGGGCTCCCGTGACCCGCGTCCCCCGCCCCTCACCTCCACCTCGCCCGGCACGGCGGCGCGCTCCCCCCACCCCCCGCCCCCCCCTCTCCGCCACCTCACCCCGCCCCCCGCCCACCCATCCCCACCCACGTCCCCCGCCCCCCCAGCCCGGCGACCCGAAACCGCATCCGGTGACGCGCCGCGAACTCGACCGCCTTGCCCTGCACGATCTCGCCCCCGACGCGGATCGCTTCCCCCCAGCTCATCTCGTCGTAGGCCTCGATTCCCGGGTTCGTGCGGGGGTCCGCCGGGTAGACGCCGTCCACGTCCTTCACCAGTCGCACCTCGGCGCCGCCCAGCGCATGCCCCAGGAAGAGCGCGGTCAGGTCCGACCCCCCACGTCCCAGCAGCGACGGCACACCCGTCACGTCCACCCCCACGAACCCCGGGAAGACCACCACGTCGCTCTCCCGCAGCGCCGCCCCGAGCTGCGCGGCGTCGACCGCGACCGGGTCCGCGTCGTCGAGGGCGCCACGCGTCACGATCGGCAGCCGCGACGCGCACATACCCTGCGCGCGCACGCCCCGCGCGGCGAGCGCCAGCACGAGCAGCGCCACCGAGGCGTCTTCGCCGGTCGCCAGCAGCGCCCCCATGAGCGAATCGGGGGGGTTCGGCGCAACGGCACGGGCCGCTGCGAGGAGCGCGTCGGTCGTCCCGCCCATCGCGGAAACGACCGCCACGACCTTGCGGCCCGCCGCGGTCTCGGCCCGCAGAGCATCGGCCACCCGCGGGTAGTCCGCCGGGCACTCCAACACCGATGAACCGAACTTGAGAACGGAGACCGGCGCCCGCGGGCCCGCTGCACACTCCAGACCTCCCGAACGAGACATCTCCCGCGCCAGCGTAACCATGGCTCAGGCCACCTCCACGGCTGTCCGCGGACAAGCGCCGTGCGGATCGCGGGCGGCCGCGGCCAGGACCTCGGCGCGTTCCCGCTTCTGAGTCCGCTTCTCGGCGCGCTCGTAGGCCGGCCCGTCGGCCCGCTCCTCGGCTTGCTCGCCCGCCTGCCGCTCCGTCCCCACCGGAACCACCCTCGCCCGCTCCAGCGCCCGCTCCAGATCCGCCACCAGGTCGTCCGCCGCCTCGATCCCTACCGAGAGCCGCAGGAGCCCCTGTCCGATCCCGGCCTCCACGCGCGCGGGCGCATCCATGGATGCATGGGTCATCGTCCACGGGTGCGACACCAGGCTCTCCACGCCCCCGAGCGATTCGGCGAGCGCGAAGTGGCGGATCCCGTCGACGAAGGCGTCCACCGCCGGCCTGCCGCCGCGCAATTCGAAGGAGATCAGGCTGCCCCAGCCGGACTGCTGGCGCGCGGCGATCTCGTGTCCGGGGTGCCCGGGGAGGCCCGGATGATTGACCTCCGCCACCGCTTCGCTGCGCACGAGCGCGTCCACCACGCGGAGCGCGTTCTCCTCGTGCACGCGGCTGCGGGCGTGCAGGGTGCGCATCCCGCGCAGCGTCAGGTAGGCGTCGAAGGGCGCGCCGGACACGCCCATCGCGTTGGTCCACCACGCGACCTCCTCGAGCAGCCCCTCGTCGGCGGCGATCACCGCCCCGCCCACCACGTCGCTGTGACCGTTCAGGAACTTGGTCGTGGAGTGCACGACCAGATCGGCGCCCAGCTCCAGCGGCCGCTGGTTCACCGGAGACAGGAAGGTGTTGTCGGCCACGCAGATCGCGCCGATCTCGGTGGCCAGGCGCGCCCACGCCGCGATGTCGGTGATCCTGAGCAGCGGGTTGCTCGGCGTCTCGAGCCAGATCATCCGGGGACGCAGCGCGCGGGCGAGGTCGAAGGACCGCTCCTCCCACGGGCTGAAGAAGCGGACATCGTAGGAGCCCCGGGCCGCCTCGGCCGTGAAGAGCCGGTGGCTCCCGCCGTAGCAGTCCCGCGGCGCCATCAGCAGGTCGCCCGCGGAGAGGAAGCGGGTCAGCACGGCGATCGCCGACATGCCGGACGAGGTCACCGCCGCGCCGCAACCGCCCTCCAGCTCGGCGATGGTGCCGGCCGCCAGATCGCGGGTCGGGTTGCCGGTGCGGGTGTAGTCGTACTTGCCGTGCACGCCGGGCGCTTCGAAGAAATAGTTCGACGACAGATGGATCGGCGGCATGACCGACCGGTGGGGGCTGTCGGTGCCCAGACCGGCACGCACGGTGCTGGTTATGCGGGAAGCAGCGGGTGCTTGCGTGGGACGGGAAGCAGCGGGTGCCTGCGTGGGACGGGACGCGGCCGGTGCCTGCCGGGGACGGGACGCGGCCGGTGCTTGCGTGGGACGGGACTCCGCCGGGTCGGCTTGTGGCGGGCCCGACTGCGGGATAGGGCGGCCGTTGAGGGCGCTCATCGGACTACCTCCGGGGCTCTGGACTTGGGGGCGCAGGGGTGCGCATGAAGCAGAGACGAGACCTGTTCGACCTCCTTGAGGAAGCCGTCGTGGCCGAACGGGGAAGGGATGGTGACGTGCATGGGAACGTGGCCGCTCTCGCTCGCCAGTTCCTCGACCAGCCAGGGCGGGACCAGGAAATCGCTGTCGACCGAGACCAGGAGCGTGCGCGGCGGCAGGGATGCGGGACGGGTGCGGTGCAGGTCGATCGATTCGGAGAGGGCGAGGAAGCGCTCCGCGTCGAAGCGCTGCACGAAGTCCGCGCCGCGCGCGTCGAGGTACTCCTCGACCGGGAAGCGGGCCGGCGCCGTGCCGGGCTTGCCGGGTGTGAGCGGGGCGCTGTCGAAGCGCTCCTCGAACTCCTGTGCGCTGCGGTAGGTCGTCATCGCCAGCGCGCGGGCCAGGGCGACTCCGCGTCCCTCCCGGCCCGACGCCGCCCCGAGCGACGCGGCCGCGCGCTGCAGGGCCCGGAGCGCGGTGGCCATGGGGTGGGTGCGGTGGGCCGCGCAGAGCACGGCAAGCCGCGTCACCCGCTCCGGGAAGAGTTCGGCGAAGGCGAGCGCGACCATCCCTCCGTATGAGGCGCCCACCAGCGACGCCTCCGCGATGCCCAGGTCGTCGAGCACCGCCGCGATGGCGCGCGCCTGGTCGTGGGTGGTGACGGGGCGCAGCAGGCCCGCGCGGGAGCGCCCGCCCAGGTAGTCGATCCCGACGAGCCGCTGCCGCAGCGGGTCGAGGGCGCCCCCTTCGGCAACCACGCCGGGCCACCATCCCCGCTGCGGGTCGGCCGCGGTGGGCGCGAGGTGCCGTCCCGCCGAGATACCGCCCAGCACGACCGTGGCGGGGGCCGGCGCAGGGCCGAGGACTTCGTACGGCAGCCGAACAAAGTGCTCGCCGAGGTGGTCGAACGGGAGCCGTATGGTTGTATGGCTGATGAGTACGGGGATACGGCTGACGCGTGCGGGGATCGTGCCGGGCGAGGCGGGAGCTGCGACATGCCCGCGTCCCGGCGCTTTCGGGCGGCGCGCGGCGGCGGGTGCGGGGGGCAGGGCGGGATTACCGGCAGGCGCGACGCAAGGCTCCCTGGCGGCGGCATCAAGGTTGGCCATTCGATTCTCTCCGAGTCTCGATTGTCCCTCATCGGACTCCGGAGATTCGACGCCCTTTTCAGCTCGGCGACCACGCGGGGCGTGGTGGGCGGCTCATCTTTGCGATGGATTTCACTTCCATCGCAGGAGTTGGCACCTTTGTGGGAACGCCAATCCCCACAGGTTGCCCCGGCGTCAACGGGCCTGTCCCTCAGCCGGTCTCGATGAGTTTTTTCGTGGTCGGAGAGTAAGGTGCAGCGAGTGGACGTGTCAAGGGGCTGGTCCGCGAGCCGCCACCGCGAGCCGCCGGATCTGGCGAAAGCCGCCCATCCGAATGACATTGGAGCGTCGCTCCGCGCACACGAAACCGCCCCCGAACACCTCCCACGCCGGTCTCGCCAATGAAGCTGTTCGCCGCGCCGCTCGCCTCCGCGCTGGTCCTGCTCGCAGGCTCCGCCACCGTCGATCCCCTGTCGGCCCGGAACATGCAGCCGGGCTCGGCCAACGGCGGGAACGGCGGCGGCGTGCCGGCCACGGCCACCGCGACCGAGGTGACGGAACCACCCACCATCGACGGCCGTCTCGACGAGGCGGTGTGGGGCCGGGCCGCGGCGCTGACCGGCTTCACCCAGCGCGTGCCCTTCGACGGACAGCCAGCCACCGAGCAGACCGAAGTCCGGGTGCTCTTCGACGGACAGGCGATCTACGTCGGCGTGTGGGCCTTCGACCGCCAGGCCCACGCGATCACCTACGGGGAGCGGATCCGCGACTACGAGGTCAACCAGAGCGACGCGGTCGTCTTCGTGCTGGACACCTACAACGACGACCAGAACGGGTTCGTCTTCGGCACCACGCCGACCGGGATCGAGTACGACGGGCAGGTCGCCAACGAGGGGCGCGGGGGCGGCCGCTTCCAGGGCGGCGGGTTCAACTCGCGGCAGCGCTTCCAGTCCGGGTCCGGCGGCGGCTTCAACAAGAACTGGGATGGGAGCTGGACCGTCGCGACCACCACCGACGGCGACGGGTGGTACGCCGAGTTCCGCATCCCCTTCAACACCCTGCGCTACGCGGGCGACGCCGAGTCCTGGGGATTCAACGTCATGCGGCGCATCCGGCGGCTCAACGAGGAGTCGTTCTGGACGCCGGTGCCGCGCGAGTTCAACCTCTACCGCCTCAACTACGCGGGCGACCTGGAGGGGCTGCGCCCGCCCTTCAGACGCCTCGCCACCGTCACGCCGTACGTGCTCGGCTCCACTGCACGCGACTACGCCGCCGCTGCCGATTTCACCCAGGAGGGCAACGTCGGCGGCGAGGTGAAGTTCCAGGTCACGCAGGGCCTCACCCTGGACGTGACCTACAACACCGACTTCGCCCAGGTCGAGGTGGACGACCAGCAGCTCAACCTCACCCGCTTCTCGCTGAACTTCCCCGAGAAGCGGCCGTTCTTCCTCGAGAACGCAGGCTTTTTCAGCGTGGGAGGGGGCGGCGCGGACCTCTTCTTCAGCCGCAGAATCGGGATCGCGAGCGGTCAGCCGGTGCCGATTCGAGGCGGGGCGCGGCTCTCCGGGCGCACCGCGGGGCTGAACGTCGGACTGCTGCACATCGAGACGGGGGCCGAGGACGGGTTGGCGGACGCCCACGGGTTTTCGGTCGCCCGCGTGGCGAAGGAGCTGCCGAACCGCTCCCGCATCGGGGGGCTCTTCGTGAACAAGGGCGGTCCCGCCGGCGACTTCAACCGCACCTACGCCGCCGATGTCTCCGTCGGCGTGGGCGAGGCGCTCACCTTCAGCAGCTTCGCCTCCCTTACCGACGACGCGGAGTCCGCCGCCGACGCGTACGCCCTGGACCTTTCCGGCAACTACAGCAGCCGCGACTGGACGGTCACCGCGCAGGCCCGCGAAATCGGCGAGGGGTTCAACCCCGAGGTCGGATTCCTGCCCAGGCGCGGATACCGGTACTACCAGGGCTACATCATGTACAAGATCCGGCCGTCGTGGCTGCGCGAGATCCGTCCGCACATCTCCTACTTCACCTACCGCAGCCGCAAGACCGGGGTTGAACCCGGCTTCGAGGAGTCGGCCCGCATTCACATCGACTCGCATTGGGAGTGGCCCTCGGGCGCGCAGATCCACACGGGCGCCAACTACGTCACCGAAGGGATCTACGAGCCGTTTCGGATCCTCGGCACGGACGTCGACATTCCTGTCGGGACCTATGCCGGCTGGGAGTCCCAGCTCGTCTTCAACAGCAACTCGGCGGCCCGGCTCTCGGCGACATCGCGCATTCACTTCGGCAGCTTCCTGACCGGCAGCCGGGCGGGCGGGAACGGTTCGCTGACCTTCCGCCCGAACGCATCGTTCAGCACCTCGGCGCGCCTCACCTACTTCGACGTGAACCTGCCGGAGGGCGACTTCGAGACCGTGCTGACGGGGATGAACTTCGGCTACTTCTTCACCCCGCGGATCTACCTGCAGTCGCTCGTGCAGTACAGCAACCAGGCGGACAGCTGGTCGGCGAACCTGCGCTTCGGCTGGCTGAACACGGCGGGCACCGGGCTCTTCATCGTCTACAACGACGTGCAGGGGTTCGACTACCCGCTCGGGCTGAACCCGGACGGCGGGCGGTTCGTGGAGAGCGGGACGTTGGCGCGGTCGTTCATCGTGAAGTTCACGCGGCAGTTCAACGTGCTGGGGGGGTAGGGGGGCGCGGACAGCGAGCCGGAGGGGCATTCCGACCAGCTGACTGAACGGTATTCCGCCCTAGAACAGATGACAATGTGGGAAGGTGGGCACAAGACTTGCAGTTGTCAGGAGTTTCTGCGAGAATGGGCTGGACGACACCCATTCCACTGGAGTTGCCTATGTCCCTCGCCGCTGAAGATCTGGCCTGCCTGAAGGAGAGGGCAGGCCCGTGACCGCCGCGAAGCGGAAGCGAACAGACGGGCTGAGTCCAGAAGCACGACGGTTCCGGAGGGCCAGACGTGCTACCGTGTCTTTCGGATACGTAATAGATGACCAGCTTGTCATCATAGGTTCGGGCGTGGCAGTATCTGGCCTCGGACGAGGGGTCGTGGTAACGGCCCACCATGTGCTCGCCGGTGCTGGCAGCGGATTGCGGGTGCTGGTTCACGGCAGGGCCTTCCGCCAGGGAAATGACTGGAGTCTCGATGCGAAGTTCGTTGACTTGCCCGAGAACAAGGTCACGCTGAACGCTGGGCACGACATCACACTCATGCGAATCGACCACGACTTTCGCAACAGGACCGTAGCGCTGAAGTCCAGCATCCGTCTCGCCGAGGGCGACAGAATCGGTGCGTGTGGATGGCCCTTTGGAACGAAGTTGCATCCGCCCGGTGCCGTTCCCCTAGCCTCCTGCCTGAGTGGAGTAGTAAGCCTCGTCTATCCGCATCCGCGCGTGACGAACCAGCAGGGTTACGTCGTGCAGATTCCCGCCAACCCTGGAAACAGCGGAGGCCCGGTGTTCGAATTGTCGACCGGTTCGCTGGTGGGCGTGGTGAGTCGCAGAGCGGAGCCAAGTCCAGATGATGAAGAGCTTGGAATACCGATAACGTATGGAATGGTATTCGTCACACCGACGGCCCTGCTACGTGAGGTCGTTGCCGATTACAAGAGGGGAGAACTGTCAATATGAGCAAGGCTGACAAACAGACGTACAGTGTTCAGAAGATCCGCACAACCAAGGGTCCCGACATGACCAAAGAGATGTGGGCTGTCGAGAAGAACCGGCTGCTCAGGGACCGTGGCTACCTTCTGAAGTTCGACCGGCGAATGAGCAGGGAAGGCGAGCGCCAGTCCGCGGTACGGAGCTAACAGCTCGACGGATACAAGAGGACAGACTTGCGGGCATGAGACGTTCCACCCCCTCATCCCACCGGATCCACCCTCACCGACACGATATCGGTGTCATGGTACTTCTGGTGCCGCACCGCGGCGGCGACGTGGCGCAGCAGGCGCAGCGAGAAGTCCCGCTCCACCGGCATCTCGGCGGCATGCGTGCCGACGAAGGCCATGCGGTCCTCGATGTTGCCCTCGCCCGCGGCGGCGAGGAACTCCAGCTCGGCGCCGCCTGACTCGGCCCTCGCCGTGACCCGCAGCCGACGCTGACCGAGGGCGTCGTCCTTGTCGATCTGATCCAGCAGGACCAGCAGCGTCTCCTCGGCCGCGAGGCTCACGCGGTGGGCCGTCTCTTCAGACAGCTTCGCGCGGGCCGCGAATCGCTCCAGGAACGCCTGGATCTTCGGCTGCGCCTCGACGTTCAGCTCGGTCTCGATCCGCCGGCGCCGGGGGCCCGACAGCTCCATGAAGGTCGAGAGCAGGATCGCGGTGAGCCCGCCGGAGGTCATTCCGTTTTCCAGGAGCGAGCCCGCCCAGCCGCCGAAGAGCTCCGACGGGATCTGGCCGCTCTGGAAACCGGCGCCGACCCAGAACGAGACCCCGATGATCGTGGCCTTGCGGTAGTCGATCCCGTCCTGGGCGACCATCTCCAGGCCCAGCACGAAGAGGATCGCGATCAGCACGACGATGTAGGCGCCGACCACGGGGTCGGGGATCGCGAGGAGCACCGCCGCCGCCTTGGGGAGGAAGGCGAGCACGATGAAGATCAGGCCGATGCACACGCCCACGCGCCGGGCGGCGATCCCCGTGATGTCGACGATCGAGACGCTGTTCGAATAGGTCGTGTTGGGGACGGTCGCCAGGAGCCCCGACAGGAGGTTGCCGACGCCGTCCGCCGCCACGGCTCCCTGGACCGCGCGAAAGTCGGTGGCGCGGCGCTTCCGCCAGCTGACGCGCTGGATGGCCATGCCGTCGCCGATCGTCTCGATGGCGCCGACGAGGGTGACGAAGATGAAGGCCGGGAGCATCGCCCAGAAGTCGGGGCCGAGGCCGAAGTCGAAGCCCGGCCAACCCGCCGCCGGTACCCCGAACCACAGCGCTTCGCCCACGATCTCCATGTTGTAGATGCCGAACCCGGAGGCGACCAGACAGCCCACCACCGCACCGATCACCGCCCCCCACAGCCGCAGCGCCCCCCTTGCGCGCAGCACGATCACCACCGTGACCAGCGCGGTGGCGAGCGCGGTCAGCGGGGCGGCGCTCCGCGGGGCCCCTTCCGTGACCGAGAAGGAGAGGTCGAAGCCGATCGGCATCACCGTGACCGCGATCAGCATGATCACGGTGCCCGCGACCGTCGGCGTGATGAAGCGCCTGAGCAGCGACAGGCGCGACGAGATGAGGAACTGGAAGAGCGACGAGGCCACGATGAGGGTGGCCAGCAGCGCGGGGCCGCCCCGGTCCAGCGCCGCGACCGACACCGCGATGAAGACCCCCGATGTGCCCATCAGCAGGATGTACCCCGCCCCGATGCGGCCACCGATCGGTTTCGCCTGGATCAGGGTCGTGATGCCGCAGACGATCAGGGCCGCGAAGGCCGCCCAGGTCAGGTAGAGCTCGGTGCCGCCTCCGGCCCGCACCACGATCGCCACCGTGATGACGATCCCCGCGATGTTGAGCAGGATGTACTGGAAGGCGAGTCCGAAGGAGACCGGGTAGCTCGGCGTCTCGTCGGCCTGGTAGCGGAGATCCTGCGTGGTGCCGGAGGGGTTGGCCATGGCTCGGCTACGCTCCCGTTTCGGTGGGTTCGGTCAACCGGCTACGCCTCCGGTCGGGTCGGGTCGACCCGCACGGTCACGACATCGGTATCCGCGTATTTGTGGTGTTGCACGGAGGTCGCCAGATGCCGCAGCAGCCGCAGCGAGAATTCGTGCTCCCCGGGCTCTTCGGCGACGTGCCCCCCGATCACGGCCAGGTGGTCCTCGATGTTGCCTTCGCCGCCCGCGGCCAGGAATTCGACCTCGGCAGCGCCCGCTTCCGCCTTCGCGGTGAGTCGCAGCCGCTTCTTCGCCGGGACCCGCTCATCCTCCGCTTCGCCAATCAGGAGCAGCAGCGTCTCCTCGGCGGCGTGCGCCAGCCGGCCCGCCACGTCGCTGCCCAGCCCCCGCCGCGCGGCGAACCGCTCCAGGAACTGCTGGATGTCCGGCAGCGACTCGACCTGCAGCGCCGTCTGCATGCGCACGCGCCGGGGACCGGAGAGCTCCATGAAGGCGGTCAGCAGCAGCGCCGTCAGTCCGCCGGAGGTCATCCCGTTGGCCAGCAGCTGCTGCAGGAAGGGGCTCAGGCCGGCCGTCGAAATCCCGCCGCTCTGGAAGCCGACTCCGACCCAGAAGGAGACTCCGACGATCGTCGCCTTGCGGTAGTCCATCCCGTCCTGCAGGACGATCCTCGTGCCGAGGACGAAGAGCACCGCGATGATCACCAGCGCGTAGGCGCCGATCACCGGATCGGGAATGATCAGGAGCAGCTGCGTGATCTTCGGCAGAAAGGCCAGCACGCAGAAGATCAGCCCGATGCAGAGCCCCACCCGGCGCGCGGCGATCCCGGTGATCTCCACGATCGAGACGCTGCTCGAGTAGGTCGTGTTCGGCACGGTGGCGAAGAGCCCGGAGAGAAGGTTGCCCAGGCCGTCGGCGGCCACTGCCCCCTGCACCGCCCGGTAGTCGGTCGCCTGCGGGTCGCGCCAGGAGACGCGCTGGATGGCCACGGCGTCGCCGATCGTCTCGATCGCCCCCACCAGCGTCACGAAGGTGTAGGCGGGCAGCATCGCCCAGAAGGCCGGACCGAAGTCGAAGCCGAGTCCCGGCGCCCCCGCCGCTGGCACCCCGACCCAGGCCGCCGCGCCGACGGGCCCCGTGTCCATGAGCCCGAAGAAGGCCGCCGCAACGCAGCCGGCGACGATCCCGATCAGCGGGCCCCAGAGACGGACCGGCCCGGTGAACCGCAGCATCACCGCGAGCGTGACGACGAGCGTCGCGAGCACGGTGACCGGCCAGGCGTGAGGCGCGGTCCCCTCGGGCACGTTGTCCAGGAAATCGTAGAGAATGGGCATCACGTTGACCGCGATCAGCATGATCACGGTCCCCGCTACCGTGGGCGTGACGATGCGCCGCAGCAGCGAGAGGCGCCCCGCCAGGAGGAACTGGAAGAGCGACGACGCGATCACGAGCGACGCCAGCAGCGCGGGACCGCCCTGCTGCAGCGCCGCCACCGAGACCGCGATGAACGCCCCCGAAGTGCCCATGATCAGGACGTATCCGGACCCCATCCGCCCGAAGCGCCGCACCTGCACGATGGTCGCGATGCCGCACACCAGCAGGGCGCCGAAGGCCCCCCAGGCGAGGTACTCGTCGCTGCTTCCCGCGCTCCGCAGCACGATCGCGACCGTGATGACGACCCCCCCGAGGGCGAGTATGCAGTACTGGAGCGCCAGCCCCGTCGCCAGCGGCCAGGGAGGCCTTTCGTCGGGCTGGTAGCGGACGGTGCTGGCGGCGTGGTTTGAAGGTGAAGACATGTGCGCCTGGTCCGGGGGCTGGGCGAGAGGTGTGTGCCAGCGTTGGCTCTATGCGTCAGCGCGAGGATTCGCAGCTGGCATATTCAGGGCTTGGAAGCGGGGACCGCAAGCCGCGCGGGCCCGCTCACCGTTACCGGACCACCCGATAAGCGGGCTCCGCCGGCCGCTTCTCACCCGCCCTCACCGCCAGCGCGAGACGGTTCTCGCGGGGCGGGAAGCTGCACACCGAGTACGGAGTGAACGCGCAGGGCGGATTGTACAGCCGGTTGAAGTCGATCACCGTCCAGCCGTCGTCGTCGGCCAGGGGAACGCGCATGTAGCGGCCCAGCTGATAGGTGTCGTCGACCGCCGTCGAGTCCCACACCATGACAAAGTAGCTGCGGCTCGACTCGGTCGCGAAGGCGATCAGGCGGTGCTCGCGGCCCTCGGCCCGGAACACCAGTTCACCCGGCGAGACGTTCGCGACCGTGCCCCCCGTCACGTCCGCCATCGGCACCTGGCGCGGCTCCCGGTAGGCGTCGAAGCGCGCTGCCACGCGCCACTCGTTGGTGATCGGGAAGTAGGGAGGCAGCTCGAAGGCGGCAGCGCGCGGGGAGTCCGTGTCCCAGGCACGGAGCCAGAGCCGGTCGGTCCCCCGCTCCGCGTGGACGCGCAGGCCGAGCGACCCGAGTGTCAGCACGGTCGTGTTGCCGGAGCGGTCGTGGGCGATCGCGACCGGGCCGTCGAGGGGGGCCCCGTCGCGCAGGGCGAGCCCGCTGCCCGACTCGGGTACCAGACGGAGCTGCGGAGCCGATTCCGCCGCGGGGTCGCCGCCGCCGGAGCCGGGGGTGCCGCCCTCCGCACCGGGGGCGCCGCCGCCAGCACCGGGGGCGCCGCGTCCCGCACCGGGGTCGCCGCCGCCGGAGCCGTCCGCGCCGTCCCCCTCTCCGGCCCCGGTCTCCAGGTACAGCGTTCCGGCCAGCGGCGGCGAGCCCTCTGCCGGCAACACGATAGTCAGCTCCGGGTCCGAGCCGAACGGGTTTGCGCCCTCCTCCAGCTCCCACAGCCCGATCCAGCTGACCACGCCATTGGGGCTGGCGAGTCCCCGCTGCCGCCGTTCGCGCCACTCCTCGTGCTCGGCGGCGAGCACATCGGGCGCGATGGGAGCCGGCTGGCGCAGGCTCTCGTCCGCGCAGGAGACAACGAAGGCTGCCCCGACCAGGACCGCCAGGGTCGGGACCCGCGCAGATCCCCGTACGCGCGACGTGGATACCGGCTGGACCCGCGGGACGGGGTGACGGTGCCCGGGTGTCTGCGAAATGACAAGCGAAGATGACATTTTGTAAACTACACCTTACCTGTGGGGTACGAACCCGGCACCCTGAAGATGGGCGCGCGCGCGGATGTCCGCCACACCGCCCGTTCCGCGTGCCCGAGGGCGGCCTGTTCGCTGCAGGTCCCTTCGGGCCCGAGACAGGAGATCTTCATCCGGTCAAGATACCCGCCGTCCCGCCCGTCCGCCCACTCTCCCGCCGCCAGGCGACGGAAGGCGATGGCCGGGCATGGCTCGCGCGCGCACCTGTGTCCAAGGCGGGCCATGACACTATGATTCCTAATGACCATGACCGAGTCTGGAGTCCATTCCGCGCTCGTCTGGGCCGTCGTCGCCCTGGCGGCCCTGACCTTCATCGGCCTTCTTCGTTTCACCGCGCCCTACGGCCGCCACTACGCAGGCAGGGGATGGGGCCTGGAGATCCCGAACCGGACCGGCTGGATCGTCATGGAACTCCCCGCGACCCTTCTGTTCGCATTCATCTACGCAATCGGCGACGCCGCCCGCGAAACGGTACCGCTGGCGCTGCTCGCCCTGTGGCAGTGCCACTACCTCAACCGGACGTTCATCTACCCGGTCCGCACGCGCACGGCGGGCAAGACGATGCCTCTGGCGGTCGTCCTGAGCGGATTCGCCTTCAACGCGCTCAACGCCTACATCAACGCGCGCTTCATCTCCCACTTCGGCGATTACGGCCCCGGATGGCTCGCCGATCCGCGATTCCTGGCCGGGGCCGCGCTCTTCTTCGCCGGTCTCGCCCTCAACATCCACTCGGACAACATCCTGCTGGCCCTGCGCAGAGACGGCGGCGCGGACTATTCGATCCCCAGAGGCGGGGCCTTCCGCTACGTCTCCTGCCCCAACTACCTCGGCGAGATCCTGGAGTGGGCCGGGTGGGCGCTGGCGACCTGGTCCACTGCCGGGATGGCGTTCTTCCTCTACGCGGTGGCCAACCTGGCACCCCGGGCGCTCAGCAACCATCGATGGTACCGGCAACGGTTCGACGACTACCCGATGGAGCGGAAGGCGTTGATTCCGGGGGTCGTTTGACGGTGGCCACGGCGGTTGCGGAAGGCACGCCCGTGAGGAAGCGGGCCACGGCATCGCGCGCACGCGCGCTATTCGATATCGCCGTCGTCGGAGCCGGTTTCGCGGGACTCGCCTGCGCCCGGCGGGCGGCCGAGCGCGGCCTCTCCGTCCTGGTGCTGGACCGGCAGTCCCAGCCCGGGCAGCGGGTGCACACGACGGGGATTCTCGTGAAGGAGGCCTGGGAGGAGTGGGCCGCCCCGGCCCGGCTCGTTCGCCGGATCAACCGGGTCCGGATCTACACTCCGAACCACCAGTCGGTGGATGTGGAGCATGACGACTACTTCTTCATGGCCACCGACACGGGCCGGCTCATGCGGCACCTCGCCAGCGAGACCCGGCAGGCCGGTGCCGAGGTGCGCTTCGGGGAACGGTTCCAGGGGGCGTCCGCCAACTCCCGAACGCTGAAGCTCGAGGGTTCCGACATCCGCTGCCGGTTCCTGGTCGGAGCGGATGGGGCCCAGTCCGAGGTGGCGGCGAGCTTCGGGCTCGACCGCAATCACCGGCTGCTCAAGGGCACGGAGTGGGAGTTCGAGCCCTCCGGCAGCGACGGCAAGTCCCTGCACTGCTTCCTCGACCCGAAGCGTGCGCCCGGGTACATCGGCTGGGTGGTGCCCGGCGTGCGCACCACCCAGGTAGGACTTGCCGCCCACCGCGACGCGCGGGCCGATATCCGCGGGTTCGTCGCCAGCATCGATTCCATCTTCGGCCTGTCCGGGAGACCGGTGCTGGAAAGGCGCGGCGGACTCATACCGGTCGGCGGCCTGCTGCGGAGGTTCTACCGCGATCGGGTTCTGCTGGTCGGTGACGCCGCCGGCATGGTCTCGCCGCTCACCGCTGGGGGAATCCACAAGGCATACCGTTTCGGCAGACTGGCCGCCGACGCCATCACCGACTATCTGGAGGACGGCGGCCCCCATCCGGGCGGGGTCGTTCGGCGGGCGTATCCGAAGCTGACCCTCAAACACCTCGCGCGCTGGAGCTACGACAGGCTTCCGGTGGCGACGGCGCTGGAAACCGGTATCTTGACCCGGAACCTCTTTCGCCGACTGGCCGGGAAGGTGTTTTTCGATCGCCTGAACGGAAAACCGTAAACTACACCTTACAATATGTAAAGTGCACATGGCAATTACATCAATGAATACCGATCAACTCAACCACTACAAGAGCAAGCTCGCCTTCGAAACGGATTCGTGGGATGTCTACGAAGCGCTGTCCAGGAACGACCCCGTGGTCGTGGTCGACGGCAGGTCCGCCGAAGCCTTTGCCAGGGAGCACATCCCGGGGGCGATGAATCTGCCGCACCGGGAGATCGACGCCGCGTCCACCGAGACGCTCGACCGGTCGAAGCTGTACGTGTGCTACTGCGATGGCATCGGTTGCAACGCATCGACGAAGACCGCGCTCAAGCTGCTGACTCTCGGCTTCCAGGTACGCGAGCTCCTGGGAGGACTCGACTGGTGGAAGCGCGACGGCTACGCCACCGAGGGGACGCTGCAGCAAGCGGGGACCGCGGTCACCTGCGGCTGCTGAGGAATCCCGCCGGAGCTTTCGCCGCGGCGCTCCAGCCTCCCTTCACCCTGTGCGCCGTCGCTTGCGGCCTGGTTGTTTAACGCAACATTATGGAGCGGCACACGGCCTGAAGAAGAACCGCCAATCGACGAGGTCCGCCCGATGCAGGTCCGCCCGATGCAGGTCCGCCCCATGCAGATGCGCCCCATGCCCGTGCTCCCGTGGTTCGCTCCCCGCGCGTCGCTTGCACCCTTCGGCGGGGTGATTCGCTCCGTTCGCCGTGCCGCGGTCCTCGCCGCGCTGCTCGTCCTTCCCGCCGCAATCGTCCTTGCAACCCCGGCAGCGGCTCAGCAGGCCACCATCACCGGCCGCATCACCGATCTCGAAACGGGCTCCCCGGTCGCGGAAGCCGCCGTGCAGGTCCTGGGCCTCGAAGCGGCCGCCGCGACCACGAACCCGGACGGCAACTTCAGCCTCGCGGTGCCGGCCGGCACCCACTCGATCGTCGTGACGCGGATCGGCTACGAGACGCAGCGCATCGACGGCGTTTCCGCCGCGGCCGGCGCCTCGGCCGACGTGACGATCGCGCTTCGCTCCCGCGCGCTCGCCCTCAACCAGCTCGTGGTGACCGTGTCGCGCCGGGAGGAGAAGGAGCTCGACGCGCCGGCCTCCATCTCCACGCTCACGGGCGCGCAGATCTCGCGCATGATCGCGCGCACCCCCGCCGACCACATCCGCACGCTGCCCGGCGTCGACCTCGCCACGACCGGGCTCACGCAGAGCTACGCGGTCGTGCGCGGCTTCAACAACGTCGCCTCGGGGCGCCTGCTGAGCATCGTGGACAACCGCTACGCGCGCATCCCGGCGCTCCGGATCAACGCCATCAACATGATCCCGACGACCGACATGGACATCGAGCGGATCGAGCTGGCGAGGGGGCCGGGCGCGGCGCTCTACGGGCCCAACGCGGCCGAAGGCGTGATGCACATCGTCACCTGGTCACCGATCGACAAGCCGGGCACGACGGTCTCGCTGGGCGGCGGCGAGCGATCCGTGGTTCAGTTCCTGCTGCGCAGCGCCCACCGGGTGACGGACAACTTCGGACTGAAGGTCTCCGGCCAGTACCTGCGGGGCGAAGACTGGGAGTACACGGACCCCTGGGAGGCAGCGGCCCGCGCAGACGCCCCGGGCCACCCGAGAATCGGCGTGCGCGACCCGCTCAACGAACGCTACTTCGCCGACGTGCGCACCGACTTCCGCTTCGCCGGCGACGGCGAGCTGATCGTCTCCGGCGGCCTCAATAACTCGCTCAGCAGCATCAACCTCACGTCGGTCGGGTCCGCGCAGACCCACGACTGGCAGTACCGCTACGGCCAGCTCCGGCTGCTGAAGGGACGCCTCTTCAGCCAGTTCTTCCTCAACCAGACCCATTCGGGGGACAACAGCTACCTGCTCCGCAGCGGGGATCCGATCATCGACCGGTCGCGCACGATGGCCGCCCAGCTGCAGCACGGACTCGACCTGGGCGGCCGGCAGAGCTTCACCTACGGTATCGACTGGCAGCACATCGAGCCCCGCTCGGAGGGCTCGATCTACGGGCGCAACGAGGACGACGACATCCTGGTCGAAGCCGGCGCCTATCTGCACTCCGAGACCCGCCTCACCGACCGCCTGGACCTTGTGACCGCCATCCGCGTCGACGACCACAACCGCCTCGCCGACCTCAACTATTCCCCGCGCGCGGCGCTGGTCTTCCGTCCCGCCGAAGGCCAGAACCTGCGCCTGACCTACAACCGGGCCTACGCCACGCCCTCGACCTCGTCCCTGTTCCTGGACATCGCGACCGGCAGGCTGCCCGTCACGCCGGCCCTCGGCTACACGCTGCGCGCGTTCGGCGTTCCCTCCGACGGCCTCACCTTCAACGATCGCTGCGACGGCGGACTCATGGGCCACTGCATGCGCTCCCCGTTCTTCCCCGGCCAGCTTCCCGCCAACGCGCCGCTCTTCTGGAACGCGCTCGTCACGCAGTTCGCCCCGGAGACCCTGCGGCCGCTGCTCCTCAATCCCGGGAGCCAGCCCACCGACCCTGCCCTGGGCACGGTCTTCCGCCGCCTCAACACGGCCGCGCTGGGTCCCGAAGGCGGCGACGCCTTCCCGCTCGACGCCGGCCCCGCCGACCTTCCCGCGCTGGGGCCGACCGTGTTCAACTCCATCGAGGCGGGCTACAAGGGGCTGATCCAGGACCGTGTCCGCCTCGCCGCCGACGTGTATTTCGCCAACGTCGAGAACTTCGTCGGCCCGCTCAAGGTGGAATCGCCCAACGTCTTCCTGGAACCCGCCTCGGCCGGCGCCTTCCTTGCAGGCCGACTCGCCCCGCTGATCCAGATCGGGGCCGTCACCCCTGAGCAGGTCGCCGAGCTGGCCGCGGGACTGGCACAGCTGCCGCTCGGCGTCGTCACCCCGGACCAGTTCGACGCCCCCGACCTGCTGCTGTCCTCCCGCAACTTCGGGTCCGCCAGCTACTGGGGGCTCGACCTCTCCGCCGAGATCATCGCCTCCGACCGGCTCAGCCTGACCGCGGGCTACTCCTTCCAGAGCCGGGAGTGCTTCGACTTCGACGAAGACGGCGACTGCCCCGGACCCGACGACCTCTCGCTCAACGCGCCGAGCCACAAGGGTTCGCTGGCGGCCGCCTACACCGACGTCGCCCGGGGCCTCCAACTCGACGGGCGCTGGCGCTTCACCGACGGCTTCGACATGCGCTCAGGAGTCTTCGCGGGGCCGGTCGACGCCTATCATGTTCTCGATGTGACGGCCGGTTACCAGCTGCCGTTCCAGCCGCAGGCGCGCGTGGAATTGACGGTCTACAACGCGCTGAACAACCTGCACCGGGAGTTCGTGGGCGCGCCGGAGCTGGGCAGGTTGGCGCTGGTGAGGGTGAAGTACGAGATGTGAGGGGGGGCCGGGGCGTTCGCCGGGGTGGAACCGCTATTCCAGCCCCACCAGCCTGAGCCGCCACATCCGATACTGCGGGATCCCCTCTTCGTCGTAGACGGCCAGCCAGCCGGGGGCGAACAGCTTCCCCCAGCCACCCAGCAAATCGTGGTCGAGCACCTGCGACACGAGGACGCGGCCTGATTCCAGGTCCAGAACCTCGATGACGCCCTCCGTCGATCCCGGGCCGTACATCCAGGGACCCATCTTGGGATCCATGTCCGAAGGGGTTCGCTCCAGATGATCCTCCCAATCCGGCGCGGGGCGTCCAATTTGTACCCACAGCCGGCCCGCCTCGTCCACATGCATGGCGCGAGTGCCGGTCGTCGGCGGCCGGCCGGGCCGGGCGGAGTGGCTGTAGCTCTGACCGTCAGGAAACCAATCGGCACCCCGCGCGAAAGTCTGCAACAGTTCACCCGTGGCCGGGTCCCAGCGGTCGATTCGATAGCTCGTCAGGTGAAGTGACAGCAGCGACCCGTCGGGGGCGATGTCCAGGTAGCGGTTCGGGTCCTGCGCCGGATTCATGGGACTACTGGCCGGGATCTCGTCCACCGAATGCAGCGGCTCGCCACCCGGACCCAGGATGTGGACGACGAATCCGGAGTCGGCGGACAGAGCCTCCTCTAGAGAACCGCCGGGCATGAAGTAGTTTATCGCCATCCGACCGTCAGGCAGCATGGCCATGTCGAATCCGTTGCAGTTCAGGCAGGGAACCGCCGACGTGCGGACCACATTGAAACCCGGGTCCAGCACGGTCATCCGCCTGTTCAGGTTGTCGAAAACGTGCAGTTCGCCGGCGTGCTCTCTCACCCCGACCACATGCGCGTAATCGCCCGGCCCTTCGCCCTCCCGTCCCACGCGTTGGTACTCCGAGCCGTCGGCAGAGAAGACGGTGAACTCGGCCCAGGCGGAGATGTTCTGAAAGGCCATCGTGAAACGACCGTCGGAGAGCCGCTGAATGTCCCACGCGTAACCGATCACCGATTCGCCGTCGGTGCCGAGCAGGACGTCGGGGGTGAGTTCGATCGAGCAGGTCGCGCAGAGATCCTCGGTGAGCACCCGGACTACCTGAGTCGCGCCGAGAGCGTTCCAGAGCGCCAGTCCCGCCACCACCGTGGCGACCACAACCGTCATGCCACCGAAGAGGCCCAGCCGGAAACGCGGAGCCCCGGGGCGACGCCCCGCCCCCGCCCCACCCCCCGCCGCCTTCGCGGCCCGGCGAGCCCCCGCGCGCCAGACCACGTCCTCGACGCGGGGCGGCCGACCCACCTCCACCGCCTCATCTGCCCCCCGCCCGGCGGAGACCACGCGCGCCAGACCGGCCAGAACGCGCTCGTTCTCCCGCGAGCCGCTCAGCCAGTCCTCCACTTCTCGATTCTCCTCCTGCGTCGTCTGCCGTCGCAGGTATCGGAGCAGCAGTTCGTTCATCCGTCTCACCGTCCTGTTGGTGTCTCTGAGGCACAAGCGCGCAAGCACGCCGCCTTCTACTATTCGCACGCCCGTCGCACCGACTTGAGCGCCGCGCTCATCTGGTTCGCCACCGTCTGCGCCGAGATTCCCATCACCGCCGCCACTTCCGCGTAGGACAACCCCCGCAGGACAACCAGTTCGAAAATCTCCCGGCGCCGGTTCGGCAGCGCCGCCACCGCGGATTCGAGTGCCTCGGCCAGCAACTTTGCGTCAAGCTCCTCGGCGGGCGTCGCGGGCCGCGGCGAATTCTGCTGCCGCTGGCGTGCCAGCCAACGCCACCGCACCCGCTGCCTGCGCTTCTCGTCGATCACCAGGTGCCGCGCGATCCGGAACAGGTACGCCCGGGCGGAGCCTCGCGGGGTCCACGCGCGCCTCCGCTCCCAGACCTGTATGAAGGTCTCCTGGACGATGTCGCGGGCCAGCTCCACATCGCCGAGCTGGCGGGCGGCATAGCGTACCAGTTCCGGCCAGAGGTGGTCCATCAACCGGCCGAGGGCGGGCTGCGAGCCACCCCGAATGGCGGACATCAGCGATTCGAGGCGTCCATCGTCCGCCGGGGTGCGGGAGTCCCTCGGGGTGCGCGAGTCGTCTTGGGTGGACATGCAAAGGTGGCCGGATTGTCGGAGTCAAGGGCGTCCTGAAGGCAAGCGGATCGGACGGGCGTTACTACCATCGCCCCTGGCCACGACACACCTTGTGACAGATTCTACCCGGAATCTGTCAAGGAATCTGTCAAAACCCGGCCCCGCTTGCCTCGCGCGCTCCGTTCGCTAACATCAACGCTGCCCCATCGACCCCCCTCCGGACCGGACGGTTCACGCCATGAAGCACGCTGTCGCCCTCCCCCTGCTCCTCACGCTGCTGAGCCCGGCCGCCGGCCTCCCGGCTCCCGCCTCCGCCCAGACCCCCGAACTCGTGTTCCTGTCGAACATCACCGCCACCTCGCGCGGCGCCACTCCCCTGACCACCATCGAGGAGCAGACGGCAGAGGTGCTCAACATAATCGGCCAGCGGCTGCAGGCCCGCGGGCTCGGCTACGGGGACGTCGTCGCGGCGAACGTCTTCCTCAGGAACTCGGACGATTTTCAGGGGATGAACTCGCTGTACCGGAGGGCCTTCGTGGAGGATCCGCCCACGCGCGCGACCGTCGAGGCCGGCCTCCCCGACCCGGACGCGCTGGTGCAGATCTCGGTGGTGGCCACCCCGGACGACACCGAGGTGATCGCGCCGGCGGGGCTGCGCTCGCCCGCCCTGCCGTACTCGTGGGGGATCCGTGCGGGCGACGTGCTCTTCATCGCGGGGGCGACGAGCCGCGACCCGGATACGTATGAGCCTGTCCCGGGCGATGTGCAGACGCAGACGCGCCGCGTCTTCGGCAACATCGGGATGGTGCTGGACGAAGCCGGGATGGACTACGGCGACCTGGTCGCGTGCAAGGTCTTCCTGGACGACACGCAGCTCTGGGGCGCCATGAACGAGGCGTACCGCGAGTTCGTGGACGCGGAGTCGCCGCCGGCGCGCGCGGCGGTGCGCGGAGGGCTGATGAACCCCGACTTCCTGGTTGAGATCCAGTGCGTGGCCGAGCAGTCGGACGAGCGGCAGGTGGTGCTGCGCGAGGGCCAGCGGCTGGGGCGTTCCCCGCTGTCGCCCGCGATCGCGACCGGCGAGCGGGTGTGGCTGTCGGGGATGCTGTCGCGCGGGGACGACGCGGCGGCGGAGGCCCGCAACACGCTGGGAAGCCTCGGCGGAACGCTCGAAGCCGCGGGTCTGGACTTCGGCGACGTGATCGACGTGTGGGTGTACCTGACCAACGTGGACGATGCCCGGGCCGTGCTCGACGTGCTGGCCGAGGCGATGCCGGAAGGGGCGCCCGAGCCGACGCTGGCGGGGCTGCCGCTGGTGGGCCGGTCGACGGTCGAGATCCAGATGACGGCGATTCGGCGGTGAGCGCGCCCCGCCCTTGAGCGCGGCCCCGCCCGTGAGCGCCGCCCCGTCCGTGAGCGCCGCCCGCCCCGTGAGCGGGTCCGCCCGTGAGCGGGTCCGTCCGTGAGCCGATCCGTCGGCGCGCGGGTCGAGGCCGCCATCGCGGGGGTGGGCGCTCCCCCGGGCGATCCCGCCGCCGTGCAGGCCCACCTCGACGCGCTCACCAAGCCGCCGGGCAGCCTCGGGCGCCTGGAAGCGCTCGCGCTGCAGATCGGGGTGGTGCTGGGCGATCCGCCGCCGCCGCTGGGCCGGGCGGTGGTCTGCATCTTCGCGGCGGATCACGGGGTGGCCGCGCGGGGCGTCTCGGCGTACCCGGCCGAGGTGACCGCACAGATGTGCGCGAACTTTGCGGGCGGCGGCGCGGCCGTCAACGTGCTCACGCGGGCCTGCGGGGCCGAGGTGCGGGTGGTGGATGCGGGCGTGGCCGCGGATCTCGCCGGGATGGCCGGGATCGAGCACCGCAAGGTGCGGCCCGGGACGGCGGATCTCTCCGTGCAGCCGGCCATGACGGCGGATGAGGTGGTGGCGGCGCTGGGGGTGGGGGTGGGGGTGGGGGGTGCGGCGGGGGGCGGTGGCCTGGCCGCGGCCGCGAATCCGGCGGGCGCCGCAACGGCCGGCCCCGGCCCCTTCCTCGTGGGCGTCGGCGAGATGGGGATCGGCAACACCACTGCGGCAGCGGCGGTCGCGGCCTGCCTGACGGGGGCGGCGGCGTCCGATGTCGTCGGCCGGGGCACCGGGGTCGGCGATGCGGGGCTTGCGCGGAAGCGGGCGGCGGTGGAGCGCGGGGTGGCGCGGGCTCGGCGTGCGGCGCGGCCGGGCTCACGGCCCGCCGACCCCGTCGCGGTGCTGCGCGAGGTCGGCGGGCTCGAGATCGCGGCGATGGCGGGCGCGATGATCGGGGCAGCGGCACGCGGGGCACTCGTGCTCGTCGACGGATTCATTTCTTCCGCCGCGGCGCTGGCGGCGTGCCGGATCTGCCCCGCCCTGCCGCCCTACCTCGTCGCGTCGCATCGCTCGACGGAGCCCGGTCACGCCGTGGTCCTCGACGCGCTCGGCCTCGTTCCCCTGCTTGACCTGGAGATGCGGCTGGGCGAAGGGAGCGGCAGCGCGCTCGCGATCCCGATCGTGCGGGCAGCGGCCGCCCTGCTGCGCGAGATGGCGACCTTCGAGTCGGCGGGGATCTCGGGTCCGGCGGGCGGCGAGTCCGCGGCCCGGGCAGGCGGAGCCCCGGCGCCGGACGGCCAGCCCGGCGGACGCACCCCATGATGGAACTCGTCCTCGTGACCGGCGGCGTGCGCTCCGGGAAGAGCCGCTGGGCGCAGGACGCGGCGCTCGCGCGGGGCGACGACGACGTGACCGTGATCGCGACCGCCCAGGCCGTCGACGACGAGATGCGCGAGCGGATCGAGGCCCACCGGCGCAGCCGTCCCCCCGGCTGGCGCACGATCGAGGCGCCGGAGGGCGCGGGCGACGCGATCCTTGCCGCCGCCACAAACACGGTCCTGCTCGACTGCGTGACCGTGCTCACCGGCATGGCCATCGGCCGTGCGGGCGCAAAGAGCGAGGACGCCGCGCTGGCCGCGATGGCCGCCGAGGTGGACGGGATCCTGCACGCGCGCGACACGCGGACGGGGCTGTTGATCGTCGTGACCAACGAGGTCGGATGGAGCGTGCACCCGCCGACCGCCCTGGGCCGCTGGTACCAGGACGGGCTCGGCGCCGCCAACCAGCGACTGGCCGCCGCGGCGGACCAGGTCGTGCTCATGGTCGCCGGGCTGGAGATGCGCCTCAAGTGAGGACCGTTCTGCGCGGCGCCCGCGCGGCGTTCGTCTTCCTGACGCGTGTGCCGGCGGGCGGCTTCCCCTATTCGAAGGAAGAGTGGCGGTGGGCCAGCGGCTGGTTCCCATTCGCGGGACTGGTCCTCGGAGCGGCGTGCGCGGCGGTGTGGACGCTGGCGGCCCCCCTCGGCCCGTGGGTCGCCGGGATGACCGCCCTGGTCGTGTCGATCCTGCTGACCGGTGCCTTCCACGAGGACGGTCTGGCCGACACCGCCGACGCGCTGGGCGGCGCCGCTCACGACCGCGAGAAGATCTTCATCATCCTCAAGGACTCCCGCGTCGGCGCCTTCGGAGCTCTCGCGCTGGTGATTTCCGTCGGCTTCCGGCTGGTCCTGCTCGCCGGGCTAGGTGCCGCCGCCCCCGCCGCGCTGGTCCTCGCGCACTGTCTGGCGCGCGTCGGCCCCGTGTGGCTCATGGCCGCGCTGCCATACGTCAGCGGGGAGGACGCGAAGAACCGACAGATTGCGCGGGCCGGGCCGGCGCAGGCAGTGATGGCGACGGTGGCGGGGTTGGCGGTGGCCGCGCTGGTGGTCGGCGGTGGGCTGGCAGCCGAGGATTGGCTGACAGCCGGTGCGCCAGACGCGCGCGCTTTGTCGGGTGGCGCCGTGATCGGGGTGGCGGGCACACTGGCCGCCGCCGGAGGAATGGCTGCCGCCACGACCCTCTGCGGCTGGCGGTTCCGGACACGGGCCGGCGGCGTGACAGGCGACTTCCTCGGCGCGGCGGAGCAGATCAACGAGATTGTGATTCTTTTCACAATCCTGGCGGCCCAGTCCATCGGCCCATGACCCCGACGATCCGCCTCCTCGCGATCCGGCACGCCCCCGTCGCCGTCGAAGGGGTCTTCTACGGGCAGACGGACGTGCCCACGCGGTTGAACGCCGCCGAGGCCGCCGACCGGATCGAGGCCGCCGTGGCCGAATTCGCTCCGCACACGATCTGGTCGTCCGATGCCGTGCGGTGCCGCGGGCCGGGAGGACTGCTGTCCGCGAGGCTCGGCGTTCCGCACCGGCTGGACGACCGGCTGCGCGAGATGTCCTACGGGGCGTGGGAGGGCCGCGCCTGGAGTGACGTGCCGCGCGCCGAGGTCGACGAGTGGATGGCCGCGTGGCGCACGAGTTCGCCTCCCGGGGGCGAAACGGTGGCTGCGTTTCAGGAGCGGGTTGCCGCGTGGTGGGGGGACCTTGAGCCGGGCGCCCACTTCCTGATGGCGCACGCCGGGGTCGTCCACTGCCTCGATGTCGTGGCCGGTGCCCTGGCCTGGGAGGAGACGGTCGAGCAGCGTCTCGATTTCCTGGCATCGAAACGGTTTGAGCGATAGTCGGGCCGCTGCCCGTCTACAGGCGCCGGAGACCGGGGTGCCGAGAGCTGGGCCTCCCTTCATGGGACTCCCACCCTGGGACTCCCCACCCATTGGTACTACACCCGCTTCTGGAGGCGTCCTGGGAATTGTCCCGATCGGGAATATTTCAGTGGATTTGACGCAGTTTTTTCCCGATCGGGAAGATTCCTGTGCAGGATCGTGAACAATTTTCCCGCTCGGGAAAATTCCTGTGACGGCCTCTGAAGAGGGTGAATCCGTGCTGGCGTGCTGGGACGCGGACGCGCGGGGACGGCGTCGGATGGGTCCCGGACGAAGGCGGCGACACCGGCGGGCCTGCCCGCGAGGTGCGAACCGTCCATTCCGAGGACGCCGGTGATCAGGGCGGTCCTGGCGTCCATGCCGGTGTGATCGGCTTAAACGGTTTCCCGGCTCATTGCGTTTGTGTCTCCATGTTGTTTTCGGAAGCTGCGGCCAGCAGGAACCGCTCGACCGCAGCACCGGTCCTTTCCCACGATAGCGATTCTGCGTAATGGCGTGCACCGGTGCCCAGCCGGCCGCGCAGTTCGGCGTTCTCGACCAGGCGCCGGATCACTCCGGCGAGCGCCTCGATGTCCCCATGCGGTACGAGCAGGCCGGTCTTGCCGTCCAGCAACGCCTCGCGCAGTCCGGGCGCGTCGCTGGCGACGGAAGGCGTGCCGCAGGCTCCCGCCTCGATCACGGTGATGCCCCATCCCTCGATCACCGACGTGAGTCCGTGGACCCAGGAGGTGCGCATGAGATCGATCTTCGTGTCTTCGTCCACGAATCCGGCAAAGGTGACCTGGTGGCCGATGCCCAGGTCGCTCACCAGATGCTCCAGTTCGGGCCGCGCGTCCCCCGTGCCGGCGATCACGAAGTCGATGTGAAGTCCCTGTTTCGCGAGCCTGGCCACGGCGCGCAGGAGCAGATCGACGCCCTTGTAGCGCTTCAGCCGCCCCAGGTACAGGAGTGAAGGCGCGGTGGTCTTTCGTCCCCGGGGATGAGGCGTGAAGCGGGAGGAGTCGACCCCGACCGGGATGACTTCCACCGGGGCGCGCACGCCGCGCGCAATCAGATCGTCGCGGGTGCTCCGGGAGACTGCGATCATCGGCAGGTCACCGTACGCGAGCGGAAGCGGGCGCTCCATCAGCCAGGTCGCAGTCGCGAGCGGCAGGTTCGCCTCCCTGAAGGCCGTGGCGCCGAAGAGGTGGTGAACGACCGGAACCACCGGTGCCGACACCCACCACGGGGAGAACAGCGGCACCTTGTTCAGGTTGTCCACCACCACGTCCCAGCGCTCGTGACCAAGCCGGTCCCGATAGTACAGGGGAGCGGCGACGGAGAAGGTGTATCGTCCGCCGGTGCGGTGCACGGCGATGCCGTCGAGCTGCGCGCGGGGGGCGCATCCCCGGAATCCGGAGGCCAGCAGCGTCACGTCGTATCCCCGTTGGGCAAGCCGGCCGAATACCTGGTGGACGTGCTCCTCGGCGCCTCCGGCCTGCGGGTTTTCGCGATCCTGCCAGTTCAGGACGAGGATTCTCTGCATGTTCCCAAGGTAACCGGCCCAGAGGGCCTGGCAATCCGAACTCGCGCGGCGCGAACCCGCGCGGCGCGAACTCGCGTGGTGCCGTGTCTCCGCTTGCCCCTCGCGCCTGCGCTCGCTATCGTCCCCCGGTTGACAGCGAGGAGGCCACCGGAAGTCCGGTCTGAAGCCGGCGCGGCCCCGCCACTGTCGGAGGCCCGGATCCCCGCGCGGATCCGGCACGACCCGCTCGATTGCCACTGGGGTGAAAGCCCCCCGGGAAGGCGAGCGACGTCGCCTCGAGCCAGGAGACGCGGTCCCCTCGTCATTCGAAGCACCATCCTTCGAGGGAGGGAAACCGGTGTACAAGATGGATCCCGGCAGGCTGTTCGGAACCCGCGGGCAAGGTCCCCGCCGCAAGCGAGCGCGGTTGCATTCGGGCCGCACCGGTCGGCCCACTCGGCCCAACTGTAAAGTCGGCATTACAAAATGTCATGCCCTCTTTACATTTCTTCTCCTCATCGCCTGCGCACAGCCCGACGAGCCCCCGCCCGGCGCCATCTCCGTCACCGACGACGTGGGCCGCACGGTGGCGCTTCCGGGGCCCGCCCGGCGGGTCTTCTCGGTGATTCCCTCGATGACCGAATCGGTCGCCGCCCTGGACGCCGGGGTGCTCATCGCCCGGACCCGCTTCGACCGCGCATCCGGGCTGGCGCACCTCCCCTCGCTCGGCGACGGGATGAGCCCCAACCTGGAGGCGCTCGCGCGGCTGGAGCCCGACCTGGTGATCAGCTGGGCGGGGACGACCGAGCGGACCGTCGCGAACCCGGCCGAGGCGCTCGGGATCCCCGTCTACCGGGCCGACGTGCAGACGATCGACGGCGTGCGCTCCCACCTGCACCGGCTGGGGACGCTGCTCGGGCGCGAGGAACGGGCGGCGGCCGTGATCGACTCGCTGGACCGGGCGCTCGCGGAGGTGGCGGCGGCGGTGGCGGGCCGCGAACCCGTCTCCGTCTACTACTCGGTCTGGCACGATCCGCCGCAGACGGCCGGGCCCGGGACCTTCATCGACGAGGTGATCTCGCTGGCGGGGGGCCGCAATATCTTCGCCGACGCGTCGCGGGGCTGGCCGCAGGTGTCCGTGGAGGCGGTGCTTCAGCGGGCGCCGGACGTGCTGGTCATTCCGGGCGGCGCGGCCGGCGCGGGGGCGGTCCCCTGGCTGGAGGCGCCGGGCTGGCGGGAGCTGGAGGCGGTACGCACCGGGCGCTACCTGCTCGTCGACGGCGACCTCTTCAATCGCCCGGGGCCGCGGGTGGCCGAAGCCGCGGCGCACCTCGCCCGTTTCCTGCACGGCGCCGATGTGCCGGCGGCGGAGCCGAGCCCGCCGGAAGACGCCTTTCCGCCGGCAACGCCCGGCCGGGCTGGCGACCCATCAAGCCATTGACGCGCACACCGCTCCGCATCGCGCTGCTCGCGCTGGCCGTCCTGGCCGCCTTCGCCCTGAGCGTCTCCTTCGGCGCCTCGGGCCTTGGGCCCGGCGACCTCTGGCGGGCGCTTTCCGGCAGCGCCGACCCCACCGATCGATCCATCCTGCTGCAGCTTCGGGTGCCGCGAGCCGCCCTGGCCGCCCTCGTCGGAGGTGCGCTCGGGATCAGCGGCTGCACCTTCCAGGCGCTCCTGCGCAACCCGCTCGCCGAGCCGTACGTGCTGGGCATCTCGGGCGGGGCGGCGGTCGGGGCGGTGGCGGTAGTCGTCACGGGGCTCGGCGTGGCGATCCCGTGGATGCTCCCGGTGGGGGCCTTTCTGGGGGCGATCGCCGCGATGGTGCTGGTCCTCGAAGTCGCGCGGCGCGCATCTCCGGCCCGCATGGACACGCGTGTGCTGATCCTGTCCGGGGTGATCATCGGCGCCTTCTTCAACGCGATCATCCTGCTGATGCTCTCGATCGCGGACGTGGAGTCCTTCCGGTCGGCGATCTTCTGGATGATGGGGAACCTGTCGGGGGCCGAGTGGGGCTCGACCGGGGTGCTGGCGCTGCTGCTCGTGCCCGGTTCGGTCGCCGTGCTCTCCCTGGCCCGCGCCTTCAACCTGCTCTCGCGCGGGGAGGAGGTGGCCCACTACCTGGGCGCGTCCGTGCAGCGGGTGAAGCTGACCGCCTACCTGGCCGCGTCGCTGATGGTGGGGGCGGCAGTCGCGGCGGGCGGCGTGATCGGCTTCGTCGGGCTGATCGTGCCGCACGCGGTCCGGCTCGCGTGGGGGAACGATCACCGCCTGCTCCTGCCCGCGTCGTTCCTGGCCGGGAGCGCGTTTCTCCTGCTGGCGGACACGGTGGCCCGGCTGGTGGTCGCGCCGGCCGAGCTGCCGACCGGGGTGGTCACCGCGGTGGCCGGGGTGCCGCTATTCGTGGTGCTCCTGATGCGCGGGGGGCGGCGGTGAGGGGGGCGGGGGGCGGGGTTGGGGGGGGTGGGGTTGGGGGGGGTGGGGTGGGGGCGGGGGGCGGT
>JAJEBR010000035.1 GCA_022822445.1 Gemmatimonadota bacterium | reverse complement strand
GCGACGGGTTTCGAGAGGTGGAGCACCTCCCCGGCCGCCGCTCCCGTGGCGGGCCGGAAACGCCGGGGTCAGAGGGGGCAGAGCCCCCCGCCAGCCTCCGCAGGGGACGCACGGAGTGTGGCCCCACGGAGTACGCTGGCTAAACGACGAAACGGGCGTCAGACAACACCCGCGGGCCGCGCCCACTAACGCTCCGATTCGACCTACCGCGCCGGCTCCATTCGACGGGTCACACGCATGGCGCACACCTCTGACGATCCCTCCGTTCCGTTCGCGGACATCGGCACTGAACGTCAACGACGCTGACCAGCGACTCTCCTAGCCTGAGCGCGACCGAGACCTATTGACAACACCGCCCACATCGCGGCCAAGGGCGCTGTGGCCATGGCCATCCAAGCCAGCGTCAAGCCGATCCCTGCGAAGAGGCCGTCGATTCCCGCCCCAGCGAGGTCACCCGTCCGGTACAGAAAGACATCGGCGACCGGCTTGGCCTTGTACTTCTCCGATGGCGTAACGACGCTGAAGAGAGTCTCCCGGGACGGCCGTGAAATGGCGTATCGGGTTGCCCGGTGCACGGCTTGGAAGATCATCATCACACCGTAGACCGGCCACACCGCAAGCACCGCGAAACCCGCCAGCGTCACGAGCGGTAGGATCGCCAGCGTCCACCCCACGCCCAGCTTCCGGATCACATGTGTAGTGATGAACACTTGGGTGATCAGCGTGGCGGCTTGGGCCACCACGTCGAACTGCGCGAAGCTTCCGACCAGCTGGCTGAATGTGTCCGATTCGCTCAGAATGATGCTCGCTTGCCTGAAGTAGACCAGCGTGTTGCTGACGGCCATGAACACAATCCACAGACCGACGCCCCCCATGTAGGGCACGGTCAGGATGGTTCGCAGTCCTTCCCACGCAGAGCCTCCGACTCGGCTGCCACGTTCCGCGGAATCCGACGCGCCAGCCTGCTTCGGGTGGTCACCTGGTCGATCCGGATCTGGTGTACCGATTCCCCGCGCTTTCGAGGGCATCGTCATGCGATCCAGAATCAGCATCACGGCAATCGCCAGCCCGAAACAACCCGCCCCGAGCATCATCAATCCAGCAGGTAAGTACGGCGTCTCGGTCATCCCGCTGATCAGATTGGTCGCCCAACCGCCAGCCAGCGCTCCGAGTGTGCCCCCAATGCCGATGAACGCGAACATCCTCTTCCCCTGATCCACATCGAAGATGTCCACCATGAAAGCCCAGAACACGCTCGTCGCGAACAGGTTGATCACCGTCAGCCACACAAAAAAGGTGTACCCCACGGCCCGTGACAGACCGGTCTGGGCATCCGTGCCGATCAAACCGCCACCTGCCCGGACGTCTTGGATCAACAGCGCGGCGAACCCGAGCAGGCACACGATCACGAACAGGTAAGCTGCGGGGATGAACCGCCGCCGGTTCATCCTTGCCACCACGCCGCCGAAAGCCAGCACCACTACGAGTGACACCCCGCAGGTCGTCGCAAAGAGCCAGCGCAGTTCGTCCATTCCCCGCGCCACCCCCATTGCCTCGCGAACCGGGCGCAGGAAGAAGTAGCCACACAGCACGAGGAAGAAGAAGAGGGCTGACATGGCGGCGAGGCGGAATTCGCCCCGCTTCATGTTCAATATCCCCAGCGCAGACGAGCCCCGACGGTGTGGAACTCGATCGACCCGACCGCCCTGACCCGACGACTCTGCCAATACCTCTTTCGCGTCTGCCGTCACCGAGTCACGCCGTACCCTCCGATCTGACAACGGCTAGCCGCCGGCCTCGCAAGCCTCCATACACAGGTTGTAGAGTGGGCCAGGGGGATGGTCCTGATAGCACTTTTCCTCACACGAGAGTGGCGCATTACAGGTGATGATCTCCCATCCGCACAGTAGACAGCCCCACCATGAACCGTTGGCGCAATCGACGCACTCGCTAATGTTCTCGGGGTCACAATCACCGCTACCATCGTCCGGCGGCGGTTGCTGTCCGACCGGGCAGGTCGCAGCCGATCCCGTCACCAATTCCCACGAAGGGGCAACGTACGGCGAGAACCCTGTGACCGCGCCGAAGACGCCGATCAGAGCCACAGCCATGGCGACCGTTCGGGCCCGTGGCCAGCACCACCGCACGAGGACCACCAACCCAGCGATAGCCATTACGCCAGCCACCACGGTCCCGAGCAGCGTGCTCCAGAGCATGGCACCGAACAGGAGCGAGTTCTCCTGCATCCAGATGCCGGGGTTAGCCGCCCCCGAAACCGCGCTCTGGACGTATGTCCGGAACGCGAAGACGGCTAAGAGCGTTGCGCCCCCGAGCGCCCAAGGAATCCACCTGATCCAGTCGTTGTCGTTCCGCATTCTCTGCTCCTCGTCTCCATGATGCCCATGGATCTACTTGGAATGATCTCTCACCAACTCTCGGTCAAGGTAGGTGGGTGGCCCGCGGAGGGCAAGAAAGACGAGTGAGATCGTTCACCGGGCTGGGCCACGCCCTCTGTGTCGTGCGCCCCGGGTTCCCCCGACCCGTACCCCTCGGAGACCGATGATCGTGGATCTGAGGCGACCCCACAGCCCGTAGAACACCTGAAGCATCTCCAGAATCCCCGGAAACCGGTCTTTGGGGCGTGTTGGAGCGGGAGCAGGGCCGGAGCTGGCCTGTCGTTCGCGTTACGTGGCGGCCTCGTGCCCGGTGGATTCCGGCGCTGCGATCCGGTAGGTCGGATCGCCGATGCGCCCGGACGAGGGCTTCCCTGGAAAGAGGTCGTGAGTGCTGGCCGGGACCTCCTTCGAGGTGGGCACGCGGGCGCGGTAGTCCCCGCCATTTGTGTCCGTTTTCCCGCTTTTGCGGGACGGTCCAGCAGGGTTCAGTACGCTGGCAGGAAGCGCAGATCGTGCAGTCCCAGTTAGACTTAGACGATTTCCTGCCGGGATTCAGGCCTCATGCGATCCGCCCGGTGGGCCAATACACACAGGGAGGCCATCGAGGCCGTCGAGGTGATCCGCCCACCTGGTCGCCATCGACCGGGCGCTCAGCGCCTTGGACCCCGCCCAGAGCCCGGACGCAGATGCACATTAAGTTCCTGGCCCGCGGAACCGGATCGGCGCGGGCGGCGGCCAAGTACCTCCTCGGGGAGCGGGATTCCACCGGGAAGCCGCGCGAAGGCGTCGAGGTCCTTCGGGGCGATCCTCACCGGGTGGCGTCGGTGGCGGACACTCTGGGTTTCGAGCACAGGTACACCTCGGGCGTGATCGCGTGGGCGCCGGAGGACGAGCCGACCGACGAACAGATCCGCGAGGTTCTGGACGCCTTCGAGGAGACGGCCTGGGCCGGGCTCGAACCCGACCGCTACGCTTGGGCGGCGGTGCTCCACCGTGAGGAGGGCGGCGGTGCCCACGTCCACATACTCGCGGCGCGATGCGACCTTGAGACCGGGCGGAGCCTCAACATTGCCCCTCCGGGCTGGCGCAGGACGTTCGATCCGCTCCGGGACGCCTTCAACCACGAACACGGCTGGGGCCGTCCGGACGATCCGGCCAGGGCCAGGGTCGAGCAGCCCGGACACCGCGCCTACGTCGAGGCCGCCCAGCTGCGGGCCGGGCTCCGGCTCGAATCGTCGCCGCGCGACCTCATCCGGGACTACCTGCTCCAGCGCGTCGAGCACGGCGCGGTGAAAGACCGCTTCGATGTCGTCGCCGCGCTCCGGGAGGCGGGCCTTGAAGTGCCGCGCCAAGGCAAGGAATACCTGACCGCGATGGACCCCGAGACCGGGGACCGCTGGCGGCTGAAGGGACGGCTGTACGCCTTTGACTTCCAGCCCGAACGACTTGACCGCGCGGATGTGGAGATGGCCGGAGGACGGGCACCGGAAGATCGGGGAGTTGACCGCGAGCGAGCCCGCGCGGCCCGCCGGGAACTCGCGGCGCGCCGTGAGGAACGCGCCGCGTACAATCGAGCGCGATACGGAGGCAGCGACCGGGCGGATGCGCGCGCTGCTGCCGAGGGCTTGGCTCCGGTCGCTGGCGGTCGGCCTGAGCCTCTGAATCGGCATCTGCGCCGGAGGTTGGGCGACGATGCGGTGGTCGTGGACGGGCATTCAGAGCCAGACCGAGACGGTGGCGAAACTGGACCTCGACATCGAGCAGACCCGGCAGACGCTCGCGCGGATGAAGGTGGACGCTTGGAGGATCGTCCCGCCGAGGATCGAAGGAGAGCAGGCCGTGGCGCTGCCGGCGGGGACGCCGGACAAACCGCGCTGGATCTGGCGCGAGCGGCCTGCCGCAAAGCAGTCAAGAGAGCGAGGAAGCTGTATGACAGAGTTGGAGGGGCATTTGACGGCGGCCTTGAAGAGGTTGTCCGCGCAGTGCGTGACGGAACGGCGGCGGCAATCCGAACAGGTCGAAGCCTTGCGGCGGCAAGTCGAGCGGCAGACCGGGGAGAACGACACCTTGAGGCGGCGAATCGAGCGGCTCGACGAGCAAGTGACGCGCTTGACCGAGTACTACGGGACATCCGCCGCCGTGAGACCGCGCGGCCGCGGCTGGTGATCAGGCCGCCCACGCGCGGGCCGGACCGCGATGCCGGGCCGAGCCGCTGAGGTCGGCCCGGACTGACGGTCGAGAGAGCGTGGCCCTTCACGCCTGTATGGGCGCCAGCGGGTGCGTCCCGAGGAGGGCAACCGTAGATTGAGATAGTGCATCCAATTCTTGGCGATGTCGCTTGTTTCAGTCCAGTTCAGGAGACCTTCTGCGTGACAACTCCAAGCATTT
>JAJEBR010000015.1 GCA_022822445.1 Gemmatimonadota bacterium | reverse complement strand
GGGCGATGGGTTGCCTGAGCAAGCGCAGGGCGCGCTCGGATCTGGTTGCCGCCCTCGACATGCTGGCGTCGGGGAGGATGACGTTTCCGGCACGCGCCACCGGACTGCTGTCGAAGCGGCGGAGCACCGAGCGGGGGCGGCGCGACGCCATAGCCTCGCTGAGCGAGCGCGAACGCGAGACGCTGTTTCTCACCGCTGCCGGTTACACGGCCGAAGAGATCTCCCGTAAGGTATACTTGTCCCCGAAGACCGTCGCGAACTACCGGATGTCCCTGAAGAAAAAGCTGGGCGCCAAGACCCGAGTCGATCTCATGCGCATCGTCGTGGAATCGGGGCACATCTCGGGCATGTTGAGGGCCGCCGGGGTCGGGCAGGAGGACCAATGAAGGTGTCCGGCAGCTTTGGCGATCCGGCATTGCGGCACGGTCGTGCGGGCCGTGACGGAGCGTTCGAGGCTGCGGCGGACGGGCTTGTCGGACGCCCGCTAATGCGGGAGAGCCAGCATACCCTCCGTATAACACGGCGGGCTGGCGAGGGGTGCTCCGCCCCCCTTCGATCCCCCCAGCTTTTCGCGCCCCGCCGGGGTTGGCGGCCGGGCGCGTTTCCCCTTCCCCCGATGCATCGTGGGCCTCGTCCCGCGGGAACGCGGACTGCCATGCCGCAGCGCTCAGGTCCGCGCGTTCCTGCGGTGGGACGGCATCGAGGCGACCACCACGCTGCGGGTGTCGTCGTCCCAGAAGTAGTAGATGCGGAGGCACCGCCTTGGGTCCCGCGTGCCCGTGCCGCTCTTGATGTGCCAGTCCACCGTGTGGCGGCTGCCGTTCCAGACGCACTCGAAGGAGTCGCCTCCGCAGGGCAGGTTGTAGACGCCCTCGTCGATCGCGGCGATCCGGTCGTGGAGATCGGGAGCCCCTCCATGCAGGCGTGCGTCCCTGTACTCGCGTGCGAGCCAACTCAGGCACTTCGCCGCCAGGCCCACGTTGCGGAACTCGGCTCCGCTCAACTCCCGCCTCGCCGATCCGGTCAGCGAGACCCGGCCCGCGAGACTCTGGTCGCACCAGTCCGCCACCTCGTCCCATGTGACCGGAAACGGGATCGGGGCGTCCGGGTCGCCGCCGAGCGACCGCACCAGCCCGGCCAATTGCTCGACCCGCTTGCGCAACTCGTCCCTCTCGCCTTCGGCGGCCTCGGCCCTCTGCTGGGCCTGTTCGTAGCGGTCGCCGCGCTTGCGCGCCTTGTCCAGCGCCTCCGCGAGCTTGCGGCGCAGGCCACTCCCTCCCTCCCCGACACCCGAACGCGCTTTCGTTTCCCGCTCCGCCGCCGCCGCGCTCCTCGGCTCAGGGTCCGGTCGCGCGGACCCGTTGGTGGCGGTCGCCGGGGAGCGCTGCCCAGCGGACACGGCGGCATCGCGCCGGATCGCTTTTCGGAGGAACGCAACCAGCCTTTGCGTGCCGCGAGGGGCGGCCGCCGCTTCACCTGCAATCACGTCGAAGCCCAGCGCGTCGCGGTCGTCGTGGCCCAACCTCAACCGTTCCTCGGCGGCCAGCCGCTGAAACAGCGTCGTCGTCGCGGCCAGCCCGCGCTCGTCGGACGTGCGGTCTCGCCGCACCAGCTGATGCCGCCCCCATTCCGCCCGGTCATTGAATCCCGGACGGTAGAAGCGCCACGCCCCCTTGAACACCGACAGCGACATCCCGACCGCATCGGTCAGGCGGAAGGTCATCGGCGGCGGCAGCACCCAGACCACGGCCAAGCCCGCCAAGGCCCGCGCCAGCGCGGTCCACTCGTCCGCGAGCTTGTCCGGGTCCGGCTCCTCGGGCGGTATCGACACCACCGCGAAGGGCATGTCGCGCGCCGGATCCACCAACCTGTTCACGAAGCCGCCCATGGCTTCCTCGGTGTCGAGCACGATCGGGTCGCGGACCAATGGCCTTCCGTTCTGAAGCAGGGGTATGCGCCCCGCGATCCCGGCGACCAGCCCGGACGGGTACTGGTCGACGGCCGCGCCGGGAACCACGGATCGGTCGTGCACCTCGACTCCGATCCTGCTCGGCTGGCCAAGAACGCTCGCGACGGTGAGCGAGGTGGCCACCTGCTCGCCCGGCCCCGGCATCCGTTCGACCTGCACCGCCCACAGGTCCCTTTCCCGGCTCCGAACCCTCACCGCGCGGCAGGAAGCATCCCGTTCGCGGTGCGAGAAAGGCCGGTGGCGCCGCGCACCGCGCGGAAGGCGGTCCCCGAAGCCCTCCCGCAACCACTCCAGCACCATCGACCGGCATTCGCGGACGGCGGACGGCTCCGCGTGCGCCGCCACATCCATCTGGACCCACAGACGCTCGGCCCCCTCGACGTGCGCGGACGCGCGCCGTGCGGACGCCGAGCGCTGCTCCCGCTGCACTCGCGCGAGTTCGTCAAACGACTTGTACCGTTGTGTCGGCATCATCCCATCCGAGTCGCGTGATGTCACCGGCTATCTCTGTAAGGTAAAACCGGGTGCGGGCGGACTTCGCTGCGAAACCGATCCCTTCCCGCGAGAACGAGCACTGCCGAAAGGCGCTGGTTGGTGCCTTCCTGCAAGGACTGATGGACCGGAGCGACCCGAAGGGGAGGGCGCGGGGTGCGCAAGCCAACCCCGCCCCGAACCCGTGGCAGGCCCTCGGACTGCCGGGTCGCTCCGGCCACCCCCGAGCGGCTCGCGCGTCACCGCCGACCGGGCGGCCGATCCTCAAGACCGTTGCCGGGCCTTCGTTTGGGCGGCAAGGCCGGTGCGCATCACCGGAGCGCCGAAGTGCGCATCGGCACCCCGCGTCGATTGCGCATTCGGGTACGGTCGTAACAGGGAGCGCAGGGGCACCGGGACGCTCGCCTGCCGGAACACCGTCGCTTTTCGTCCCGAGCAGATCCCGACCGCCCACGGGCGGAGGACCGCCGTCACTCCACAGTCCATGGGGCCATCGTGGAATCCCAACGGGTGAAACGACTTACGATCATCGGACACACCGTGTGATACACGCCCATTCTGCGGTGCCACCAAGTCCTTGTCCCATGGCGACTTACGCAGTCTGATCGCTGCTTCTGCCATCAGGTTCGGAGCATCCTCGACGATGCCGGGCGCGGGGACGACTACCTCGAAATCGGGCTCGGGGGCTCGTGGCAGTGGAACCCGCTCGACGACCCGCTGCTCGACTCCTACTCGGCGGCCTACGGTGTCGCGTCGCTCATCAACCAACTCTTCGGCAAGTCCCGGGAACCGTTTTGGCAGCAGGCGTACACGAATCTCGTGCGGTGGATCATCGAGGTGCATCGCCTCCTGCCGGGCGGCTGGGTCACGCTCCGGGACATCTACCGCTGCACCGTGGACGCGGACCTCCTTGGACGGAGGATTGCCGAGGCGCGGGAGCTCGCGGACCGGCTCCGTCCGCTCCGCGCCGTCATCTCGCAGGAGGACATGATCGCACACCCCCAGGCGCTGGCGGACTGGGCATGGGAGCGCGTCCCCGGCACCGGCAACGTTGGGTGCCGTCTCGACCGGGAACTGAGATCGCGGCTCGACGAACTCGGCGTCGCCTACGAGACCGAAGTGACCGACGGAGGGGCGGGCCGGGAGGTCGCCGAACAGGTCGAGGCCATCGACCGATGGTACTCCCATGACTGGATGGCGCTGGACACCAAGCTCCGCACCTCGATCGTCGAAGGCATCAGCGTGTTTCTGTCGCTCTTCGACCAGCCGGACGTCGCGGGCGTGTTCTGCCCGCCGCCACCCACCGAATCCGCGCCCGCCGGGAACCACGATGCCGCTGGCAACAGCCACCCCGTGCCGGGACTGCGCCGGAGGCTACCGCCGCTCGCACAGCTGATCGACGAAGGCAAGGTCCTCGCCCTGAACATGCCCGCCGGAGCGAACCCGGCGCTGGCCCGCGCCATCGGCGTGCTGCTCAAGCATGCGTGGATGCAGGCGCTGCTCCGTCGGCCCGCCGAGGCCGCCCGGAGACCCGGGCGGTACATGCGGCCCGCCGTGTTCATCTGCGATGAGTACCAAGCGTTTGCGACCGTGGGACAGGACGACCCGTCGGGCGACGAGAAGGCGTTCGCGCTGACCCGGCAGTGCCGCTGCATCCCCATCGTCGCCACGCAGTCGCTCTCGTCGCTACGCTCGGTGCTTCCCTCGGGCGAGGCGTGGCGCACCCTCGTCCAGACGCTCCGTACTCGGATCTTCCTGTCGCTTTCCGACGAGGCGTCGGCCCGGATCGCGTCGGAGATGTGCGGTTCCGTCATGAAGACGCGGGCTTCGTACACGTTCACCGAGACGACGGGGAGGCCCGAGTTCTCGCTCCTGTCCGGCCGCGCCGGGGGCGGACGGGGCACCATGGGCGCAAGCAAGTCGTTCCGCCGGCAGAGCGAGCCGGTGTTCACGCCGCGCGAGTTCTCGCTCTTGGCCAACTACCAGGCGATCTGCCTCCCCTACGATGGGGTCAAGTCGCTCCCAGCCCGCCGCGTCTACCTGAAGCCGCACTACCTGCCGAGGGAGACCGGCTACTGGCGGCTCCGCGAGAAGGGACGGATATGAAGCGCGCGGGGGGCTTCCCCGGTGAGGCAACAGCCGGTCGCGCGACTGGCGGACGAGCCGGTTCCCCGCGAGCTTTCGGGCAGGCGGATCGTGCAGTCCATCGAGAGAGGAATCGAACGATGGCACGCACGAAACGAGGTCGGCGCAGCTACAGCGCCGGCGAATGGGGCCGGAACCGGGTCCGGGTCTTTCCCGATCCGAAGACCGGCCTGCTTCAGATCGAGTGGCGGGAGAACGGGCGCAGGCTGAGCCGGTCGCTGAAACACCGCGATTGGGCTCGCGCGAAGCGGCAGGCCGACGAGGCCGCCGCGGGCTTCGCGGTCCTTGAGCCCAACGGCGAGGCCGAAGCCGAGCCCGAGCCGCTCACGCTGGGGACGCTTTTTGAAATCTACGGTGAGGAGGTGACGCCCACGAAGGGCGAGAGGACCCGGCGGCGCGACAGGGTCGCGGCCGCGATGTTTCTCGACTTCTTCGGCAGGGACCGGAGACCCGCGACACTCTCGCAGCGCGACTGGGACCGGTTCATTCAGGCGCGGAGAGCGGGCAGGGCCGGACGCTCGGGCCAGCCCGTCGGCAACCGGACCATCGCATGGGACCTGACCTTCCTGATGACGGTGCTCAACTGGGCCGCGAGGTCCCGGGACGAGCAGGGGAATCTCCTCCTCGACTCCAACCCGCTGAAGGGACTCAGGAAGCCCAGGGAGAAGAACCCCAACCGGGTCGTCCTCACCGAGGGCGAGTACCATGCGCTCCTGAAGGTGTCGCGGCAGGTCGGGTGGCGGTTCCACGTCGCCCTCGTGCTCGCGCACGAAACCGGGCACCGGATCGGGGCAATCCGCAAGCTCCGCTGGCCGGACATCCACTTCGAGGACAAGACCATCCGGTGGAGGGCGGAGCATGAGAAGACGGGCTACGAACACACCACGCCCCTGACCGCCGAGGCGCTCGACGCCTTGGAATACGCGCGGAGGATGAGCCGAGGGACCGGCAATGCCCCGGTGCTGCCCTCGCCGAGGGATGCCATGAGGGGCATCAGCCGGGTGTGCGCGCATAACTGGTGGAAGAAGGCTCAGACCCTCGCGGGACTGGAGCCGAAGCCGGGCCGGGGCTGGCACGCGCTGCGGCGGAAGTTCGCCACGGACCTGATGGATCTGCCGCTCAAGGTGCTTTGTGAGCTTGGCGGATGGAAGAGCCCGCAGACGGTGCTCCGCTGCTATCAGCAGGCCGACGCTGGACAGCTTCGGACGGCGCTGGAGAGCCGCCCGAGGGCTCGCACCTGAAATCCCAATCGGAGGGAGTCAAACGGAGGGAATCGGGCCGCCAAATCCCATAACCTCAAAGAACACAGGAAGATGCAAATCTGTGTGAGTGTGCGCGGTAGGTGGGGTTACGCAAGAGAAGGTGTTATCACTGGATACGGATGTGATAACAAGCGTTAGAGGTTGGAGTTAGAGATCTCGCTCCCTGATTCCAGCAACCTTCATAAGGTGCCGCTGCAACCCTCTCTTGAGATCGGTCGCTCCATGAACCGGCACGGATATCCGCGCGGGCAACCCTTCCTTGGCGTAGACGTGATGACTGCCTTGAATCCGCTTCAGTTGCCAACCCCGCGCCTCAAGGATTCGGCAGAACCGCTTCCCACTGACAACCTTCACACCGCGATTTCGACAATCCTGTCGGTCCCGGACAGTTCGAGATCGGTCAGATCAACGGCCAGGCAACCCTCGATCGCTTCGTGGATATTGCTGAGCAACTCGTCGTAGGTCTCGCCCTGGGAGGCACACCCGGGAATGGCCGGAACCTCGGCCCAGTAGCCTCCTTCTTCCGCCTGATGCACAATCACTTTCAGATTCATGACATTCAATCTCTAACTTTGCCTGCCCAGCGTCCATCCCCGCCTCGAGCTACCGTCCCGACGCCCGCCCGGGAAACGGAACCGAAGGAGGCGCCAGCGGAAACGCGCCGGGGAAGTCCTCCTCCACCTCCTTCTGCTTGCCGCTCCAGGTCTCGATGTCGATCCGGTAGACGGCGGTGCGCCTGAGCTCGTCGTCGGTGGTGGGGCGGTAATGGACGCCGGGCCGGAGGTGCGGGGCGTACTTGTCGAGCAGCATCTGCAGGGCGGCGCGGGCCTCCTCCTGGTCCTCGACCACCCGCCCGGTCCCGAATGCGACCACGCCCGCGTACTCCACGGAGAACTCGAGCGCTTCCGGCGCCGGTAGCAGGCGGCCCATCGCCACTGTACTGAACGCGACCTTTTCGCCGGCCTCGATGTTGTCGCGCGTGCGCCCGGTGCGGTGCGTGTGGATGTAGATACGGCGCCCGCGTCCCGATTCGTCGTACACGAACAGGTTCGAGTTCAGGAACGGCTGCCCCCCCTGCCCCACGGTTGCCAGGAAGCCGTAGCTGGCCCGGGCCAGGAAGGCGGCGACCCATTCGTCGTCCTTGCCGCGGTCCCGGCGGCGGAGCGTGCTGCGCGGGTCGTCGGAGCCGGCGTTGGTGGCGCCAACCTTCGCGCGTTCGGTCGTGGTCATCGTTTCTCCGAGCTGTGAATGGAGCGTTGCGGGATTACCGGTTGCCCGGTGGCTCACAGGCCCGTCGGTCCAAGGCCCGTTCCACCTCTCCCGGTACCCCCGCTGGCGCCCATGGTGTCATCTTGCAAAGAAAAGCTATCATCTGCGCTCGGCGATTGTAGACGGAGCCCGCGTGCCCACACCGAGGACGAGAAGACATGTATGGAAAACACGACATTTTGTAAAGTCGTCTTTACATTCGGCCTCGGTGCCCTCGTTCTGGCCCGGGCCGGCCACCAGTTGGGCCGGGGCGACGCCGAGACCGTCGTCCGGCGGATCCAGGTTGAAACCGACGACTGCGACCGGGTACCATTGAGCCGTTGAGCGGCCGCGCAGGGGGTTGCGGAGGCCGCTGAACGGCGCTGTGGCGCGACCTCCGGCAGCGGCCGGCCCCGGCGTCCTTACGAAGATTGTCGTTGACACGGAACCTGCTGCCAGTTAAGGTGTATCCAAGGTTATGTACGAAATCCTTCGTGCCCTATCCCTCAGACGTCGGACGACGATGACGGCTTCCCTGCCCCTCCTGCTGCTCGCGGCCTGCGCCGGCGACGCCGGGCCCTCCGACCCGGACGGCCCGCTCCTCGTCGACGGCGGCACGGTCGTGGTGATGGACGACGCGGGGACGGTCCTCGAAGGGGGCGCCGTCCTCGTCGAAGACGACCGCATCGCCGCGGTCCTCGCGCCGGACGACCCCCGCCCGGACGGCGCCACGGTCATCGACGCCACCGGCCACCTCGTCATCCCCGGCCTGGTCAACACGCACGGCCACGCTGCGATGTCGCTGCTGCGCGGCCTCGCCGACGACCTCCCGCTGATGACCTGGCTCAACGACCACATCTTCCCGGCCGAGGCCGCGCTCGTCGCCCCCGACTTCGTCTACTGGGGCACGCTGCTCTCCTCGGTCGAGATGCTGAAGGGCGGCACGACCACCTTCGCGGACATGTACTACTTCCGCGACGACATGGCGCGGGCCACGATCGACGCCGGCATCCGCGCGGTCACCGGCCCCCACGTGATCGGCTTCCCCACCCCCGACTTCGCGTCGCCGGAGGAGTCGCTCGCCGACGCGGCGGAGTTCATGGAGCGGTACCGGGACCACCCCACCGTGGTGCCCGCGGTCGCCGCCCACGCGCTCTACACCACGCCGCTCGCCGCCGTCGAGGCCGCCTTCCGGCTCGCCGAGCGGTACGACGCCCCCTTCCAGATCCACGCCGTCGAGGACCCGTCGGAGGACGTGACCGCGCGCGAACTCACCGGGATGGGCGTGGTCGAGGCCCTTGAGTCGATCGGGGCGCTCCGGCCCGGGACGGTGCTCGCGCACTCGATCTACCTGTCGGACGAGGACATCGCGCGCATCGCCGCGGGCGGCGCGGGGATCGCCCACAATCCCCAGAGCAACATGAAGCTGGGCGTGGCGAGGGCGGCCCCGGTCGCGGCGGCGCTGGAGGCGGGGATCCCGGTGGGGATCGGGACGGACGGCCCCGCCAGCAACAACGATCTCGACCTCTTCGACGAGATGGACGCCGCCGCCAAGATCCAGAAGTTCATGCTGGGCGACCCCGCGGTGCTCCCGGCGGAGACGGTCTTCCGCATGGCCACGATGGGCGGCGCGCGGGTGCTGAACCTGCACGACCAGATCGGGTCGCTGGAGGTGGGCAAGCGCGCCGACATCGTGCTCGTGGACGTGCGGCGCCCCGGGCTGACCCCGCTCTACCGCGTCTATTCGCACCTGGTGTACGCGGCGCGCGGCAGCGACGTGACCACCGTGATCGTGAACGGCCGGATCGTGGTGCGCGACCGCGAAATCCTCACCGTCGACGAGGAGGAGGTGATGGAACGCGCGCGCGGGTTCGGGGACCGGGTGCGCGAAGTCATGGCCGAGGTGGCGGGAGGAGGCGAGCGATGAGCGGCGAGCAGCGCAAGCGGGAACCGAAGGGCTTCACCGACCGCGAACTCGACATCATGAGCGTGTTGTGGCGCGACGGGTCGGGGACGGTGGCGGAGGTGCGCGAGGTGCTCGGCGAGGAGGTCGGGTACACGACGGTCCTCAAGATGCTCCAGATCCTCGAGGAGAAGGGCGCCGTCGGCCACGAGCAGGAGGGCCGGGCGTACCGCTACTTCCCGCTCGTGGAGTCGGAGCGGGCGGGGGGACGGGCGCTCAGCCGGATCGTGAACAAGATCTTCCACGGCTCCGCCGAGATGCTGCTCGCGACGCTGGTGGAGGGACGCGAGTTCACCGAGGAGGAGCTCCGCCGCATGAGGGCCGTGCTGGACCGGGTGGAAGGGAGGGGGGAGGAATGATGAGCATGCGCCTGACCCGGGAGGGACGGATGAGGATTCGTTCGACGCGACTCTGGAGGGACCGAGGATGATCGCCTGGATGCTGTACGCGGCCCTGGTCGCGACGCTGATCGCGGCCGGTGCGTTCGCGGTTGAGCGGCTGATGGCATCGGCGGGCCGGCCACGCCGCTTCGTGTGGATGACGGCGCTGGCGCTCGCGGTGGCAATCCCCCTGGCGGGACGAACTCCCGCGCCGACCGCGCCCGCGGTGCAGGAGGCCACGTCGGCCGTCTCGTCGCTGGTCAACGGGGCTCCGGCGGACAGCTGGAGCGCGCTTCCCGGGCTGCCCGTCCCCGAGCGGGTGAAACCGGACAGGATCGCGGCTCTGGCATGGGGCGCCGCGTCCCTGACGGCCCTTTTCGTTCTGGGCTGCGTGCTGCTGGCCGTGGCATGGAGACGACACCGCTGGGACCGCAGGAGGGTGGCCGGAACGCAGGTCCACGTATCCCGCCGCTTCGGCCCCACCCTCGTCGGCGTCGCCAAACCGAAGGTAGTCGTCCCCGCATGGGTGCTGGAGCTGGAGCCGGTTGCCCGGGACGCGATCATCCGCCACGAGGTGGAACATGCGCGGGCGCGGGACCACCTCGCGCTGCTCTGCGGCGGCCTCGTCACGGCGCTGTTCCCGTGGAGCCCGGCGATCTGGTGGATGTGCCGTCGGCTCCGCACCGCCGTGGAGCTCGACTGTGATGACAGGGTCCTGGCATCGGGGATCGGGGTTGCCGACTACGGCGACGTCCTCCTCGAAGCGGGAGCCCGCTCCCGTCGCTGGTGGGGATTCGCCCCCGCGATGGGACACCCTGAGAGCCTGCTTGAACGGAGGCTGAAGACGATGAGCGAGAAACGAAGGAGACTGAGTGCGGGCCGCGCGGTCGCGCTTGCGGGTGTGGCCGCCGGGGCACTCGTCGCCGCATGTGATATCCCGGTGCCGACGGAGCTGGGAGACGCGATCGAGGAGGTGACCGCTGTCGAGGCCCACGAAAACCGGGACGGATCGCCATCGGATGCGACTGGAGGCTCCAACCTGGCGAAATGGTTCGGCTCAGACCCGGCTCCGCTCGTGTTCGTCGACGGTGTCCGTGTCGGCCGATACGAGGACTTGCCCGAGCCCGTCCGGCGATGGTCGGAGAGCGGCCTCCAGGAGGATGGGCTGGTCGACCGCGTCGAGGTGATGCAGGGTGGGGCCGCCAGCGAGCTCTGGGGGGAGGAGGGCGCTCACGGCGCTATCCGGATCTTCATGAGCAGCGGGCCGGTGGAGGAGAGCGATGTCGAGCCTCCCGGTGACGAGCCGGCGGAGCCGAACCCGGGCGACGGGTCGCACCGCGCGGCCGAGGGCGTCGAAAACCTCTGGGGAGACAAGTTCTCGCGAATGGCCGGTCCGGAACCCTTGCCGCTCATCGTGATCGACGGTGTGGTTATTCCGCCAGGCACCATCGATGGATGGGGAGACCTCGTCCTCAAGGCCGGGGACATCGAGAGCTTCGAGATCGTGAAGGGCGCAGCTGGGATGCGAATCTACGGGGAAGACGCCGCCCACGGGGTGATCCAGATATTCACGAAGAAACGATCCGCGGAACAGAACTGACCCCGGGACTCGTCCCGGCGATGGGTCGACCAGGGAGTCTGCTTGAACGGAGGCTGAAGACGATGAGCGAGAAACGAACGAGACCGGCTGAGGGCCGCGCGGCCTGGCTTGTGGGTGTAGCCGTCGGGGCGATGGCTGTCGCGTGTGATGCGCCGGCGCCAACGGAGCTTCGGGAGCCGATCGAGCGGGCAGTCGCCAACGACGCCGCGGAGGCCGCCGATCCGGGCCTGGCGAATCCGCGCGGGGAATCGACGCTGGCAAAGTGGTTCGATTCGGGCACCGCTCCAATCGTATTCGTAGACGATTTCCGCATCGAAACTCGCGAGGACCTTCCCCAGACGGTCCGGCAGTGGGTCGAGGGAGGGCTTCGCGACTCCGACCTCGTTGCACACGTCGAGGTGGTCGCCGGCACGGGGATCCAGGGGGGCGAATTCGCGAACGGAGCGATCCTGATCTTCACGGGCCGGGTCGGATCGGCCATGAACCCGCGTTCGGTTCCGGCCCAGCCGGCAAGCATGCCGCCGCCGCTCGTGCTCGTGGACGGGCAACGAATGCCGTTCCCTGAAATCCCGTCGAACCTGACCCGCTATCCAGTCCGACGGGCAAAGGCATCCATTAAAGCCGCCTACTTCCAGGACATCGGGAACCTGGATATCGAGAGCTTCGAAATCCTCCGGGGTGCGTATGCAAGGACGCTGTACGGCGAAGAGGCCTCGGGCGGGGTGATCGAGATCATCACGAAGAATCCGGGCACCGGCCGGTAGCGCGCGGAGGATCTGACGAGTGATTACCTGGATGCTGTACGCGGCGTTGGTGGGAACGCTGATCGCGGCGGGCGCGCTGGCCGTTGAGCGACTGGTGGCGTCGCAGCGGAAGCCCCGCCGGTACGTGTGGCTGGCGGCGCTGACGCTGGCCGTGGCTGTCCCGCTGCTGGGTGACCGGAGAGAACCTCCGCCAACCGCAAGCGTTCCGACGGGGGAAACTGCTGAGGCCGTTGCGCCAGCGATAGTGGGGGTGGAGCGCACCCACGGCTTCGTCCTCCCGTTGCCCATCCCGCCCAGCCGGACGGCCGCGAGAACCGCGGGCATCGCTTGGGGCGCGGGATCCGCAGCGGCGCTGGCCGCTCTTTCCACCGTCCTGGTGGCAGTAGCATGGGCCCGGCGCCGCTGGCCACGCCGCCGCGTCGACGGCACCGATGTCTACCTCTCCCGCCGCTTCGGCCCCGCCCTGGTCGGCATCGTGGCGCCGAAACCCGTCATCCCCGCGTGGGTCCAGCGGGCGGGGCCTTCCGCGCGGGCCGCCATCCTGCGCCACGAACTGGAACACGCCCACGCCCGTGACCACCTGGCCCTGCTCTACGCCGCACTCGTCGCGGCCGCCTTCCCCTGGAGCCCGGCGATCTGGTGGATGTGCCGGCGGCTGCGTGCCGCCATCGAGATCGACTGCGACCAGCGGGTCATCGCCAGCGGGATCGGGGCCGCCGACTACGGCGCGCTGCTCCTGCAGACGGGATTCCGGTCGCACGGCCGCTGGGGACTCGCCCCGGCGATGAGCCAACCCGCAAGCATTCTGGAACGGAGATTGAGAACGATGAACGAGAAGAGAAAGAAACTGAATGCGGCGCACGGCGCGCTGCTCGCCAGCGCGGCGTTGCTCGCGGTCGGCATCGCCTGCGACATGCCAGCCCCGACGCAATTGGACGAGGCGATTGACGAAGTCATGGCAGGCGATCAAGCCGCCGACATCGGCGAGATCGGTTCGGGTGCTGTGGATCCGCCTCCCCTGGTGTTGGTGGATGGGGTGCACTTGATACTCGCGGAACCAGGCACCGAGCTGCGTCCTATGGATCTGACCCGGGTCGTCGAGGCTCTCGAAATCCTTGGAAGACAGATTCGCAGCGTCCAGGTCATCAAGGGCCCGGAGTTGACCGCGACTTACGGCGAAGAGGCGGCCAACGGCGTCATCAATTTCACCACGAGGTGGGAAGCCCACGGAAGTGGTGCCACGCTTACGATTGATGGGGTGACTAACACGCCAGAGGGGCTCACTGCAAAAAACGCGTCCTTGACATCGTCAGGGTTCACTGTGACGAACGTGTCCTTCACACCGTCAGGGTTCACTGCGAAGCGTCCGCCCCTCGCGGCCCGGCTGGGAGAGTCCATCTTCACCACCAACCCGGGAGAATCCCTCCGCTACGAATCTGCCGGGCGCGGGAACTGGTTCGCAAAAGCAACCCGCGGGGAATCGCCGGACGCGGTCGGACAGCAGAACAACCCGGTGGTGGCCCTGGTACGTGACCTGCTGAAGTCGCCGGAGGTACTGCGCGGCACCATCCTGTTTTCCGACGGCGAGATCATGAGCAGGATAACGGTCATAAGGGATGACGAGGGATGATTCCCTGGATGCTGTACGCGGCGAGCCTGAGCCGCCGGAGAAGGGACGCCGCATCGGATCGGCCCGGCAGCATCATGACCCTTCGATCCTCGATAACCCTCGCGCTGCCGTGCCTCCTGCTCGGCACCCACGACCACGCACTCCAGGCCCAGCAGGTCATCGAGGTGACCGGCCAGGACCGCCACCTCGACACCGCCTTCGAAGAGGTCTTCCGTATGGGCACGCTGGATGGCGAGCCCTGGGAGATGTTCGGCACCGTGCGCACCGCCGCCTTCGATGCCCGCAGCAACCTCTATGTCTTCGACGGATCGGGCGGCCCGACCGGCCGGTGGACTGACGTTCGGGTCCTGGTGTTCAACTCCTCCGGCGAGTTCATGCATGGGTTCGGCAGCGCCGGACAGGGACCCGGCGAATTCAATGTGCCGATGGCGATGGCCGTCCTGCGGGACGGCACGTCCGTTATCAGCGACATTGGCCACAGAGCGTACCAGCTCTTCGACGAATCCGGTGCGTTCGTGCGCGCGGTCCGCGTCGGGCCTGCGGAGCTTTCGATCCTGTACGCCAGCGCCTTCCACCCCGACCCGCGCGGCTCCGGGGTGTATGCCCTGCCGACGCGCGCCGGCCCCGCCATGGGGCGTGCCCCGGCAAACTCGAGACCGGTCCTGCGACTGGATCTCGGGGGTGACGTCCTGAATGTCGACACGGTGGCGAAGGGGTGGTTGCCACCTCCTCCAGAGACCGCCGACGGAGAGGTGGAGGGCGTGGTCGTCCAGGGCCGGCGGGTCACCTACGCCGAGCTTGGCATGGGTCAGACGATGATCTTCGAGCCGGAGGTCCTGACGGGCGTCCTCCCGGATGGCCGGGTCGTGTTCTCGGACTCGTCAGGCTACGCGCTCAAGGTGACCGGCGACGGTGACGCGGCGGTGGCGCACATCATTACGCGGCCGATCGATCCCCAGCCCGTGACGCCCGCGATCGAGAGGGCCGAGATGGAACGCCGGGATTCGCTGCGGGTGGCCCTGGGCGCTCCGGCCGCAGGACAGAGAATGCTCCAGCTCCCGGGCAGCGACGGAACACCGCAGACCGTCACCATCGACCTTCCCGAGCCCGCCTTCCATCCCGAGCTCTCCGTGATCCACGCCCTCGCCACTACCTGGGACGGCCACATATGGGTTCAGCGCCGCGGCCCCTGGCCGGACACCGACGGCCCGATCGATGTGCTCACCGCCGACGGCGACTACATCGGCACCTTCCCCGCAGGCACGCCAGGCATGCCGGCCGCCTTTGGCCCGGAGGGTCTCGTCGCATTCATCGAACTCGACGAGCTGGACGTCGCGACGGTGGTCGTGCGGAGGCTTCAGTCGCTTGCGAGCAGCCGGTAGTGCGCCTCGATCAGCTCATTGGGGATTGGCTGCTTCATCCCTCTTCCCCACCTCAGCGCCAGCGACCAGGGGGTCGCCTCATGGTGCGTGATTCTGAACAGCTCCTCGAATGAGCAATCGTACGTCCGCACCACGATGTCGATGAGGGCCTTCTCCTCGGGGTCCAGCGAATCGGATCGGTCCACTCGCGGCAGCGTGATCGGGTCGGCTCGAAACGCCTGATATCGGGACCAGATGTCGAAGATCACCGGCCCGTAGTCCCATGCGTATATCGGATCGAGGATGAGCGGCCGGCCCCGCAGGGGGAACGACCAGCCATGTGCGATGTAGATGAGCCTCTGCAGCTGGAACTGAGTGGTGCTGGTGCCGCGGCGGAGCCATAGTATCTGCTCCGCAACCAGCCAGGCGGGTACGGCGAGGTTCACCACTCCGGGGCCTGACTCGACTGAACGCATGGTACTCCTCCTCTGGACGGCTGCCTGATTGCGGCGAATCGTACGTCAAACTCGCCGCCTGGGGCCCACAGCATATCATGCGACGATCACGGAATTATCAGCGTCGATTTCCGTCAGCGTCTGAACGATCATCAGGTGATGAATAGTCCCCACTGCAGCCGCCATTTTGCTCCGCGCAGCCCCCATTCGAGGCCGGAATGCCGGCTCGCGGGCAACCGGAAGCGCCAAGAACGTCCATGAAGACCCTGAGGTGGTTGACTGCATGGGCCCGGACGACTCCCGGGAAGCCGACCCCCGGCGTCGTCACCGAGAACACCGTCATCGGCGGCGGGGAAGATGCCATCCAGGCTCGGCGGCACCGCCCGGCATCGCGAAGACGGCCGCTGCCGGGATGGGTGATCCTGCACGGCGCCACCCGGCCCGGTCCCGACCATCCGGCCATCGCGCGCCTCGCGGCCGCAATCGCCCGCGCCGGTGGAGATGTGCTCGTTCCCGAGGTCCGCGAGTGGCGGGAACTGAGTCTGGATCCGGCGCCCGCCGATAGAGCCCTGCGCGTCGCCGTCCGTCATCTGTGCGACGATCCGGACGTTCGTCCCGGCGGTGTCGTGCTCACGGGCCTGTCCTTCGGGTGTCCCCGGACGCTGATCGCCGCGGCGGATCCGCGTCTGAAGGGCCGCGTGCGGGGCATCCTCGGATTCGGGACCTACCACTGCCTGGAGGACACCGTCCGCTTCGGACTCACCGGACAGTTCCGCTGGCGGGGGAACACCCGGTATCTCCGGCCGGATCCCTACGGCCGATGGGTTGTCGCGTCGAACTACCTGCACCGGATCCCCGGCTACGAGTCGGCCGCGGAGGTCGCCCGGGGGCTCGGCCGACTGGCGGCGCTGGCTGGTGACCGGGGGATCATGTCGTGGGAGCCCGCCAGCGACCCCATCAAGGAAGAGGTGCTCGAATCGGTGTCTCCCGGCAGCCGGGAACTCTTCCGCCACTTCGCGCCCGAGGCGGCGCGGGAGCCCGACCCCGCCTGGGCGGACGAGATCGCTCCCCTCCTCGCCGAGGCCGGCCGCGCCACGCACCCGGACCTGGAGTTGCCGGCCACCTTCCCGTCCGGCGTGCTTCCCCCCGTGCGCCTGATCCACGGCCGCCACGACCAACTCATCCCCTTCACCGAGACCCTCGCGCTGGAACGCTTCCTCCGGAAACGCGCCGACGTGGTCACCACGGTCACGGATCTCTTCGCCCACTCCAGGGGGTCGGGGAGGAGGGTGGTGCGGCTCGGCGAGGCCGCGCGGTTTGTGGGCGCGATCCGCGGGGCGCTGGCGCTGGACGGCGGGTAGAGACAACACAGCGAAGCACAACCGTACGGCAACCGCCAGGGCAATCGCACGCCTGGCCTGCACTGGCCTGCAAGCCTGGCCTGCACGCCTGGCCACGGCGCTGGCCTGGGCCGGCGTTGGTGCATTCTTCCATTTACTCAATTATTTGAGTAGATTTACTTATTATGCTGAGTAATCCGCCATGCACTCGTCCACAGGCGGCAAACCTCCTGGAGCGACTCCGGGAGCCGCGGCGCATCATCCAGATCGTCACCGGGGCAAGACAGGTGGGCAAGACCACGCTGGTCAACCAGGTCGCGGAGCGGGCGGGGCTGCCGCATCGCTACGCCAGCGCGGACGAACCGACGCTGCGAGGTCCCGGGTGGATCGCGCAACAGTGGGACATCGCCAGGATCGAGGCGGATCGCGCGGGCGCCGGGGGTGCCCTGCTCATTCTCGACGAGGTCGGGAAGGCGTCGGGCTGGGCGGAGTCGGTCAAGCGACTCTGGGACGAGGACACGCTCGCCGGTCGCGAGTTGAGAGTCGTACTTTCGGGATCCGCACAGCTCCCGATCGGGCGGAGGCTGACGGAGAGCCTTGCGGGAAGGTTCGAGGTGGTGCACCTGCCGCATTGGAGCTACCGGGAGATGCGCAACGTGTTCGGCTGGTCGCTCCACGAGTATCTGTTCCATGGCGCGTACCCCGGGTCGGCGCCACTCGTGAAGCAGCCGGACCGCTGGTCGCGCTACATCCGCGACTCGCCGATCGAGACCGCCATCTCCCGAGACGTGCTGCTGCTCTCGCGCGTGGACAAGCCGGTGCTGCTGCGGCGCCTTTTCGGACTGGCCTGCGACTACTCGGGCCGGATTCTGTCGTACACGAAGATGCTCGGACAACTGCAGGAAGCCGGCAACACCACGACGCTCGCGCACTACCTGGACATGCTGTCCGCTGCGGGCATGGTGACCGGACTTCAGAAATACTCGGGGGGAACGGTCAGGAGGCGGGGATCCAGCCCGAAGCTCCAGGTCTTCAACACCGCCCTGATGGCTGCCCTCTCTCCGTTGACGCTGGAGCAGGCGGTTGAAGATCGCGCCTTCTGGGGGCGGCTGGTCGAATCGGCCGTCGGGGCACACCTCGTGAACGCCGCGGCGGCAGGCCGGTGCGAAGTCTTCTACTGGCGTGGCCGCAACCGCGAGGTGGACTTCGTCGTGCGTGCCGGAGGCCGCCTCACCGCCATCGAGGTCAAGAGCGGCAGGGCGAGCCCCACCCTGCCGGGCATGGTCGCCTTCACCAGGATGTTCAACCCCGACCGCACGCTGCTGGTGGGGGACGACGGGGTTTCGGTGGAGGACTTCCTGTCGGTGCCGGTGGAGTACTGGGTGGGCCCGTGAGAGGGAGGTCTTCGTCGCGCAAGCTTGAAACCCCCCGCAACCCGACCGATTATCAGGCCTTCAGCGTCCGTGCTTCCCTTTTACCGAACCTGCTTCCCCCTTCAGAGACGGACTTCCATGACCAACCGAATCAGCCACTTGCTTCAAGGCCGCGCCCCGCTTTCCGCCGGCCTCCGGGCCAGGCTCCGCACCCGGCACGGCGCCGACTTCCGCGTTGGCATCCGCGCCACCCGCGGCGATAGCCTCGAAAGCTCCCGCGCCAGCTTCCCCACCAACCTCCGCGCCGGCCTCCGCGCTGCCACCCTTCTCGCACTCCTCGCGCCGCTCGCCCCGTCCCCCGCGCACCCCCAGGCCACCACCGCCCAGCTCGACGGCCTGCGCTTCCGCAACATCGGCCCGGCGGTCATGAGCGGGCGCATCGTCGACCTGGCCGTCGCGGAGTCGGACCCGATCAAGTTCTACGTCGCGTCCTCGACCGGGGGCGTCTTCAAGACCGGCGACAACGGGATCACGCTGACCGCCGTCTTCGAGAACGAGGGCACCCACTCGGTCGGGGCGATCGCGCTGCACCAGCGCGACACGTCGATCGTCTGGGTCGGGACCGGGGAGCGCGCGAACCGGCAGAGTTCGTCGTGGGGGGACGGCGTCTACAAGAGCACCGACGGCGGCGCCACCTGGACCAACATGGGGCTGCGCGACAGCAAGCACATCGGGCGAATCGCGCTGCACCCCGACGACACGGATCTGGTCTACGTGGCCGCGATGGGGCACCTCTGGGGCCCGAACGAGGAGCGGGGGCTGTACCGCAGCCGCGACGGGGGCACGACCTGGCAGCCCATCCTGCAGGTCGACGAGCACACCGGCGCGGTGGACGTCGCGCTCGACCCGTCGAACCCGAACATCGTCTACGCGGCGACCTATCAGCGGGAGCGGCGGGCGTGGGGGTTCCACGGCGGCGGGCCGGGGAGCGCGCTCTACCGCAGCATGGACGGGGGCGACAACTGGGAGCGGCTGGCCGGACCGGGCGTCACCCGCGGGCTGCCGGAGGGCGTTCTGGGCCGCATCGGCATCTCCATCTACCGGAGCGACCCGCGGATCGTGTACGTCAGCGTCGAGCAGGGGTACCGCTACAACGCGTCGACCGCGTACACCGAGCGCCGCGCCGGCATCTACCGGTCGGACGACCGCGGCGAGAGCTGGGAGCTGATGAGCGACTGGAATCCGCGGCCGATGTACGCGAGCCAGATCCTCGTCGACCCCAGCGACGACCAGCGCGTCTACATGATGAACAGCTACTCCTTCTCGGATGACGGGGGCCGGACCTTCACCTCCCCGCCGCAGAGCCTGCACGGGGACGACCGGATGGTCTGGGTCAACCCCGACGACTCCCGCCACGTGATGAAGGCCGACGACGGCGGCCTCGGGATCTCCTACGACCGGGGGCTGAACTGGCTCTACATCTCGGACCTGCCGGTGAGCCAGTACTACCGCGTGTCGGTGGACATGGCGACGCCGTACAACGTCTACGGCGGGCTGCAGGACAACGGCTCCCGGAAAACGGTGTCTCATCGGATCTCATGCGAACGCAGGAGCATCGTCAACTCCATGTAGGTAATGATTTTAGCGTCTCTTGACGTATCATCCTGTCTTATGTAGTCTCATTCAGAAAGTGATAACGGTAGGTGATAACCGATTTCTGACTGGAGACCAACATGAAGCGACCGAGACAACTGAGCGCGGCGTTCGTACGGACCATCAAGCGGCCGGGAAGATACGGCGATGGGCGGGGCGGCTACGGGCTCTCACTGCTGGTGAAGTCGACGGCTACGGGCAGGTTCTCGAAGAGCTGGGCTCAGAGGCTGCGAATCAACGGCAAGCCGTTCAACCTCGGCCTGGGTGCCTATCCGATCGTGACGCTCGCGGAGGCCCGCACCAAGGCACTCGCCAACCGGCGGGCCGTCGAGAAGGGGCAAGACCCCCGGGGCGGCGGTGTACCGACGTTCGCGCAGGCCGCCGAGACGGTGATCCGGCTACACGCGAAGAACTGGAAGGGGTCTGCGAGCGAGGCACAGTGGCGCCAGTCGCTGCGGGACTACGCGTTTCCGAAGCTGGGGGGAAAGCGCGTCAACGAGATCAACACGGCCGAGGTTCTGGCTTGCTTGGTGCCGATCTGGAACGAGAAGCGGGTGACGGCCTCGCGTGTGCGGCAGCGCATCGGCGCTGTGATGAAGTGGGCCGTGGCGAAGGGGTACCGGGAGGATAATCCCGCCGGCGACGCGATCGCGGCCGCACTGCCGAGGGTCGGAGGACGCCGCAGTCACTTCAAGGCTCTCCCGCACGCGCAGGTCGCCGGAGCGATCGAAAGGGTCCGGAGTGCCAACGGGTGGCTGGCAAGTCGCCTGTGTCTGGAGTTTATCGTCCTGACGGCAGCCCGGTCCGGGGAGGTGCGCGGTGCCCAGTGGGGCGAGATCGACTTCGAGAGCGCCATGTGGATTGTGCCCGAGAATCGCATGAAGTCCGGGAAGGAGCATCGGGTGCCACTGTCGACCCGCGCACTCGACGTGCTCGGCGAGGCCCGGGACAACGCGAGCAGTCCCGATCTGGTCTTTCCAAGCGTACAGGGCCTCGTGCAACAGAGGCACGTGCTGACCCAGTTGCTCAAGGACCTGGGCATCAAGAGCACGGTGCACGGATTTCGGAGTTCATTCCGCGACTGGGCCGCGGAGACCGGGGTGGAGCGCGCGATTGCGGAGGCGGCGCTCGCGCACACGGTCGGCGGCGTGGAGGGAGCGTATTTCCGGAGCGATCTTCTCGAGCGGCGGCGCGTGGTCATGGAAGAGTGGGGACACTACATTACCGCCAAGTCGTGAGTTCGGCAAAGGGGCGCCCCGCGACCGGTCCTCACATTCCCTTCCCATCCCTGGACGGGGGAACGCGATTGGGCCTCGGAAGCCGGTTCCGCCGCCAGCACGCCGAATGAACCCTGGATTCGGAGTTCGCCCTCTCGCCGCCCCTTTAGGGCGCCCGGGGCCTTCCCTCAAGGCGCTGGACTTAGGCGAACGGAGGGAAACGCGTGAACCCGACCCAGGCGTGTCCGTTGGTTCACTCGCCCACGTCCCCTGACAGCTTTCTCACCATGACATGAAAACATGGTCAGAGGATGTAGTAGCGTTCGATCAGCCAGCCGGCCGCTTCCTCGCCGAGAGACTGGAGGCTACGGTCGTTGAGCGCGGCGACCGCCTTCAGTTGGAGGGCCGTGCCAGGATCGAGGCAGACGGTCCAAGCGCGCTTGCCGCATCTCGACAGCGTGACCCCGCTGGCCGCCGTGGTCTCTGGAGCGGCCGATGCCTGCACGGCATCGACCCGGGTCGGTTCTTTCATCATGTCTCGCTTTTCAACTTTGCCCTGCCGGGCCCACTCCTTAGTGAGTGAAATCACCGACAGTATTCCATTCATGGCCTGAATGTGGGGGAGGTCGTGTGGAAGGGCCAGCCCCGCGCCGCTCCCCACCCGTTTCTCTCCGCTGCGATGAAACGGATTCCCTCGATACGGGCTTCGTCGGTGAGGTGCGCCCGTACTTGGAGAGTGGCGCGAACGGGAGACGGACGCGACCTTGGACTTGGACACGAAGGGCAGGCACCAGGCATTTCGCCCCGACGTGCCGCCGGTGGTACGGACAGCGACGCAGACGAAAGGATGAGTTGGATGAGCGCGAACGAACGAGCGACACTTCTCGCCGTGGCGTGCGTGGCCTTGGCCGGTTGCGGCGACGCGGCGTCCCGGAGCGACTGGACCACGCTGCGGGACACCTTGCCGTCCGGCACGGTCCAAGTCACGAACGTCCCGGTGGCGGACGTGTCCCCTACTTGGACGCTGGTCGAGGAACTCCGCGTCGGCTCCCTCGATGGCACTGGACCGGACGCGTTTGGCCTTCTGAAGGGCCTCGTGGCGCTGGAGGGCGGAGGCTTCGCCGTCCTCGATTCCCAAGCACAGGAACTGCGCGTCTTCGGCGCCGATGGCACTCACGTCGCGACCCATGGCGGCAAGGGGCAGGGACCCGGCGAGTTCGTGGATGCTAACGGCCTCATGCTCGGTCCCAACGGACGCCTCTGGGTCCCGGATGCCCGCAACGGGCGGATGTCGGTTTTGGATCCCGAGGATGGCTTCATCGAGTCGTTTCCGTTCGCCGACGGCAACTACGGCTGGGTGTGGAACGGGGCGATGGTGGGCGGTCGCCACATCTACCGACCGTGGGGTGACGGGACCCGTAGACGGATTCGCGTCTACGATTTGACGATGACGCTGGTGGACTCCCTGCCCTTGCCCAGTGATGGTCCGGAAGACGAGGAGTACGATCCCCAGAGCCAGCCCGGGACCTTCTTCCTGGGGCTGGACCGGGGCGGCTACATGCTGTACCGGATCCCGTTCTTCGCGAACGAAGTGAGGTTCATCGATTCGCGGGGCGCCATTTGGTCCACCAAGGACGGCGATCCCGAATACCGCTTGGCGCGGTGGGAGCCGGGGGGGGATACGACGCTCGTGGTTGAGACCCGCCGGCCCGCTGTCCCCGTGCCCGAGGCCGAGCGCGATTCGGTCATCGAAGCGATGCGGCAAATGCTCGCGGACAGGGGAGCGAGCCGCCAGTGGGACTGGTCGCGGATTCCCACCGTCAAGCCCGCTGTCGAGGCCGTCTTCGAGTCGGTCGAGGGCAACCTGTGGGTCCAGACTCCGGCAACGAACGGCGAAGTCCTGTTCGATGTCTACGCGGGGGACGGCGGCTATGTCGGAACGGCCAGCTTGGGGCCGGGCCTCAGCTTCTCGGACCAGGTCGACCCGGTTGTGCGGGGCGACCTGGCATGGCTGATCGTGACGGACGAGTTCGACGTGAACTATGTCGTCCACGCCCGAATCGTGCCAGCCGAGCGAAGTCCGGCGTGGTGATCGCGGCCACTGCACTGGCCGACGAGTGCTCGGAAGGATGCGCGGGCGGTCACAAGGACACCTGCGTACTGGATCTTCACGCCAAGCTCTGTCCTGAGTGACCCACCAGAGATTGTATACGGGACTCAAAACGGTGGAATCAGTCCACTTGTCCTATCGTCCTTGCGGGGGACCGGAGCGCAACCCAACCTTTGTGGGGTCCCTTCCCCCACCATGATGGAGCCAAGAATGGTCGTGTTCCCCTATCCGCTTCGTGTCTCCAGCATCAAGGTTCCCTTCCTCCTCGCAGCGACGTTGGCAGCAGCCTGCGATCAGGGGACCTCAACTGCTGGCGGTGGCGATCTCGCCACCACCTTCGACACCGTAGGCGGCGGCGTCCGCGTCGCCAACACCGGCACGCCGCCCCGATGGCACCTGACCCCGGTCGTCTCGATCGGACCCAAATCGCTGACGGAACAGCAGACTCCTGACGAGTTCGGCCGAGTCAGCGCCGTGGCCATCGGCCCCGATGAGACCATCTTCGTGGCGGACGCCATAAACCACGAGGTCCGCGTCTTCGGTTTCGACGGGGCGCACATGCGTACCTTCGGTCGGGAAGGTGAGGGACCGGGCGAGTTCAGGAGCCTCTACTCTCTGGCCTGGGTCGGGGACCGGCTCGTTACTTTCGATCCGGTTCAAGGGCGCATCGGCGAGTTTTCGGCTGACGGCGAGTGGCTTGGCCAAAGAAGGACCACGGGTGGTCTGACCGGATCGGCCGCAAACATTCGATTCTATCCCGTCGGCGAGAACGAGGTCTTCCGCTTTGCGTTCGATCCTGATGCTGGCGCTCAGTGGATTGGCCTCGACAACAGCGGAGCCACAGGCGATACCGTGCCCTTCCTGCCTGTTCCAGACGACCTTCCCGGGCAGGTCGAGCCGATTCTCTGCACTTGGGAGGGAAGATTTGGCGTCTACCCAAACACGACGGCGGCAAAACTCGTGCAGCACCCGACGTCCGGGGGCGTCATGTATTCCGCTTGGGGCTATTTCTACCGGATCGCCGTCACGCAGGGCGAGAGCGACACCCTGCGGGTAATCGAGCGCACACTGCCGACCGAGCCGATCTCGGACGAGGAATGGGATGCGGGCAGCGCGGAGTTCGACGAGGCCATGGAGCGGTGGCCGGGCGGTTCCTGCAACCCCCGGAGCTACACCCGACCGCCTCGCAAGTCCTTCATCAACGAGATCTTCGTTTCCCCCGACGGCAACCTGTGGGTTGAAGTGATCCGCACCGCAGGCAACCGCTGGGAGTTCTTCGATCCCGAGGGAAGGCTTCTCGGCAGCGTTCCCTCCGTTCCCTACAAGGAGCGCACCGTCCCCGTCTTCCGGGGCAATCATCTCGCGACAATCCGACAGGACGACTTGGACTTGGACCACGTGGACGTGTGGAGGCTGGAACGGCAGCCAGGCCGCAGATAGGGCCCCGATCCCGTTCGGCGGGGGTATGCGGAGTCTACCGGGGTCGGAGTCCACGGGTTTGACGCCCTCCAATGGCGTCGATTGGATTCCCGTTCGGGGAACAGGCCCCGACGGCTTTCGGCAGGAGGTCCCGAGGGAGGCAAGCGCACAATCGACCCGGGGGTGCCAATGCGCACCTCGGGAATTTTCTTAGGCAGAGAAGGCGGGACTATCCGATGGCCCGACCGTGCGACTATCTTTCGCGCCGGCCACGACGAAACGACCGAGCAGGAGCAACTCCGATGCGGACTCCGATGTTTGGGAACACACTGCGAGTCGCGTTGCTCGTGCTCGCAGCCGTGCCCGCGGCGGCTCAGGAGATGATCGAACTTCCAGCCGACGACCGTCCATTGGAGGCCGACTTCGCTCAGGTATTCCGTCTGGGCTCGCTGGACGCGCCGGCTTGGCAGCAGTTCGGCATGCTGGATGCCTCGGCCTTCGACGCCGCGGGCAACCTGTACCTGCTGGACGTTGACGCGCGGACGATAATTGTGGTGGACCGTGCGGGAGGGTTGGTGCGGACGATCGGCCAGCCCGGAGACGGTCCCGGCGAGTTCGACTTTCCTCGGGATCTGGTGATCCTGGCGAACGGGCGTATCGTGGTCACCGACATTCCCCGGCACCGGACCTTTCAGATCTTCAACAGCGACGGCAGCTTCGACCGTGGGGTGCGAGTGGGGAACGACCTGTTGGGCGTGGCGGGGCCAATTCACGCCGACCGCCGCGGTTCGGGAATCGGCGTGTTTGTGGCCTCGGGGAGCCTCGTGCGGTATCTCCCCATGCGGCCGGATGACCAAGAAGATCCGCCGGGCAGGCGCTCGGTCCTCCGGCTCGACTTGGCGAGTGACGAGCTGGTGCAGGAGGTCTTCGCCCACGGCTGGGCACCGCCGTCCGACGGACCGGTCGAGTTCCGCCTGGGTGGCCGCACCATCAGCACCGGAGAGACGACGCCTCCGCCGCGCATCTTCGATCCGGGACTGTTCGTAGGCCCGCTGCCCGAAGGGGGTGTCGCGTTCTCGGATTCATCGGCTTACCGGATCAAGGTCACGGATCCCGAGGGCGGGATAGCGCACATCATTTCGCGCCCCTTCAGCCCGGAGCCGGTCACGGACCAGATTCTCGAACGCGAGATCGACCGCCAGCTTGACGAGGTGGCCCGAACGGCGGTTGCAGCGTCGCGCGGGAGAAGGACCGTGGACGCCAGCGGCAATCCCATTCAGGGACGGATTCCGGACGACATGATTCGGGAAGGAGCCGTGCGGTCGCGACGGATGTTCCTCGAGGCCCAGACCGCTGCCGAATGGGTCCCGGTCGTTCGCGACCTGCGCACCACTTGGGACGGCGAGATCTGGGTCCGGCGCCGCGGCGACGAACCTGGCAGCGACGGTCCCATCGACGTGCTGACCCACGACGGCCGCTACTTGGGAAGCTATCCGGCAGGAACACCCATGCCGGACGCCCTCGGCCCGGACGGACTCGTGGCGTTTATCGAGACCGGAGATTTCGATCAGTACACGGTGCGAGTCAGCAGGGTGCCGCCAGCCGACGAGCGTCAGAGGTGACCGAGACGTGACGACTACCAAGCATTCCGTGTGGCTGTGCGCTGCGGTGCTCTTCGTCGCCCCACCCGGTCGGGCCGATGCTCAGAGCGGAACGATCATGTACACGCGCGTCACAACCGTCGATGTCGATGTGCCCCGCGAAATGGCGGGGGTGCGGGATAGGTTCGTGGAGGCGAGGCAGAAGTCCTTCCTGCTCCATTTCGATCCGTCGTCGTCCCTCATGCTTCCGGCGCCGGAAGAAGAAGGGGAGGCATCCCCTCCCGCATTGTTTTCCATGACACACAACAACCTCGACGCGCTGGCTGACATGTTTCAGCATGAGGCGGCGAGCCCGGAGAATCTTCTCACCCACGCCTACTCCGGTTCCGGAGGGGGCACTGCCGTGAGGGTGTTCGAGGCGTTCCAGACCGTGTTCCGCATGGATCCCGTACCCATCGACGCCGAGTGGCAGCTTTCCGATGAGCAACGCATGCACCTGGGGCATCGGGTGACGAGAGCGACGGCTCGGTTCGGTGGCCGCGAGGTCGTCGCGTGGTTTGCGCCAGATGTCCCCGTGCAGGGTGGCCCCGCCCTCTACGGCGGCCTGCCCGGGATGATTCTGGTGCTCTCCCTGAATGGCGGAAGCACCGTCTACGCTGCGACCGCCATATCGCTGGATGGAGCGGAAGGCGTGATCGTTCCGCCCGCAGACGAAGGACGGGTCATGGCGCGCGAGGAATACGAGCCGTTCGTCAGCGATGGGGTCCGGGATATGCGGCGCGACTTCCGCCGATTGCGTAACCAGGCGCGTCACCTCCAGCAATGTGCCCTCGGGATGAGCAGTGGACGCTTGGCGCTGTCCTGTTACGATCGGCGAGGCGGGTTCTGACGGGACCGGCGGCACCTTGCAACTGTCCGGCCATCCGCGGGACAATCGGACTCAGCCTGTCCCCCCGATCCCGCCTCTACCGCGCGGCATCTCACCGGAAGCGGATGGCTCGTGGTCATGACGGTATCGGTTTCGCTTGTCTTCCACGCGCTCGTGTGGATAGCGATCTGGAAACGCGGCCGGTCGCTACGAGGGTCGGCGGGCGTGGAGCTGCAACCGAGCGGAGGGGGCCTAGCTAGATCCCGTCCATTTTATGCTCGTAAGCGCGACGTTTTCAAGCCTTTAGCCTGGGATCCGGGTGGGTTTTCGGGGTGTTTGCGACATAGTGGGCGGTCTGGGAGGGTGTTGACAGCGCCCGCCGGGCCCATGGGGG
>JAJEBR010000115.1 GCA_022822445.1 Gemmatimonadota bacterium | reverse complement strand
GTCGGCCCGCGCCTCCTCGCCAGCGCTGCCAGCGATCCCTCCCGCACCGCCTTGCGCCACGCCGACAGGTGCGAACTGTACAACCCCTCGCGCCTCAACAGTTCTCCGATCTCGCCCGGCGTCTCGCAGGCGTCCGCCCGCACGACCACCGACATCTAGTACCGCGGCGAGAACCGCCGCCGCGTCGCCTTCGCCGAAACCTCCGGATCCGGTGCCGCCGCCGCGCCGCGCGCGCGCTCCCCCGCCGCGGCGGGGGAGCGCGCCCTTGTCCCGTCCATTCCTTTTCCTCCTGCCATCGTGCAACTCACTGACTCGCCCTACTCTAATCATTTTACCCTTCCATGTCTCCTGCTGCGTTGGCAGATAGGGCTGCCCCTGTACCTGCTCTACAACCACTCGGACACCGCACGGTGTTCCAAGCATTGGCACTGCCTGGAGGCCTGCGACGTAGGGCAACTAGGCTGCACGCTTGTCCCGAGTTGGCACATTCTGCGGATGCTCAGCCGTCGCGCCCCCCCGTATCGGAACTTCGACCGCGCTCACAAGGTCAGGCAGTCCCTACCATGGCGCTGTGTGTTCGATTGTCGATTCGCCGAGGAACACCTGAACCACATGGCGTTCCGTACTCGGCATGGCAACCGCGATCTACTACCCGCCGGACCGCCTCAGTACGACTGGCCCTTCGAATCGATGGAGTCCGCGTGGCCTGAATGGCTGTTTCAAGAATCCAAGACACAGCTGACGAGCGAGGACGTGGACCGAATCCGACGCGAACTGTCCGACCGCGACGATGCCGAGGCCGCGCCACAAGATTCCCTTAGGCTTGACGAGAGGCCGTTGTATCCGGTGCGACTCCTGATCGTGGATCGGTTCGTAGGAACCGACAACGCGTTTGGTGAGCCTCAGCCGTCAGCGCAAGACGTGGGCGCGATGGCTCAGTGCTTCGACAGGTGAGGCTTGGATCCGGTCCCCCTGATGCCCTCAATCGCCGTCGCGTCGGCTCGCCGCGATCCGCTCCCGCATCCACTCGTCCACCTCCGCCTCGATCCAGCCGACCGCGCGACCGCCCAGCGAGACGGGGCGGGGAAAGCGCCCTTGCTCCAGGCGCACATAGATGGTGCTCCGCGACAGGCCCGTGCGGGCCATCACCTCCGGCAGCCGTAGAAACCGCCCCGGCGCTCGCGTTACCTGTTTGATCACGCTCGTCATCGCTCCGTCCTCCTTCTCTCAATGGTGAATCCCGGAATCATCCGGGCGTTGGTGCCGTAGTGCTTGGAGTGAGCACGAGAACCCGGTTGGTCGACGCCAGCCTCGGCGACGGGATCCGCGCACGCCCCCAGCACCGGATGGGCAACGAGGCGTCGCCGACGGGTGCCGGGGTCGACTGCACGTTTGGGGCAACTCTGGGGGCATCTCAGAAGTCCGCGAGACAATGAGCCAATGGACACAACGACTTACGTGCTCTCTTGACAGGTTGCCGTTTTCTGTCGATTGAGGACTAACGCGGAGCGGCGCTCTGGATGGCATATAAGTAAAGAGAACATGACATTATGTACTGTTTTCATGACAAACCGGGGCGCCGCGGGCAGCCCGCGTGCATCGCCGACCGATTCAGGAGACTTATCCCGATCCGCCGCAATAGACCGTGCGGCGCCGTGCGACAGGCAAGGTCCATGCTGGCATCCTTTGAAGCCTTGACACGCAAGTCACTGCTTGCCTATGATGAACAGGTGGACATTTACCGCGCGATCGCTGACCGAACCAGGCGGGCCATCCTGGATGAGCTCGTGGATCGGTCGGGTCAAACGCTCTTCGAGCTTTGTGGGCGCCTGATCATGAAACACGGCATCAGCTCCTCGCGGCAAGCGATCTCGCAACACCTGGACGTCCTGAAAGCGGCCGGCCTCATTCGCACGAGGCGCGAGGGGAGATGGAAGCTCCACTGGTTCGTGGGCGCGCCGCTGAAGGCAATCGGGGAGCGGTGGCCGGTCGCAACAGACGAGGACACTTCACATTCAACGGACGAGGACATCGAGAAATGAGAATCAACCTGACCAGCGTCGCGGTGGACGATCAGCAGAAGGCACTTCGTTTCTACACGGAAACGCTTGGTTTTCGCGTGAAGCACAACATCCCTCTTGGAGAGCACGCGTGGATCACCGTGGTATCCGAAGAAGCTCCGGACGGGACGGAGCTGGTGCTTGAGCCCGCTGAACACCCCGCGGTCGGTCCGTTCAGAAAGGCGCTCGTGGAGGACGGGATCGCCTATACCTCCTTCGCGGTCGACGATGTCGAGGCCGAGCACGAGCGTCTCGTGGCGTAAAGGTGTGCGGTTCGTGCAGCCGCCAACCGACCTGGGGACTGTCATTACCGCCGTCTTCGACGATACGTGCGGCAACCTGATCCAGATCATGGAGGAGAAGGCTCAACCGTGACGATCGCAACCGCCTCCGAGCCGCGTTAGGAACCTGAGCCACAAAAGGAGGTACCGTGAGACCTGCTCCAGCGCTGACCACAGCACTCTCCGCGACCGCCTTCCTCGTATGCTCGGACCGGGCGCCCGGCGACGGTGTGCCACTCGCCCCAATCGAATTCAGCGCGTCGGACATCGAAGTCATCGGCAGCTCCGACTCGCTCGCCGTGGTCCAGGACATGGAGGTCCTGAGCGACGGGTCCGTCTGGGTCCTGAATTCGCAGCCGCCGTTCTTCACGGGATTCGGGCCGGATGGCCAATCGCTCGGCGCTCACGGGCGGTCCGGCGGAGGACCCGACGAGTTCCCGATGCCCTCCGGCTTCGTCGCCGGAGGATGGGACGGCGATGGATGGGTCTTCGACTTTGTTCGCCACGCGATCATTCGGATCTCGCAACCGGGCGAAGACCTGCCGGTGATCCCTCTGCGCTCGGACGACCTCCCGGCCGGAAGCGTGAAGGGCGGCATGAACATGCTGGGAAGCGCGGTACGGACCGCCAGGCTGGGCAGCGAGATCGTCGTCCCCCGCTCGACCGCGACCATGGAGTCGGGGCCGCTGCAGTTCCGCTTCTCTCTCCTGCTGGCCGACCTGGTCGCCGTCGACCCCGCGACGGGAGCGACACGGGATCTCATCGCGCTGAGCGAGGCTCTGGACGACCCGTCCGGTGACTTCATCCCGAGCGAGGGCGCCTTCCCGCTCTGGTATCGGCTGTGGGCTCCCTGCGGCAACGGTCTCGTCCGCGTCCATGATCGGGTCAGAAACCAGCTCCGCGGATTTGAAGGATCCGGAGCCGAGGTGGATCCCATCGAGCTTCCGCCGGTTCCGTTCACCGACATCACTCCACGGCAGTTCGCCGCTGCGGTCTTCAGGATGAGACAGGCCCAGCTGACCAGCGACGTCGCCGCCCGAATGACGGAAGAGGACAGCCTTCGGGTCCTGGACCGGATCGCCCGAACCGTGCGCGGGAGACCGCACGAACTCGCGAGCTACCTGCCTCGGTATGTCGACCTGCGCTGCACCGAGGACGGGACGATCTGGATGCACCCCCTCGATCCCGATGTCGGCGGACTGAGCGGCGGTTCCCGCTGGCTGCGGATTGCGTCCGACGCAGCCGACGCGCCCGCCGGAGCCGTTCAGGAGGTGTACCTGCCCGACCGGTTCGACGCATTCCGCTTCACGGAGTCACGGATCTGGGGGATAAGCCGAGACGAAAACGACATCCCGTCCGTCGCGTCCATTGCCCTCCCGGGCCGCTGACGGCACGATTCCCGTTGTCAGCTTTGCCGTTCGGCTTCGCGCTGGACTCGATTCTCAGCGTTCTTGGGGAGGTGAGGAATGTTGCGGCGATGGAAGATTGGATTGACCCTCGGACTGTTGTTCATATCGCCGGGTTGCACGGGTGATGGCGGCACCGGCGAAGGGGAAGCGGTAGCGCTCGAGCCATGCGCCCGGCTTGCCGAGCGGCGTTTCGAGGCGGGCGACACGGTCTTTCTGGACCGGGAGGACGGCTACCCGTGCCGGATAGAACTGGTCGAAACGGGGCCTGTTTTAGTGTCGGACCTGGATGGCTCGCTGCCTGATCCCGGGACGAGGGTCGTCGTGGACAGCCGTGGTCGAATCTATACGGATGTCCTGGGCATGAGTCGCACCATCGCCATTTGGGATTCGGCCGGGCGATTCGAGCGGAGCTTTGGCCGGGCGGGGGACGGACCGCGGGAGTTCGAGGAACGCGGTGTGAGTGGGCTGTTTCTGGACCGCGACGACAATCTGCACGTATTCAGCGGTCTCGGGCAATGGACGGTGCTCTCCCGGGAATTGGATTGGCTCTCCCGGGTGCAAAGAATGCCGCGAATCATGATGCAGGGCATGTCAAGCCCCATCTTGATGCCACGCGGTGAGATCGTCACCTCGCCCGGCAATCTTTGGGACCAGCTTCCCCTCCAGGGCTTTGCTGTGCTCACCACGGAAGGCGAGGTTCTCCGTACCTTTGGCAAGTATCCCGAGTACGGGGGAACGACGAACTGGGCCAGCCATGCGCGTAACCCATTGACCCTGGCGGACGAGGATCACTTCTGGGCCGGACCGAGCGAGCTGTGGAGGAAGTATCTTGTGGAGAAGCGGGGACTGGACGGCCAACTGAAGCTGGTGGTCCGTCGGCAGGTATCGTGGTTCCCCGATCAGGAGCCCCGGGTTTGGTTGGAAGACCCGCCGGACGCACCTCCAGAACCGCCAACCGAGGCTCCGCACCCCTCCTTGAGCGCCCTGAGTGCGGACACGACAGGCCTGCTGGTGACTTACACTCTGGTTCCTACCGAGGAGTGGGTCGACATCATCGGCCGTTGGAGGTCCCCGTTTGATGAGCCGCCTGAGGACTATCCCAATGCGTATTCAGCGTACATTGAGGTGATCGACACGCGTGCGGGCGTCGTCCTGGGATCCAGGCATCTGGCGAGCTGGTTCGACATCGAAGGCTTCCTGCCCGGTCGGATGAAGGGATTCCGACGGGTAGAGCTGCCCAGCGGTTTGATCGAGATTCGATTCTTTGACATCGTGTTGACCGACCCTGCACGAGGGCGATAGTCAACCTGCCCGGCGGCCCCACATCCCCAGCACCACCCCCACCCCCACGACCGTCCCCGCCCCGATCACGTTGAGCCACAGGTAGGCCACGTCGGTGCGCCACTCGATGAGGCCGACCGCCACCATTCCCAGGACCAGCCCCACCAGCGCGCCCACCCCCCGCGCCCGCGGCACCATCGCCAGCAGGAAGACGCCCAGAATCGACCCGTAGAAGAACGACCCGAAGCGGTTCACCACCTCGATCAGCGAGCCCAGGCTGACCGCGTACACCGCGACAATGCAGGCGAACACCCCCCAGAACGCGGTCGCGACCTTCGACACCCTGAGGTAATGGGCGTCGCTGGCCTCCGGGCGGAACCAGCGACGGTAGAAGTCGATGATGCTCGTCGTCGACAGCGAATTCAGCTCGGACGAGATGCTCGACATGGCGGCAGCGATGATCGCCGCGATGAAGAGCCCCGCGAGCCCGATCGGCAGTTCGCCCAGGACGAAGCGCGGGATGATGTAGTTGACGTCGCGCGAGGGCTCGCCGGTGACCTCTTCCGCCATCGCCAGGGCCTCGGTGCGGATCTCCTCGACCGCGGCCTCCCGGGCGAGAAAGTCGTCCATGGCGGCGCGTCGGGCCGCGTCCTGGCCGGCGGCGTCCGCCACGCCCCGCGCCGCCCCCTCCCTCTCGACCAGCGCCTCGCCATAACGCGCCTGCAGCGCTTCGTACTCCGCACCCCGCACCTCCACCACCGCGTTCTCGTGCGCGGGATTGTACAGCAGCGGCGGCTGCTGGAACTGGTAGTACACGAAGACCATCACGCCGACGAGGAGGACCAGCGCCTGGAGCGGGATCTTCCAGTACGCGCTCATCAGGAGCGAGGTGCGCGCCGCGTTGACCGACTTCGCGGCCAGGTACCGCTGCACCTGGGACTGGTCCGTGCCGAAATAGGACAGCATCAGGAAGGTGCCGCCGATCAGCCCCGACCAGAAGGTGTAGGTCTCGTTGATGTCGAAGGAGAAGTCGAAAACCCTTAGGCGGCCCGTCGCGCCCGCGATGTGGAGCGCCTCGCCCGGCGACACCGGCATCTGCACGATCAGCACGACCACCACGGCGAGCAGCGCGACTACGATCAGGATCATCTGCTTGACGTCGGCCCACGTCACCGCCTGGATCCCGCCCAGCATGGTGTACGCAACGGTCGGGACGCCGATCAGCGCCACGGACCACGCGAGCGGCCACCCGAACACCGCCGAGAAGACCACCGCCGGCGCGGCGATGATCACCCCGCACGACATCCCGCGCGACAGCAGGAAGAGGAACGCGGTCATGGTGCGCGTCTCCGGCCCGAAACGCCGCTCCAGGTACTCGTACGCGGTGTAGACCCCGGCACCGCGCAGGAACGGCACCAGCGTCACGCCCAGGATCACCATCGCCAGCGGCAGTCCGAAGTAGAACTGCACGAAGCGGAGCCCGTCGGTCGCCCCCTGCCCCGTCGTGCCGATCATCGTGACCGCGGAGAGCTGCGTCGCCATCACCGAGAGCCCGACCGCCCACCACGGCAGCGAGCGGTTGGCGAGGAAGTAGCCCTCGACCTCCTTCGTGCCCCGCGCCCGGCGGATGCCGTCGACGAGGACGTAGGCGACGTAGCCGCCGACGATCAGCCAGTTGATGGGGTGCATGAGCGGGCCGTCAGTTGTGGAAAGTGGATTGGAGGAGCCAGAGCAGGATCAGCGCGACAACCTGAACCAGGAGGACGCGGGCAAGGGTCTTGCGGAAGGGGGCGTCCCGGCCGGGGTCGGAAGCGTCGGACTCGCCAGCGGATCCGGCATGGGGTGCGGGCCCGGTTGACGCGTTGTGGTCGCGGCCGCTCATGACCGGTTCCTCCACCGGGCCGCGTTGGCTTTGATCGCGTCGCGAACAAAGTCCGCCAGCCCCGCGGCCCGCTTCTCGAAGTAGGCCGTGAAGCGCGGGTCGGCCGTGTACATCTCGGCGAGCCCTCCGTGCATCCTGTGGCTGCAGGGGTAGAACCACCGGTCGATGTGGCACCGGTGCTCCTCGGCCAGGTCCATGGCGGCGCGGCCCGCTGCGTGGTCGCCGGCGGCCAGGAGCTCCGCGAGCCTGGCGAAGACCGTCTCACCCTCCTCCCTGATCCGGGCCCAGTCGTCCTTGCCGTAGCGGCGGGTGCGGCGCATCGACTCCCGGTACGCTTCGCTGTCGCCCCAGCGCCGTTCCGCCTCTTCCTCGTACTGCGTGTGGTCGAACTCCTCGAGTCCCTCGAACATCGTCGCCTTTTCCATCTCCGTCTCCTCGTCCAGTGCCGCCAGGGCCCGGTTGACCCCGCGGATGATTCGCCGTGTCCGCTCCATCCGTGCTTCGAGCAGCTCCCGCTGCGCGACCAGCGCGCCCCGCCGGTCGTACGCCGGAGCGTCGAGCATCTGCTCGATCGCGTCCAGGCCGAACCGCAATTCCCGCATCAGCCGGATCTGCCGCAGCCGCTCCAGGTCGCCGTAGTCGTAGAGGCGGTAGCCGTGCGCCGAGCGCCCCGATGGGACCAGGAGCCCGATCCGGTCGTAATGGTGCAGCGTCCGGACGGTGACGCCCGCCAGCGCGGCGACCTCGCCGACGGTGTGGTGGGTGCCCCGGGCGGGGTCGCCGGCCCGGCCTCGCGGGGCTGAAGCGGTCCCGGGCGCCGGGCGGGTCGCAGTGTGATGTTGGCTGTTCATGCGGGGCAAGGTAAACCCTCACGTTACGTCAGGGTCAAGGGGCCCGCACCGCACAATCCTTCTCCATCCCCTCCCGCACCCCCCGCGGTCCTTCCTCGTCCCCGACGATCGTGAACGGGATCCGGTGATATCCGCGGCGGATTCGGTAGGCGTCGAAATCCCTGCGGTCCAGCGTGAATACCCTGTCGGTCCGATTGCGCTCCGCGGCGGCGACGATGGAGGCATCAGCGAAATCCATGGGACGGTCCGAGTACTGGTTCATCAGGTCGAAGCACCGGCGGACATCCTGTTCGTCCTGCGTCAGCACGCCGACGCCTCCAGCCTGGATGAAGTCGACGAGACCCGAGACGCGGTGACCGGCCGGCAGCAGAAGGTGCAACGCCTCGGTAAGAACCGGGATGGTGGTCGCGAGCTGCTCGTCCAGGGACTCCAGGGTCCGCCGACACCGGGCGTGTCCCTGATCCTTCGCATCGAAGAGGGCCACCAGCGGCCCGGTGTCCACCAGGATCACCGTGCGTGCTTTCTCCGGATGACCTCCACAACCGCTTCTTTCGCCATCGCGGCGGGCGCGGCTGAGCGCTCCCCTTCTCTGGGCAGGCCCAGGCTCGCGTACAGGTCGCCTGGGCGCCGCGTGATGTCATCGTCCAACTCCCGGGCATACGCGCGCAGGCCCTCACGCACCACTGCCGAAATCGACTGCCCTGTCCGGCGCCGCAGCTCCGCCAGCGCGGCTTCGCTGTCCTGGTCCAGACGTACCGTTCGTGTGCCCATCGATGTCTCCAAGCGCCACCACCTGTTCGCGTCTTACAATCGTAATACGACACAGTGACTGATCACAAGAGCGTCGTGCTCGCTCGACCGGCGGCGCCCGAGGTCCGCCCGGCGGCAGGCTCGCCCCCCTCAACCCCCCGGCAGGTACTGCGCCGGAATCGGATGGTCCGGGCTCTCCCCCAGCCAGTAGATCGACACGACCCACCAGCGCGTGCCGTCGTTCAGCAGCTGGAAGGAGTTGATGCCGCGCGCGAAGGGCTCCGGGTCGGTCTGCAGCCGGCGCGACTCGTAGGTGCTGAATGCGTGCGCGATTACCCCGTACTGCTCGGTTACGCGGTTGATCTCGACCTCGTGGAAGCCATTCTGTTCGAGCCAGGCGCCCGAGTTCTCGGCGTACTCGTGCGGGGTCATGATGCGCCGTCCGTATGTGCCGCCGGGCGACCGGCCGACCGGGCTCAGGGTGGCGCCGGGAGCGAAGAGCGAGCGGAAGCGGTCCCAGTCCCGGGCCACGCCGGCGTCGCCCGAGATGACGTCGTAGACGGCCCTCATGATCGCGTCGATGGACTCGACGTCGGCGGGATCGGCGGGGGGTGGGGCGGGGGCTTCCTGCGCCGAGGCGGTGGCCGGGGCGAAGGTGGCCGGGCCGAAGATGGCGAGGGGGGTGCAGGCCGCGGCCGCGAGGAGGAGGGCGAGGGGGGTGGGGGGGCGGAGGGTCATCGGTCTGCCTTGGGAAAGAGGAGGATGGGCGTCGGAGATGCACTGCCAAGCTAACGCATGAGCAGCCGGGTCACTCGCGGGAGGGGGAGTTGCGATTCAGTTGGAGCGCTGAGTGTGTTATATTCCACCTCAACCTGCGTTTGGAGTGTCGCGTCCCCAGGTTCCGCCGACCCGATCCCTGGCCCACAGCCCATGCCAACGACAGCCAACAGGCCGCGGCCGACTCGTATCGACGAGTTGCCTCCCTTCCCCGAGGGATGGTATCTGATCGCGACCCGTGAGGCCATCGAGAAGAAGAAGCTGATCGAAAAGACGTGGATGGGTGACGAAATCGTCGCGTGGTGCGACGAAACCGGACAAATCTGCGTCGCCGAAGCGTTCTGCCCGCACCTCGGCTCCCACCTGGGTCCGTCGGTCGGCGGCCGAGTGCGTGACGGCTGCCTCGTCTGTCCCTTCCACGGGTTCACCTTCGACACCACCGGCCAGTGCGTTTCCACTCCGAATGCACCGGCCCCGAAGGCCGCCAGGCTGAAGCTGTACCCGACCCGGGAGATCCTCGGGATGGTCTTCGCCTGGTGGGGGGTCGGCGGACGGCCGCCACAGTGGGACCTCCCGGATGAGCCGGCGGCGGGCGCGAAATGGAGCAGGGTGCACCACACCACCCTCCGGTTCCGGGGTCATCCACAGGAGACCACCGAGAACTCCGTGGACGTGGAACATCTGGAATACACGCACGGCTACCACGACGTGGAGCCAACCGCCGAACTCTCCGTCGACGGGGCCTATCTCAGGAGTTGCTTCGACTTCAAGAGCGCCCAAAGGGTCGCGGGCCTTTTCGACATCGTTGCCGACGTCTCGGCCATCGTTCACGTCCATGGCCTGGGCTATTCGCTCGTCGAATTCCACGAGAAGAAGATCGGCATGCGCTCCCGCCTGTGGGTGCTCTCAACCCCGGTTGACGACACGTTCGTCGAATTGACGCTGGCCACCCAGGTGCGGGAGATCCGCAAGCCGGGGCAGTTCATCACAGGACTCGGGTTCCTCCCGGTGAGCCTGCGCCACAGGCTGATGGCCCGCCTCGTTCTCAGTGAGGAGCGGCGGTACGTCAAGCAGGATGTGGTCATCTGGGACCGGAAGCGCTACCAGTCTCCCCCGCGGCTGTCCCGGACCGACGGCCCCATCGGCAAGTACCGTCTGTATTGTCGGCAGTTCTATCCCGAGTTACGGGCACAGGCAGGGTCGGCAAGGCGAATCGGCTGAAGGGCGGACGATGAGATTACCGGAACGTTCCCCGATACCATCGGTGGTTGCTCCGCGCTCTCGGGGCGAGTTTCATGCCCCTTCCCCCAGCATGCCGTGTGCGTCGTACCAGCGGTACGTGTCCCTGACCGATTCTGCCAGCGAGCGCGGGTGAAACCCGAGTTCCGCCTGCGCCTTGGCGCTGGAGATCCGCCGATTGGCATGGGCCATGACGCGGACGGATGCCGGCGTGTAGAGCGGAGGATGTCCGCGGAACCGATCCAGGACGACTTGGCAGGGTGCCCACAACCGGGCGGCGAACATCGGGAACTGGAGGCGGGGTGCGGGTACCCCGGTGGCCTGCTGGCAAAGGTCAGCCAGTTCGCGCACGGTGTGCCAGTGACCGGAGACGAGGTAGTTTTCGCCACATCTCGCCTGTGTCTCGGCGGCCATCGTGGCGGCCACGACATCGCGCACATCGACCCAGTCGTAGCCACCGGCGATCAGCGCGGGAAGTCGCCTGCGGTGGAGGTCGAGGAACAGCTGCCCCATAGGCGACGGAGCGCCGTCATAAGGGCCGAGCACGCTGGTCGGATTAAGGATCACGGCGTCCAGGCCGCGGTCGATGCCGCGGCGGACTTCCACTTCGCCGGCGGTTTTCGAACGGTCATACGGTGCGTCGCGCGGGCTGTCTGCGGGACCGCGGCTTTCGTCCAGCACTTGGTCCAGCGGGTGCTGGTCGTAAGCGTGGATCGAGGACATGTGAACCAGGCGCCTCACCCCGCATTCGAGGGCCGCTTCCACGACATTGCGGGTGCCCAGGACATTCGTGCGATGGAATTCCAGAGGCTTGACGGCACCGATCGAGACCAACGCGGCCAAATGAAACACGGTCTCCGCGCCCGCGAAGGCGGCGATCAGCGATTCCTTGTCGAGGATGTCGCCCTTGACCCATGCGATGTCGAGATCCGCGGCCGTCCCTCGACGCTTCCGAAAGACCGCACGAACCTGACGGGGCCCGTACTTGTCGGCCAGGGCCCGCGTCAACACCCCCCCGATCTGCCCGCTCGCCCCGGTACTCACCCGTACGGTGCGAGGTCGTCCGCCGTCGGCTGACTTCATTCCGAGGTGCGGGCGTCGCGACTCAGACTCGGATTTCGTGCCGCTGCTCAACGAGCCTGAACTTGATCTTGTTGCTGGGCGACTGCGAGGGCAACGGATCCATGGGCATCCGCTTGAAGGGGCGGGCCAACTCGATCTTGAAGTGATGCGTGAGCATCAGCAGGTTGATCGCCATGTGCATGTGGGCCCAGCGGCGGCCGAGACATGAGTGCGTGCCCAGCCCGAAGGGCGCGTAGCCTCCGCCCAGATGCTCCTTTCGCGGGGGCGCGTAGCGGTCGATGTCGAACGTCCACGGATCGGGAAACGCCTCTTCCAGGTAGTGCGTGGCCGACTGCGCAATCAAGAGCTGCGCCCCGACCGGTAGTTCGTAACCCTCCACCACGCAGGTATTCATCACCGTGCGCATCGACATGACCGTGATCGGCGACATCCGCAGAGTCTCCATCAGCACTCGGCGGGTCACGTCCATCCGGTCCGGACTCAAGTCATCCTCGCTGGGATCGCCGTTGGCCCACAACGCATCCGCTTCGGCCGTGACTCGCTCGTACAAATCTGGATTCTTCACCAACCAGTAAAGGGCGAAGCCGACCTGGTCGCCCATGTACATGGCGGTCATCAAGATCGCCCCCAGCGGCAGTGACAGGTCCGATTCGGGCAGGAACTGGGGATCGGACGCGTGCAGGGCCAGGTACGCGTCCACCACGTCCTTATGCATACCAACCCGCTGCCTGGCCGTATGCGTACTCTGCATACGGTCTATGATTCGTTGCGTGGCCTTCGCCCGGCGGCGCATCGAAGGGGTCTTCAGCATGAAACGCGGCATCGACTTGACGATGCCTACATTGAGCACCCGTACCTTGTACTCGAGCGCGTCGACGATTTCGTCCTGGGTATCAATGCTTGCCAGGAGCGGCGATGACTGCGCGTTCAACAATGGCCGCAGCATCGTCTGCACCGGCATGGTGGCGCCGACGTCCCAACTCGCCATGTGGGTGCGGGCCAGATCATAGACCTCGTCCAGACGTCTGGTCAAGGTACTTTGAGAGTAGACGGGCACCAACGACTTGCGAAAGCGAAAGTGATCGGCACCGTCAACCGAGTGCATCGAGCGCGACACGCCATACGCCTTGTCGACGCCCTCGAAGTACTCCTTCGACCGCAGGTACACCCGCCCCATGCGATGGGCCCATTGATTCGCCTTCAACCCCGCCAGGACAATCAGATTCTGGCGGAACGGGAGCCGGAGCTCGAACACCGGACCGTACTTTTCGGCCAGAATGGCGAACCCTGCCGGCAGCCTCCCCTCTCGCAGCTCGCGGTTGAACACCAGATCACGCAGGGACACGGTCGGAATCGGCTTGGTCAGCGAGGGCCGGCGGAGCGAGGGCGCGACGATGCTCTGGGTAACCGCTGCCGCAATGGCCCGGCCAATCACGTCCATCCGGCTGACGAACTTGATCCGCTCTTCCGCCTCCTCGTCAATCTGAAACATCAGATGGAACACGTTACAGGCGTTGACGAGGCCGGTGATAATCACGTCGCGCGGATCCGGAATCTCATCCGCGAAGATGATCCTGGTCAGCCGGGCCTTTACGAACTCTCCCGCCAAGTGGTCTTCTTCCGGCGGTGTTTCGCCCGACCGATGCCGCTTGGAGAACGTATAGAAATCGCCCGGGTGGCGGTCGAGAATCTGTCGCCGAACGAGCCGGTCCAGCGCATGGGAAATCACCGACTCGGACTGCGGAGCGAGGCGCTCAACCCAGTATTGGACATCGTGTTGGCCCGTTCCGGTCGCGATCTCCCGCAAGATCGGGTCGAGCACCGGACGACCGGTCTCGGTCGAATCGACCAGAATCAGCGACTTCAGATCGGAGTCGATGCGACCGAGCAGCGACAATTCACCCAGCGCTGCGCCGACCATGGCGCAGTGCAGGTTCCAGCCGGGCACCTGACGAAAATAGCCGCTCTCTTCGTCCAGCAGCGCCAGCAGCAACTCTTCCGGCAGACTCAGGGAGGACGCCCCCCGGGTCGTGCCAATTGTAGTCTCGTGTGTCACCGAATCAACCCATTCTCTTCCTCGTCAAGTCACTCGGGGAGAGGATTCTGGCAGAATCCCGCACATATCCGGTCAAGGTCCATAACGTACCCGGACTTGAGGACCCCAACCCCTCACTAGATTATGACTGATGTGTCGAAACGCGCAAGGATCCCGGGCGGGCCGCTGGGGGTTCAGGGCGGCGAAGTAGCGGCCGCGGACCGCTGGCCCCGTCGCGCCATCCAGCCCAGCCGGATTGATGTCAGCGCGGGCACCAGGAACACCAGGATGGCCGTTGTGAAGAGGATGCCGCAGCCGACGGAGGCGGAGAAGGGGACGAAGAACTGCGCCTGGATGGCGTCCTCGAGGATCAGGGGCGTGAAGCCGAGGAAGGTGGTCAGCGAGGTGAGCATGATCGGACGGAACCGTCCCTTGGCCCCCTCGATGATCGCCTCTCGCGCCGACAGGCCCTCCTCCAGCTCCTGATCGATGAAGTCGATCATGACCAGGGAATCGTTCACGACCACGCCGGCCAGACCGAAGATCCCGATGAAGGACTCCGAACTCAGGGCGACGCCCAGGATCCAGTGACCCAGGATCACCCCGATGAACCCGAACGGGATGACGGCCATGATGATGAACGGCTTGGTGTAGGAGCGTAGCGGGATGGCCAGCAGCGCAAAGATCAGGATCACGGCGATCCCGAAACCGGGCCCCAGCGCGTTCATGGATTCCAGCTGCTGCTGCTGTTCGCCTCCGAAGGAATAGGACAGGTCCGGATCCTCGGCGATGAGCGGCGCAAGGATGTCGTCTTCCAGAATGGCGTTGGCCTGCCCGCCGGAGATCACAGCCGCATCCACATCCGCACTGACCCTGACGACGCGCTGGCCGTCCTCACGATGGATGGCGGTGGGCGACCTGCCCAGGCGCAGCGTGGCAACCCGGCTCACCGGGACCTCGGCACCGGTCGCCGTTCGGACCAGGGAGCGCTCGATATCGGTGATGGAGTTGCGCTGGTCCTGGGGCAGCCGCACGTACACCCGGACCTCTTCCCGGCCCCGCTGCACCCGCAGGGATTCCGCGCCGAAGAACGCGGCCCGCGTCTGTCCGGCGAGGTCGTCGAGGGTGAGACCCAGGGTCCGCGCCTCCGGCAGCAGGCCGAGCTGAATCTCCGGGATGCCGGGGGTGTGATCGGACCGGATGTCGTGGATGCCTCCAACTTCGCGCAGGCCGCCGACGACCGCGGTTGCGATCCCGGGAAGGCGCTCCGAGTCCGGGTGGGACAGCACCGCCTCGACCGGGTTGCCCAGGTCGTAGATCTGGCCGCTGATGGTGACCCCGCGCACATACGGCAGGACACCCAGTTCCTCGCGCCACGCCTGCACGACATCTCCGGTCGGAACCCGCCGGTGCTGCGCGTCCAGAAGCTTGAAGGCGATGGTGGCGACATTCGGTTCCGGGTTCAGGTTGGGATTGGGACTGAGCCCCCCTCCTTCGACCCGCGGCCGTTGCCCGACCGTAATCGTGACTCCGGAAAGGAGGGGAGGCGCATCCTCCGGCCGATCTGCGGAGATGCGGTCGATGGCCCGGTGGCCGGCCGCCTCCAGTTCGCGCGCCACCTCGTAGGTCCGCTCGGCCGTCGTACCGTCCGGCATCTCCAGGGTCGCCTTTGCGAAATCCCCTTCGACCTCGGTGGCAAATGTGAACGAAACGATGCCGGCCGGCAGCAGGGCAAAGCAGAGGATGAGAAGTGCGACGGCCGACGAAAGCGTCAGTCCGGGCCGATCCGTCGCGAACGTCACCGCGCGATGCAGCGGACCCTGCACGAACCTGGCCAACAGCTGATCGACGCGACCCTGAATCCGGGCAACGATTCGCCCCGGGCGCGTTCGCGGTGCCCAGTCCGGGCCGTGGAGATGGTGGGACAGGTGGTTGGGCAGCACCAGCAGCGATTCGATCAGCGAAATGGCCAGCATCGCGATGACGATGGTCGGCAGCGCCTTCCAGGTCTGTCCGACCCCACCGGGAATGAAGAGCAGGGGGGAAAACGCGGCGATCGTGGTCAGCACCGCAAAGATGAGCGGCACCTTGATTCGCCTTGCACCGCGGATCGCCGCGACGACGCCCGGCGTGCCCTTCATTCGTTCCAGGTGGATGTGCTCGGATACCACGATGGCATCGTCCACGACGATCCCGATGGCGAGGACGAACGAAAACAGCGAGACCGCGTGGATCGCCAGGTCGAATGCAAACATGACCGCCAGGGCGCCGACCCCTGAAATCCCGAGACCGACGGCTACCCAGAAAGCGAGCCGGAGTTCGAGAAACAGCCCCAGAGCGATCAGCACCAGCAGCAGCCCGAGCAGACCGTTCTTGATGAGGATGGCAGCGCGCTCCTCGAAGGCGTCGGATTCGTCGTTCCAGATGGTGATGCCCACGCCGTCCGGGAGTGAGGGGGCGACTTCGTTGGCGACGTGGTCCCGCACGGCGCGCGCCACATTCATCACCTTCTCGCCGTCGGCCCTCGAGACCTCGACGAAGACGGCCGGCAGACCATCGTGCCGGACGATCAGATCCGTTTCCTGGAAGCCGTCGCGCACCTCGGCGATGTCACCCAGACGGACGACTGTGCCGTCACCGCGGCTGAGCAGCACGATCTCCTCGAAGTCCTGTTGAACGTAGCTCTGCCCCAGCGTGCGCACCCGCACCTGTGACAGCTCCGTGTCGATGCTGCCGGCGGAAAGGTCCAGGGAGCTGCGGCGAATCGTGTTGGCGATATCGTTGAGCGTCAGTCCCAGGGCTCTCAGCCGCTGCAGCGGCACCTCGATCGAGATTTCGTAGTTTCGCACGCCGCTCGTCTCGACCTGGGAGACCGATTGCAGCGCGGAGAGGCCGTCTTCAACGCGGTATGCGAGTTCCTTCAGTGCACGCTCGCTCACATCGCCATACAGGATCAGGCGCATCACGCTCTGGGCGTTGGTCATCTCCCTGATCTGGGGCCGCTCGGCTTCGCCCGGGAACGTCTGGATGCGGCCGACGGCCGCCTCGACATCGGCCAGGGCGTCGTTCATGTCCGTGCCCGAGTTCATCTCCACCCGAACCGACGCCATCCCCGGGGCCGCCACGGACTTGACCCGCTTCACGTCGCCCAGCCCCTCGACCTCGTCCTCGATCTTCGCGACGATGGCCTCCTCCACCTCCTCCGGGGTGGCCCCCGGATAGGCGACGGACACCTCGACCTGGTTGAAGGGCACGATGGGCCACGCTTCCAGCTCCAGCCCGAAAAAGGATGCCACTCCAGCGACGAGAATGCCGACCATCAGCAGATTGGCGGCGACGCCGTTGCTCGCCATGTAGGCGATGGGGCCGGGTCGCTCTCCGTGTGTTCCGCCGTCGGGACTCATCGTGCCGGGTCAGCCTCCGGTCTGTCCAGCGTCTCGTTGTCGGTGCTCCGCGGGATTCGCCCCGAAGGATAGTCGGTGGGGTGCCTGTATGCCATATTGTACCATCACGATACCAGGATCACCCCGCGCAACGAGGACAGCATGGCCAAGTACATGTTCCGCACCAACTACACGCAATCCGGACTGAAGGGGCTGCTCGCCGAGGGCGGCACCGGCCGGGAGGCTGCCCTGCGTCAGACGATCGAGGGCGTGGGCGGCACCCTGGAGGGGTTCTACTACGCCTTCGGCGACTGCGACCTGTACCTGATCGCCGACCTTCCGGACGAAGCGACCGCGACGGCGCTTTCCCTGAACATCGCCGCCGCGGGAGCGCTCACGGTCTCCGTGACCGTCCTGCTCACCCCCGCGGACGTGGACGAAGCGGTGGCCAGGGACGTGGGTTACCGCCTGCCTGGAGCCTGAGGGACGGCAGCTGAAGGCACAAAGTGACAACGGCAGTTGTCATTCTGTAAAGCCGAGTTGACAGTTTCGCCGGGAGGTGTCGCTATCCGCCCGGCCCCCTGGACCTCCGCGGCAGCGTCCCCCTGTCCGGCCCCGGTTCCCGCGCCGCCCTCGGCAGCGTGTCGGACGGCGCGTCGGCGGCAGCGGCCGCACGGGGAAGCGAGGCCCGCGCCTCGAGCTTCCGGATCGCCGCCGCCACCGCCCGTTCCGTCACCTCCGGCACGCGGTAGCTCCGCACGATTTCCCGGAGCCTCGGAAGCGCTTCCACGGCGTTGATCTCGGCCAGCGCATTCGCCGCGTGCTGCCCGGCCTCGCCCTCGATCGCGCCTGCCAGCGCCGCAATGATCTCCGCCCTGTACTCCGTGCCGCGTGCCTTCAGCCCGGTGAAATCCCCGCGCAGCGCCGCCAGCACGGTGTCGGTCAGATCCCCTTCCCCCAACCGCCGCAACGCCTCGGCGACGATGTCCTGAATCGCCCGGCCTTCCGCTTCCCGCCTGTCGCCCAGCAGCGGAATGAGCGGCCTGACCGCATCCCCGTGCCCGATCTCGGCGAGCGCATCGATCGCCAGAACCCTGAGCAGCGCGTCCGCATCCCATAGCACGGACGCCAGCGCCGCAACCGCCGCGGGATCACCCAGCCGCCCCAGCGCCGCCGCCGCATCACGGCGCGGCTTGTACCCTTCCCAGATCAGGTACGTATCCTCGATCCGGCCGCCGGGCGCGCGCAGGCGACGCGTGTGGATCCGCACATCGTCCTGGTAGGCCGCTCCGTCGTGACAGAGCTCCTGCAGGACTTCGGCGAAGAGGTCGAAGAGGGTGCGCAGCTGCGGGAGGTCCTTGATCACGCCTTCCGCCTGGTAGTGCAGTTCGTCCACGCCGGCGGGGAACTTGCTGAACCACCCCTCGTGCGCCTTGACGGACAGGTGGATCCTGGGCTGCGCGTCGATCAGCCTGCGGATCCTGGGGTTGTCGAAGAGCCGCCGCACGCGCCGCGGCATATTCCCCTTGATCACGAAGTCGCCGTCGAAGCGGGGATGGCCGACCTCTATGTCCTCCATCCCCAGCGCTTTTCCCAGCCCGGTGAAGACGCTGGCCCGGTAGATCTGGAACCTGAAGCCCTCCGGATTGAAGTAGGGCGCGCGCAGCCGGGTGTACATCTGACCGTGCTGGCCACCCTGCGCGCACGTGTCGAGCGTGATGATCCAGTCCCCCGTCCGCGCCTGGACGGCCGATTCGCCGAAGAAGCCTCTCGCGTGGAATTGCCCGCGCACCTCGCCGGAGAGCTGCCGCCAGATTTCGTTGCGGCTCGGCCCGAAGAGCGCCCTCAACAGGCCCACGCGGTGGATCCTCCGGCGGCGACGGCGGCCCCGGCACCCGTCGCGCCCCGCGTACATGGCCGCCCGGCTCTCATGGCGTCCCCCTCCTTCATCGCAGTCGCACCACCGGGTGCCTGACCTTCAGGTCGGCTTTCCGGTGCAGATCATGTACGGTAACGCACAACCAGCGGTTCACGTCAACCGAGTAGGTGACGCGCAGCCGGGGCGCCGTTCCGCGGCCGGGCGGACTCAGCGGCAGCGCCGGGTCCGCTTCGTTGAGGCACAGGCAGAACGCCCGCTCACCCGCGGTCCGGGGGACGAAGTAGCGTGAGCGGTTGGGTCGCTCCGTCCACTGTACCGGCCGACCGGCCACCCGCCCCACCTCGCAGATGAAGAGGTTGATGTGCTGCTGGCCGTCGAAACCGGGCGCGTAGTAGCGCGTCACGAAGTTGTCGACGGTGGGGAAGCAGGTCCCCCCGGGGATGAGCAGCTCGTACTCGGGGTCGCCGTCGCCGTCGGGCAGCAGGCGAATCGCGTAATCGTGGTAGATGAAGTCCTCGACGTGCGCGCCTCCCGCGAAGATGCAGGCGCCCCGCGCGACCGCCTCGAAGGGGAGCCATTCCCGCACCTTTTCCCGGCCGAGCACGTCGCCCACCACGTTGCGAACCTCGGGCAGGAGGGTGGATCCGCCCTCGAGGATCACGTCGTCGATGTCGCCCGCGGGCACGCCGTGCCGGATCCGCAGCTCGCCGAGCAGCGTGTCCAGCAGCTCCCGAATCCGCTCGTACAGCCCGTTGCCGACGAGGATGTCGTGCAGAACGTGGTAGTCCAGCCTTCCGTAGGACTCGTTGCGGAAGGTGAAATGGCCCTCGTTTCCGGCGCTCGCGAGCAGCTTCACCCGCTCCGCCTCCCACCGCAGCGCGATCTCCCACTCGGGCCAGTCGTGCAGCGCCGCCGGGACGAACCGCTCCAAAATCCAGCCGTCGATGTCGTCCCCGCCGAGCTCGACCGCCTGCTTCGCCAGCACCTCGGCCCGGCCGGTCTCCACCGTCCGCGCCCCGTGGGTCCTCACCACCGCGGCCTCCATCGACCCCCCGCCGAAGTCGAAGGCCACGAGGGTGGTGGGCCGCCCGACATCGACGCCGTAGCCGAGCGCCGCCGCAACCGGCTCGTCGAGGGTGCGGAACACGATCCCCGGCTTTCTCCAGAGGAGCGCCCGGATCCGCTCCCACCAGCCGCGGCGCTTCACGCCACGCAGGATCGCCTGCAGCTCGGCCCGGTACGTCTCGTAGAAGCCGCTCGGCGTCGCGATCGTGATGTCGGCGACCTCCTCGCCGAAGCGCGCCTCGAGGGTGCCGATCACCTCCCGCAGGAAGAGCGAGGCCACGTCCTGCGCGGTGAAGACCCGCCCGCCCGCCCGCGCCATCGCCCGGCCGCTCTCCCTCCCGAGGTACCGCTTGAAGCCGCGCGCGAACCCCGTCGCCCGCCCGTCCCAGTTGTAGGTGACGGCCTGCTGCCCGATCAGGACCTCCTCGCCCTCCGAGTCCATCACGCACACGCACGACGGCATGACCGGCGTCTGCGTCACCGGCTCCAGCTTCGCCAGCTCCGGCAGGTTCACGACGTGCGCCCGCCCCGACCGGTCTTCGCAGATGGTCGTGTTGGACGTGCCGAGGTCGATGGCCCAGTGGGTTGCCATGGTGGAAGTCTAGTGTCGCGAAGTCCGTGGTATAAGTCCCGCCTGCTTTCGACCGCCGCTACTCCCGGGCCGGATCTCCCCATCCGCCGCCTCGGGAAACGGTATTGCGGGAAGATCGTTGACGATGATGCCGACGCGGACGGCGCCGTCGACCAGCGTATCCGTTCCGGCACGATCGAGGACGCACTGCGCGATTTCGAGGGTGACGTCGAAGGCAGCGACGAATCGGATCGCGCCGCCTTCTCCGACCTTGAAACCGCATACCGCGAAGCACTCCAGAAACGCGATTTCTTCCCGGCAGGCGCCACGGAGATACCGGCCGCATTCGGACCCGACGGCCTGGTGGCATTCTGGGAAACCGATGAATTCGATATCCCGAGCGTCGTCGTGAGGAGGTTGCCCGGAGGGTTGCGGTAGCGGCATCCTTGGTCGGAGTTTCGCGAAGACCTCCAAAACGACGAGGATCACAGGCCCGTGGGCGACGACCGGACCGCTGGGAAGAACCGTAGCGCCCAAACCGACCGGACCACGCAGACCAGCCCGAGTGCACAGCAAAGCACTTCGGGAATCCCGGCCGGCGTGCTGGTGGCGCTGCTGGTCGCACTTCTGGCGCTGCCCGGCATCGGCGCCCGCTACCACCTGCAGGGCGGATTCAGCTTCATCCATTGCCTCTTCATCTTCTTCTTTTCGCTCAATCTGCTGATCTGCTACTGGGAGGTGTGCCTGTACTTCCGATGGGACCACATCAGGAAACGCGCCGAGTACTGGCGCAGACGGCAGCGTGAGACCGGCCGCTCATCCGCAGTCGAGTTTCTCACCGGCAGGGTGCCGCTCAGCCAGGCGCTGTCCCCGACGGTCTGGGCAGATTCCTGGGCAGCGTACTCGCCGATCGATTCGTCCTACACGGATCGCAGTACCCTCGGCTTCACCGTCGACATCGGCAACGGCTTCGTTACGCCGATTCCGACGGTGCTCCTGTACGCGGCCTTTTCCGTCGGATTCCTTCCCCCGGTCGTTGCGGGCATTGTCGGGGTCGCCCTGTTCTGGCAGTGGGCGTACGTGTCGTCGCTCTACTGGGTCAGCTTCTTCGTCGCGGGCAGGCACGCCCACGTCCCCAGGCGCGAGCTGTTCATCTACGTTGGCGCCGTAAACGCCGTCTGGGTGCTCTTCGGAGTGTTCGGAATGTACATCTCCACCCGCATGATCCTGGACGGCAGCTACGCCATTCTGGGGTAGCGGCCCGGCGTCTCGCTGCGCTGGCGCCAAGCGCGGTTTGCCTCGGCCTGCCAAGGGAAACGACCGGGGCAACGGAGACGGCGCCAGCGGGAATCCAAAGGCCACAGACGTTCGTCCCCCGGGCGGATGTGGGCTGGAGATCGGAGCGGACTACATTCTGGCCCGGGTCAGGGACGAACTCGGTGTAGAGTCCGTGCAGCTTTGGCCGCTGCAGCGCTGAAACGTCAACTCAACCTTACAATTCGTAAAGGTTACCTTACATCACGACCAGCATCGGCGCCGAAACCCGCTCGCGCACGCGACCGATCGCCGGAAACCGAAATCGACTGGGGGCCGACGCTCAGGGCGTGGCGGCTCCCTCCCCCACCACCTTCGTCCGCGTCTCGTCATCCGCTCCCGTCGCCTCCAGGATCGGGCCGTAGAGCGATTCCACGTCGTGCGATCTGCCGAGGACCAGGCCGTCCCGATCCACAGCGATATAGGTCGGCACTCCCTGAATCGCCCAGTCGTCGTAAAGCTTGGACTGCACCCCGACAAACCAGTTGACGTAGGGCAGGTCCATGCGGTCTTCCATGAACTCGCCGACCAGCTCCACGTTGTCGTCGATGCTGATCGTGATGACCTGGAAATCCCGGTCCGCGAGCAGGTTCTGGAGCCTCTCGACGTCGGGCAGGCTGGCGATGCAGGGCGCGCACCACGTCGCCCAGAAGTCCAGCAACAGCACCTTCCCCCGGTACTGGCTCAGCGACTCCTGATCGCCGCCGATTCGCTGCGCCGTGGCTTCGGGAAGCTCGGCCCCGATGGCCAGATTCTCCAGCGCGTAGAGGACTGGCCTGATCGCCTCGCCGCCCGTGTCCCCCGCGAAGACCTCCACATCGCTGTACTCGGCGGCCACCAGTTCGGCCATGCGGGTGACCTCCGCGCGCACTTCGGCACGCTCTTCCGGTGAGCGGTTCAGGTCGTCGACCTCCATCAGCCGCTCCATGGCGGACCAGAAGGCTCCTCGCGCGCGGAGGACGCGGTGCTCGCTATTCGCGACGACCTCGTCGACCAGCTCCACGCCGGCATCCCCGCCGAAACGGATCAGGCTCAGGAGCAGTCGATTGAGGGCGCAGGTCGTCGATGTAGTGCTCCTCGAGCAACCCGAACAGCTCGTCGCGGTGCTCCTGCCGCTTTGGATCCTCCAGCGACCGGTGCTCGTAGAAGGCAAAGCTCAGCGCGAGGAAGCCCAGATCATCGGTGGGATCGGCCCTGGCGATTTCCAGCGCGGCTTCCACAGCCGGGGCCGCGTCGAGTTCGCGCAGTCCGAGCGCCGCCGCCGCTTCGTCCATCGACTTCGCCTCGTTGCCGGGCTGACGGAGCCACTCGACCGAGCGCAGCTGGTTCATCCGCAGGTCGATCTTGTAGCTCTCGACCACCTGCCAGGCCTCGACCCGTTCGGGGCCCGGGGAGGCGCCGGATTCGGGCGGCGGAGCTGTACAGGTCGCGAGCGCCAGGGCGGTGAGTAGTGCGGTCGTGTGTCTGGCCATCCTGCTGTCTCCTGCCTCGGGTGATCTCTTCAGTCTTCGGGAAGTCCGCTCGTTACGCACACGGTGAAGTCGCGCCCTCCTCTGCGGATACGGTAGGCCCGTCCGGCCACCGGCACCACTATGTAGTCCCGTCCGACCGGATACCGTTGCCGGAACGCGGCGACCGGAGCCGCGCCAGCGGACGGTTGCGGACGCGGACGATCGGGCCCATATCCACTGAGCGCCACGCCACCTGAGAAAGGGGTCTTCGCACATGACTGAATGGCTCGGCATCGGCCACCTCTTCGAGCTTTCCCGCACGGAAGCGATTGCGGGTTTCCTCACCCCCCTGGCGATCTTCGCCGTTTTCTTCGTGGTGCAGCTTGTGCTGCCGGGACGCCGGGTGCCCGGCTACGTGGTCGACCCGGAGACCGGTGAGCCGCGCCCCTACCGGCTGAACGGGCTCCTGGTGTTCGTGATCATGGTAGCCGTGTGGGCGCTCGAGCTCACCGGGATGCCGCGCGACTGGTTCTACCGGTCCTCGATCTACGCCGTCGCGGGCGGGACGGTGGTCGCCGCGATCTTTTCGCTCCTCGCGGTGTTCAGCCAGCCGCGAAGCGAGGGAACGAGCGCGCTGCGCGCCCTGTGGGACGGCCGGTCCCTCGAGCTGTCCTTCTTCGACAGCCGCTTCGACGTGAAGATGTACCTCTACGTGGTCGGCGGGACGATGCTGTCGCTCAACGCGATGTCCGGCGCCGCGTACCACCACGGCCTCTTCGGCGCCGATGCCAATCCGGGCGTTCTTCTGTTTGCGGGATTTCTCACCTTCTATGTGCTGGACTATTTCATTTTTGAACGTGTACAACTTTATACATACGATGTCATACATGAACATCTCGGCTTCAAGCTGATCTGGGGCGGCCTCATGGTTTACGGGTGGCTGTACATCCTGCCGCTGTGGGGCATGGCTCCCTACGCGGACCCCGGTTTTGCCCCGCCGTGGCGATATGTCTGGCTGATCGGCGCGCCCGCGTTGTTTCTCGTGGGCTGGGGCATTACGCGTGGCGCCAACATGCAGAAATACACCTTCAAACGGTGGCCCGACCGCAAGTTTCTCGGACTCATCGAACCCAGGTACATCCAGGCCGGCGACCGCAAGATTCTGTGCAGCGGGCTGTGGGGTGTGGCCCGCCACTTCAACTACCTGGGAGAAGGGTTCTTTTCGCTGGCGATCGCCCTGGTTTTCGGCCATTTCACCAACCCGTGGGCCTGGACCTACTTTGTCTTCATCGTCGGCCTGTTCATCTCGCGCCAGCGTTTTGACGAAAGGTACTGCGCCGAGAAGTACGGTCCCGAGAAGTGGGCGGAGTATCGGGCGCGGGTGAAGTGGCGGATCGTTCCCGGGATCTATTAGGAGACGGGGAGCGGCCATGTTGCGCACGGCGAGGCACGGATGGATCGAGGTCGTCTCGGGCGTCATGTTCAGCGGCAAGTCCGAGGAGCTGATCCGGCGTGTCCGCCGCGCCCTTATCGCGGGGCGCAAGGTCCAGCTGTTCAAGTCCCACCTCGATGACCGCTACGGCGGCCAGTTCCGCATCTCGTCCCACGACGGGCGGGAGATCGACGCCGAGCCGGTGTCCAACTCCGTGCAGGTCGCCGAGAAGGTCGATCCGGAGACGCAGGTCGTGGCGATCGACGAGGCCCAGTTCCTCGACGACGGTATCTGCGAGGTCGTCGACGCGCTGGCGGACGCCGGAATGCGCATCATCGTGGCGGGCACGGACATGGACTTCCGGGGCGAGCCGTTCGGCCCGATGGGACTCCTCCTGGCGCGCGCGGAGCGGATCGACAAGCTGAGCGCGATCTGCGTGGTGTGCGGCGATCCGGCCACGAAGAACCAGCGCCTCATCGACGGGAAGCCGGCGCCAGCGGAGGGACCGACGATCCAGGTCGGCGGCGCGGAGAGCTACGAGGCGCGGTGCCGGCGGTGTCACGAGGTGCCGCAGCGCGACCGTGCCCAGAGGGAGATGGTCTTGAGGCGGGGAGAGGGGTGGGAGGGGGTGTAGGGGGCCGCGCCATCGACTGCGGCGGACGCCCGTAAGGAAAAGTTCGTTCGTTGCGAAAAAGGTAAATAAAGATAATGCCCCGTCGCTTTCGTTAGATGGACGAGCCGGGGTGGGGAACGAAAAGCTCTTTCCCAAAGAAACAGCTAAGGAAAGCGAACGGCTTGAAGTTTTCGTTCGAAATCGCCAGATTGCGATTCCACCTGTCCGGGGCCCACCTCGGCGACGCTCTGCCGCCAGGATAGCGGATCGAGCCCTCTGGCTACGGAAGCCCTCAACAGCATGCGACGCGAATCCACTGGCACCTATGAAGTGACCGCTGGCGGCGGAGAGACCGTGCGAGCGTTCGTGCCCCTGCCACTCCCACCTGTCCCGGAGGTCAGGTCCCAGGAGGGCCTTGGACGTCTTCTCGAAGCGGCCACCGCAGCACTCGGGCGACTCGATGCGGTTACGGAGTTGCTTCCGGACGCGACCGTCTTCGTCTACGGCTACGTCCGGAAAGAGGCCGTTCTGTCCTCCCAGATCGAGGGCACTCAGTCCTCACTCGCCGACCTGATGCTCCACGAAGCGGGTGGCTCGCCCGATGTTCCCTTCAGCGACATCATTGAGACGTCGAACGCCGTCGTGGCCCTGAATCATGGTGTGGAGCGCCTGCGAGGCGGCTTCCCGCTCTCGAATCGTCTCATGCGCGAGATGCACGCCAGGCTGCTGGCGAGCGGCCGCGGAGCGGCGATGCTGCCGGGCGAGTTCCGGCGATCGCAGAACTGGATCGGGGGCTCGCGTCCCGGCAATGCGGCCTTCGTGCCGCCACCCCCCAACCACGTCCAGGATTGCATGGCCGACCTGGAGCGATTCATCCACGCCACCGATGACGGACTTCCAGTCCTCATCAAGGCCGGGCTGGCACATGTGCAGTTCGAGACGATCCACCCGTTCCTCGACGGCAACGGCCGGCTGGGACGATTACTGATTACCCTGATGCTCTGCGACGCCGGACTTCCGAGGGAGCCGCTCCTCTACCTCAGCCTCCATTTCAAGCGCAATCGGAGCGCCTACTACCAGCTCCTGAACGACATCCGGCACACCGGGGACTGGGAAGCGTGGCTGCGGTTCTTCCTGGAGGGTGTGCGAGAGGTTGCGGAAGGAGCTGTCGCGACGGCCCGTTCCGCCAGCGAAACGATCCGGGACGACCGGTCGCGAATCGGGCGCCAGGGAAGACGTGCGGGTTCGGCGCTGCGGGTGCACCAGGCCCTCGTCGAACGGCCGGTCGGGCGCATCGGCGGTTTCGCGGCGAGAACCGGGCTGTCCGCGCCGACCGTCGCAGCGGCGCTTCGGCTCCTCGAGAGGCTCGACATCGTGCGAGAGATCACCGGCCGCCAGAGGGGCAAGGTCTTCCGCTACGAGCGTTACCTGGCCGTCTTGCGGGAGGGCACGGAAGAGCCGCCCGGGTAGTTGGGACCTCAAGGATCTGAGCCCGCGGCGTTCCGCCAGAATGCCTACGGTTGGCTGGAACGACCGTCCCGCCACTATCTTGTTGTCGAAGTCATGCGGCACCCTTGACAGGAGCGATACCGATGACGCACGCCGCCTTTCTCCCGCCCGCTCCTTCCCGCTGGGCCCGCCCGAAACGCCTGCGCCCGCTCGGTCGGCGCCTCGCATGCCTGCTGGTCTCGGTGGGCGCCATCGCGCCCCTCGCCTGCGACAGCCCATTCAACCCCGGGGAGACGCATGTCGTCGTGGGCCATGTGGATTTCGACGGTCCCTTTTTCCACGACACGGTGGAGGTAGCTGACACCGTAACCGCCAACGTCCCTCTGGAGATCACGTTCAGGACAGCAGGCGGCGGCTGCCATGAGGCTGGCCATACCGAAGTGCGCATGGCGGGGCCGTCAGCGATCGTGACCCCCTACGATTCGCTGAGGGTCGACCCTCTCGGGGGTTGCACGGATATACTCGTGAGCTTCTGGCGCACGGCGATCGTGGTCTTCCCCGATCCCGGAACCGCAATAGTGGAGCTTCGGTACAGCACCGATATGGGCTATGGTCCCGAGGATCACAACTCCGACGGGCGGAAGGTGTACACCGTGGAGGTGCTGTCGGCGAACTAGTTGAGTAGTCCGCCAGCAGTCAGCCCTCCGAGACACCTCATGCTGCTGAACGGGCGCGGAGGGATGTGGGACTCCAGTGACGTGTCCCGGAGATTTCTAACCCTCCCCGGTCTCGCGGTTCACCCTTCCCAGGTACATGAAGCCCTCCGAGTCGTTGCCGGTGAACTCGCAATCGTCATCCGTACCCAGAGCTGTCCCGTTCAGCACGAGATCACCACCGGCAGTCACGTAGCCATGGTAGGTATTCCAAACGCAGCCACTGTTGAAGCTCACTTCCAGAGAGGGCGGCTCACCGACGCCGACCTTCCCGCCGAACTCATAGTCGTTGTCGTACCAGACGGCCTCCTCGTCGGTCAGGATGACTCCGGAGATCAGGCCGGCGCCGTAGATCGAATCCCCCTCCTGTTCGACGGTCAGGTCAAGCACCGACATGTTCGCGCGCCCGTCCGCGCGCCAGGCGCCCGTACCCACGTACTGGCCAGATCGGGGTACTCTTCCGGTGCGGTCGTGTCGGTGCATGCCAGCAGGGCCACCAGCAGGAACATGCCCGTTGTTCTCATCGTTCTTCCCCTCTGTTCACCGCCGGTCGCGCAACGGCAAGTGGTTGCTCACAAGGTCATGTCAACTGCGCCTGGCAGAACGTAAAGTCGAGTTTACACTCTAGCCCCCCGGCACCCTCAAGATCGGATACAAGCCCCCAGCCTGCAGCCGGTCCGCCAGGAACCCCCAGTTCGCGAACCCGTCGTCGGACTGGGGCTCCAGCAGGCTGAAGAGCAGGCGGCCCAATGGCAGATCGGCGCTCGCCCACATGTCTCCGGGGGCCGGGGTCGTCTGCGTGGGCTCGTAACGTCCGAAGAGCGTCTGCTCGTTGCGCCCCTGGAACGGCCGCGCAGCGGTCCTCACCGAATCGATGTGGAACGCCTCTACACTTACAGGCGTCGCCTCGGCCGGTTCGAGCGCGATGCCGTGCGCGGCGAGCCGCGTCAGGACATCCCCCAACTCCGCCGGGATCAGGTAGCCCTGGGGCACGCGCTCGCTGAGCGTCGGCGTGAAGGTCCCGTACTCGTACATCGGCACGACGTACTGCGTGTCCGCGCGCAGGAGCAATGGGCGGCCGGTGAGCGGGTGGGTCTCCTCGACGGTGGCCCCCATCAGGATGTCGACCCGCTCGGTCGAGCGCTCGGGCACGGCCCGCAATGCCAGCGTTTCGCCCACCACGGAGGCGGCATCGGCCTCGGCGACGATTCGGCGCACCTCGTCCCCTTGTTCATGCACATAGTCGAGAATCTCTTCGACGAAGTAGAGCGTAGCGAGCACGCGCTCCTCGAAGGTCGCGTAGGAATAGGCCTCGCTCAGGATCGCGATCCGGTTGCGCAGGCCGATGTAGTTGTTGTTGAAGCGGGGGCGATGGTCGAAGGTGTACCAGGCAGGCTCGCCTCCGCCGCGCGCGGACGCGTTGCCGTAGTAGTAGTAGTCCCAGCCGTGCTTGTCCCGGATCTCGCCGGTGACGTGGGGGAAGAGGCCGCCGCGCAGGAATGCATCGATGGCGGGGGGCGTGTTGGGGTGGAGGGGGGGCGAGTAGGTGAGATGGTAGGCGTGCTGCGTCCCGTTCGTCGTGTGCAGATCGACGGCCACGTGCGGATCGTATTCGTTGAACAGGCGCGCCACCGACCGGGCCTCCGGCGACTCGATCTTCATGTGATCGCGGTTCAGATCGTAGCCCTGGGCGTTCGGGCGCTGGCCCATCCCGCCGATCGGCCCATGCTGGCGCCCCCGATTGGTGAGGGTCACCCGTTCATTGCCGTCCGCGTTGTAGATGGGCGCGATCAGCAGGACCATCGACTCGCGCCATTCGCGGTGCTCACCGGCGAGGAGGTCGCGGAGCAGCATCTGGAGCGCCTCCTTCCCGCACACCTCGCCGGCGTGGATGTTGCCCTGCAGGTAGACGACCGTCTTGCCGGAAGCCCGAACGGACGCCGGGCTCGGGTCTGCGACGTCGCCGACGACGGCCAGCGGCAGCGCCCGCCCCTCGGGCGTGTAGCCGTATGTGGTGTAGTGGACCGACGGCGAGGCGGCCGCGGCCCGCTGGAGGAAGTCCACGACTTCGGCGTGTGAGCTGGTCTCCCGGTAGTCGGTCCGCTCGGCGCGGGTGAGGAACGAGTCGTCCGGGGAACCGGAGGGGCTGCAAGCGGTGAGGAGGGCCGCCGCCGTCAGTACGTGGGCAAGTCCTCGGGTGCATCGAGAGCGACGGGGCGACGGCTGGGCCGCCGGGCGATCGGGAGTCGCAGTTCCAGTGTTCGAGGTCGCCATCGGTTCACCGCGCCTTTCCGGTTGGGTGGGATGCGTGACGGTGCCGACCATAAGGTACACCGTGGCCATCAATCGCGCGCTTCTTACCGCAGTTTGAGTGTCTCAGTGAAGTCCGCAGGCGTCACGATCTTGATGCCACGGAAAGGGTCCAGGGCCAGAAGATCCGCGTCACCGGTGACGATAACGTCCGCCTCCCCGTTGACGGCCATCTCCAGCACCTGATCGTCCTTGGGGTCTCGACATGCGTGAACCGATTCACGAATCTCAACCAGGTGGGCCATGCGGACGAACTCAACGAGGAAACGCTCGCGCTGATCGGGTTCCACGTACCGGTTGAACTTCGGGCGCGAAAGGACATCCTGGAGTTCTGTCAGGAATGCCGCGGATGTAAGGATCCTCCCGCTGTCCAGCGCGTGCAGGAAGGCAAGACCCGGCTTGGAAGCGTTGAAGAGGAGGGCGCTGACGATAACGTTGGTGTCGAAGACACACCGGGTCATCAAGCGTCGAGAATGGAGCGCAAGATCTCCGGGGTAAGGCCGCGCTCCTGTGCGCTACGGCTGATCTCTTCCATGACTTCGCGAAGGGATTCGCTGCTACTCGTGGCTTCCCGTAACCGGAGATTGACGAGGACATCCAGTTTCCGGCGATCTCGAGCCGAGACCGTCCTGTAGGCCTGCGCCACATCCGCATCCACTGCAACCGTGATTGTGTCCATCGATGTTTCTCCAGTCCTTGCTCATCCAGTCACGGCCCTCCCGAATTGGCCGCGTGCCACACATGGGGAAGATTGCACGGGCAGGAGGCATGTCAAGGATCCGCGCCCCTTGCGGTACCGACCTCGGCAGCCGTCGCAATCCAGGCAACCATCTCAGTTCGTACACTCACAGACAGGAACGTTGGCGATCAATGGGCACCGGCACCGGTTTTCGATACACTCAGATGGCCATCAACAAGGAGCGATTCATGAGGCGCATCCTGCGGACCGCGGCAATGACATTCGCGGCACTCCCGGCAACCCTCGCCATGTCGGTTCGCCAGGGCACGCGAGCTGCCGAAGCCGGCGGAGGGCGAGGATGAGTCGCAGCTGCTCACCTTCATGCAGGCCTTCGAGGGCGAGCCCTACGGGATCGAATGGCCGACCGACGCCCGCATCTCGCACCTGGAGATGACCAACGACATCACCCAGCCCGGCGCCCTTCCCCTCGTCGACATGGAGATCGACGGCCAGACCGTATCGCTCGTCCTCGACACCGGCGGCGACCGGCTCTACCTCGACAGGGACATCTACGCGAGCCTCGGGCTCGCCACCCTCGCCAACCGTCGCATCACGCTGCGCGAACGCACTCCCGAGGCCCTCGCGCAGGTCATGGCAACCTTCGGCGACACCCCGCCGGTCGAAGCGCCTTTCTTCATGACGGGCACGCACCTCACGGTCGCGAAGGGCAGCCTGAACGGCCACGAAGGCATCAACTACTTCATGGATTCGGGGCTCGCGATGGGCATGCCCATGATCGTGGTCGACGAAACCGTCGAGCTGCTGGGGCTCGAGACCAACGCCATCGACGGCACCGAGTACTGTGGCCGCTGGGGTCGTGGACGATCGATTTCGACAGAAGGATGTACTACTTCCCGGGCGGGTGAGGATGAACTGGGCCGGACTAGGCTGGTGCGATACCGGTTGGGGCGGTGAGTTGGAGCCGCCCCGGATTGCCACCGCTCAAAGCAACGCTTCCAACGCTTCGGCCGGTGTGATCGCCGGGATGGGGGAGTGTTTGAAGTCCCGAGCGTTCCTCGTGACGACGTAGCGGGCTCCGCAGGCCCGCGCCGCGGCAACCTGCATCGCGTCCTCGAAGTCGGTCATTCCCAATCGGGCGGCATAGCCGATCGCGTCCGTGCCGCACTCCGCGACAGCCACGAAGCGAATCAGCTCGGTGATGAAGGCGCGCGCATCCGCACCGCTTTGCGCGGGCGTGACGAGATAGTAGAAGTTCGACAGCGTGTGCCACGCCACGAACGCGCGCTTCGGCCCCGTCTGCAGGCGATCGATCAGTTCGGAAGCCGGGTCGGAGAACGGCTGGCGGTCGAGCGCCACGTCGATGAGGATGTCGGTGTCGATCAGGATCACAGGTACTTCCGCGCCAGGGCGTCATACCGGGGATCGTCATGGCTCGCGGGGCGGAACTGTCCTCTCCACCGCGAGGCGAAGGACGGTTCGCCGACCGAAGCCTCATCCCGCAAAGCGCGCTCGATCAACGCCGACAGCGACACGCCCCGCGATCGCGCGTATCGCTTGGCAGCAACGACAACCTCGGGATCCACCGTGACTGTGAGCTTCTGTTTCATATCCGGGCCAATGGAAGGGAAATGGAAATATGTGTACGTAGTGAATTCATACGTATATGGGGACCGCAAGTCAATTACGAGAGGCCGTCGTCGGCCGAGCCGAACCTTTCTAGACCCCCGCCCCCGACACGGCCACCGGCCGATACGGCGCCACATCGAGTTCCCCCTCCCGCTGGCGCGTGCGGGCGATGTCATAGGACGACTGCATCCGCATGAGGGTGTCCATCTTCACCCCAAAGGCCTTCTCGATTCGCAGCGCCATCATGCCGGACAGATCCGACCGTCCATTCAGGAACATGGAGAGCGCGGGCCGCGATACACCGAGTGCTCGTGCCGCCGCAGCTACAGTCAGGCCATGCGGTTCGATCACCTCGGTCCTGACGAATCTTCCGGGGTGCGGGGGGTTCAGCATTCGCATTCCGATCTCCGGTCTAGTGGTAGTTTCGAATCTTCATTGTAAAGTGTTACATAACGGTTTACGCGTGTCAAGTGGGCTAACAGATTGAGCCGAAGATGGGCTGGGCCTATCAAGGGTTGATCAATGGCAAGCTCCAGGTCTTCGCGGAAGGCGCTTTGCTCGCCGGTCAGGACCCTTCCTTCAGCTCGTAGACAGCCACGCTCTGCTCGTCGAGCTCGCCCCTCTCGAGTAGCAGCACCCAGCCCGATCCCGCGTCGAGAAGGGTCCGGTCTGACGGGATCGTGAGGCGGTGGAGCCACGTGCCGTCCGGACCCAGCAGGTGGAACTCGGTGGTTCCCAGGCCCCGCCAGCGGTGAGGCACCACCCACACGCTGCCGTCGGGAAGCGGCAGGAGGCCTTCCGACGCGTAGGCGGGAAAGCTCTCCGGCAGGTCGTCTCGAATCTCCGGCCACCTCTCCCTCTCGAAGTCCCGGCGTTCCTCGTCGGTTTCGTACATGGCCAGGTAGGCGTCGCGGTACCGGTTCACGTGCTCGCGCGTGACCTCGAGGTCCGGTCCGGTCCACCGCGCGACACGCGTGACGCGGCCGGTCCAGTCGACGTGTTCCAGTTCGTAGTCATCCGCCGATCCGTACCAGACGCCCGTGGCCGTGACCGCGAAGGCCATGTCCTTCCCCCACGTCACCGGCCCGGAGGCACCATACTCGCTATAGATATAGCGCTCTGTCCCGGGGATTTCCGAGCGCAGGGTGGTGGCAGCGTCTTCGCGCTTCCAACTCAGCGACATTTCCCACCGGTACCTCGTACCCATGGCCGCGGTGAGCTCCCACTCGGTGTCCGGCCAGGCGGTGAAGACCAGGTCGCCGCGTGGCGAGCATGCGGGCACCCCATACGGGCCGGCCCCGTCGAAGAGCCGCGTGTCGGTCACCACGCCGTCCGAATCGAGTTCGGTGATTCGGTCCAACTGCCCGTCGTAGGCCGTGACCGCCGCTCCCGGGCAACCTCTCATCAGCCGGATTCCTTCATAATCCCCCGGCCCCTCGCCCTTCCGCCCGCTCGACCATACGTGCCGCCCGCCGGCGTCGTACCTCCGGACCTCGAAGATCGACTGGTCCGCGACGACGATGCTCCCGTCCTCGAGCCGGACCGCGCCGGTGATGTTGCCGAAGATGTACTCGTCGGGGCCATCGAGCACGCCCACGCGCACCAGAGGCTCGTCGGCGAGGACGAGGTCGGGTTTGCGGGGGGAATCACTTTCGACGATGGTCTGGGCGGCGTTTGGCGGAGTCGTCGGCGTCGATTCGGGGTCGCGGCCTTCCATAGTTTCGGACTCATTGCCTCCCGGCGGAGCAATCGGTAGATCCTGGTGGGCTGCCAGCAATTCCTGTAACTCACGCGGTGTACTGGCCATAAAAATCTGGCCTAACCTATACGCTTCCTGCCCGTTCAGCTGGCCGATTAGTTCTCGGGCCAGATCGCTCGGCGTCGACTCCGGTTCGGCGTCCGGGCTCGCGGGTGGGGGTCCGGAAACGTCCGTGATGTCGCAGGTCAGGGCGGCCACGGCAACGAGCGTGGCGGTGGCGAGGCGGGTTGCGGTCATGGTGGGGCTCCTGAATCAACAGTCCGTGCAACAAAGTTGCGCTCTGGACACCTTACGGTAAAGTGGACACGACATTTTGTAATGTTCTCATGACATTCTGTAATGTTCTCATGACGATGGAAGGACACCCGGAAGTGGCTGAAGGGTTGCTCGAAGCGGAATACCGATGTCCCGGGGCCGGAGGGCCAGTACCGTGGAACGTTGGCTGCGGGTGCTCCGGGATGCCGGATGGCATTCAAACCGTCGCCGGGCGACGCCCCCTTATCCAAAGATCCCGGCCACGATCTCCACAACCGCCTCGAATACCTTTCCGGCCAGTTCGCCACCGGCTTCCACCGCGCCCGGGGCCGCTTCCACGGCCGCAACCACAGCGTGTCCGGCCGCATGCGCCCCGAGGAAAACGAGATCTGGTGTCCAGAAGAGCGCCTCGAAGAGGACATCACCACCCGTGTCGCCACCCTTCCGTGCGAGCGCTCTCCCCTTTCCGGGCTCCGCTGCGAGCCGGTCCCGTTCCAGCTTCCAGATCTCCTCGAGCTCGTGGTGGTCGAACCACACGCCCTTGCAGCGCTTGCACACATCGAGGGTGAGCTCGTTCTGCCGCACCTGCAGCATCCACTTGTCGCAGGCCGGGCACTTGAGCCGCGTCTTCGCTCCGCAGGCACCGCATTTCAGCGCGTCGCGATCCAGGAGCACCCGGCAGGAGTGGCACTGCGCCCGGTGCGGCTCATCGCGCGCCGGGATCCCTGACCAAAGCGACTCCGGCCGCTCGAAGCCCAGACGCTGAATCTCTCCCAGCTCGAACCACACGCCGCCGCAGCGGCCGCAGTGGTCCAGCGTCAGCGCGCCCGAGTCGTCCGCGCCCTTCCCGAGCGTCGTCTTCTCCATCTTCACCCCGAGACAGACCGGACACGGCCAGCGCGTCTCGCTCACCGGGCCGACGCTCTTCGGCTCCGCCGGTTCCGTCACGGCTCCAGCAGCCCCCGCGCGGCCGCCTTCTCCGACAGGTGGCGCACGTCGTGGAATGTGTACACGAGGAGGCCCGAGTCGGTGATCTCGATCTCGGCCAACTCCCTGGTCATCAGATCATTGAGAAGCTCTTCGGCCGTCGAGGCCGGCACCGCCAGTTCCCCAGCCACTTCAACGGCCGTAAGCCGGCCTTCGGACCGCTGCGCCATCTTCAGGATCTCGGCTTCGAGCGTGTCGCGGCGCAGCTCCTCCCGCCTGTGTGCGATGCGGCGCCCGGCCCCGAAGTGTCGCGCCAGCAGCCAGCTGCCGCCCGTCGCCGGGATTCCGGCCCCGATCACCAGCGCGATCAGCGTTGCCGGCGCCAATGGGTCCACGTCCGCACGCAGGAATCCTGCCACCATGAAGAGAGCCACAGCCAGAAGCGAGATGCCGCCCAGGAGTTTGCCCATCGGTAAGCCTCCGTTTCTGAACCGGGACCGCACTACGGCCGCGTCGGACGAGCCGGGCCCCGTGGCAGGCAACCCTTTGCTCATTGGCGACTGTCCACACCCTTGGGAGTCGCCACGGCGCCAACCCGGGCGACTGTGGCAGTGTGAAAAGTTGAATCCTGACCGGCAGCGCCGCAATACTGAGACGCGGGAAACCAACCGCGAACGCCGAACCGGAGAGTCCGCCCCATGCCGTATGACACCGAGCCACGTCGTCGCCACTTCAGTCCCGTCCGGGCCTTTCCGCCATTCGCCGCCGCCGCACTCCTGGTCCTCGCCGGCGCCTGCAGCCAGGATTACGCCGAGGGCGACCCCATCCTCTTGCCCGACGCAGATGGCGTATTCACGCCTGCGGTGATCGGCACCGCCGCCGTGCCGCCAAGCGCAAGCGGCCAGGTCGCGCTGCTGGCGGACGAGCGCGTCGCGTGCGTTTTCGATTTCTACGAGACCCGGGTCCGCTGCATGGACGCGGAGGGCGCCGTCGTGGGAGTCTTCGGCCGAACGGGGGAGGGTCCCGGCGAGTTCGGCCGCTCCGACTCCCCCAACAGCCTCCACCTCGTGCGCGGCGAGGACGGCACGCTCGGGATCTATGACAGCGGGCTGTTCCGCTTCACGGTCTTCGAGCCGTCGGGTGCCTACGTATCGGAGGCGCGGATGCCATTCCTGCAGCCCCGCCGGTCGTTCGGCTCGGTGCTTACGGGAACGGTGTGGAGGGGCTGGATCGCCGATTCGCTGATGGTCCGGTTCGACGTGAACGTCGCATCCGGAGAGGTCGTGAGGCAGGAAGCGTCGCCGAGCGGGCCCTGGCGTGCCGACTGTGGGGAAGAGGAAGGCATCGATGGCATCCCGGACCGGGCGGAGGGATGGGTATTCGTGGCCTGCAGGGATCGTTTGATCTTCGTCGACAACACCGGCAACGCCACGGTGCTGAGCGTGCCGACGGAACTCCCGGACGAACGGGACGTGGCGAGGCGGGAGGAAGCGATGTGGATTGGCTGGGAGGCCATCCGGGGGACCATGATGGGTCAGGAAGTGATGGCCAGGGCTCTCCAAACGAGTTCGGACGGTACCTATCAATCGGTCGTCGACCAGACTCTGGAAAGGTATCGAAGCCGGCCCAAGTCCTACTCGCTGGGCGAGGGACACCGGTTGGTCGACCCCGCCAACCGTTACTGGATCGCCACGCAGCGCGACACGCATGAGTGGTCCTACCTGGACGTGTACGAGAATGCGGAATACGCCGGGTCCGTGAGGGTCAGGGATCGGCTGAGGGGCTTCGACGTTTACGGGTCGACGCTGGTGGTTCTGGTGGAACGGCAGGTCGGCCCGGACGATGCCGACGGGGTTCCGGACCGGGCGCTGGACTGGTACGACCTGGGGAACCTCGGCTGGTAGGCTTCACGGTCGCCCGAACTACGATCCGAGTGCGACGTCTCGCTCGGCGAGAGGGTTCGCTTCGATGTCTCGACGGCCCCGAAGTCGCGGGACCGCCACGAATCAGAACCGTCGAACAAGACGCAGCGTCAGCCCTGTCTCCTCCGCGTCGATGCTCGAATCAACGGTAACGCCCACGTCCTCGAACGGAGTGACCCCCAACCTCTCCATCCATGTAGCAGGCACCGTCGGAGAGGGACAGCCGATACCCCGCATTCGCCGCGAGGCCGTAGGCCAGCCCATCCCCGGTGACCTCGTCGTCAAACACCCTCCCGCGCCTCGGCTCGGGCACGAGCGTGTTGGCCGCGGTATTGTCGACGGCCTTGCGCATCGTCGCCCCGAAGCTCCCCGCCGGCAACGACAGACCCAGGTAGAAGCCGCCGGACTCATCCGGCAACGTCTGGGCCGAGGCCGGGATGGCCGAAGCAAGCAGGGCCGCGACCAACGCGGCAAGCAGCGGACGACCGGTTTCCGGCCCTGGGAATCGACGCAGCATGGGAATCCTCCTCTGCCGTGTATGGGTTGCTTTCGCGGGCGGGATGGTGACGCCGGGTGCCACATCAAGGCGAAGACCTGTGCCGATCAAGTTGTCACGCGGTTCTTCCCCTGCCCATCCGCGCCTGCACCGCCAGCAGCGCCGGAACCACCAGCATCAGCAGCGCGGTGGCGATCAGGATCCCGAACCCCACGGACGCCGCCAGCGGGACGAGGTGCTGCGCGTGCGTACTGGTCTCGAAGACCAGCGGCGCGACACCGACGAAGGTGGTCAGCGAAGTCAGGAAGATGGGTCGGAAGCGGTCCTTCGCGCCCCTGATGATCGCCGTTCGGGCCGGAAGCCCCGATGCCCTGAGGTCGTTGACGAACTTGATCATCATCAGCGAGTCGTTGACGACCACGCCGCTCACGCCGATCAGCCCGTACATCGACCAGATGCCGAGGCTCAGGCCCAGAAGCATGTGCCCCGCCACGGCGCCGACCATCCCCAGCGGAACCGCGGCCAGGATGATGAGGGGCTGCGTGTAGGATCCGAAGGGAATCGCCATGAGCGCATACATGACGAGCAGGGCCAGAAAGAGCGACCGGCTCAGATCGGCATTCGCCTCCTCCTGCTGCTTTCTCAGGCCGCCGACGGAGTACTCGAACCGGCTGTCCTCGGCCGACAGGCGCGCCACGATGCCGTCATCGAGGGTTCGATTGACCTGGGTGCCGGTCGCGAGCACCGGATCCACGTCGGCGGTAATCGTCACGGCGCGCCGCCCGTCCATCCGGTGTATGGTGGCCGCTGACCTTGCGAAGCCGGCGGACGCCAACTGCCCCAGCGGGACCTCGCCGCCGGGAGTGCGCACCAGGTAGCTCTCCACATCGGCTGCGGAGTTGCGCTCGTCCTCGGGCAGGCGCACGTAGACCGCCACGTCCTCGCGCCCGCGCTGCACCCGGAGTGCTTCGGCGCCGAAGAAGGCAGCACGCACCTGGGAAGCAAAGTGGCCAATCGTCAGATTGAGCGTGCGGGCCGCCGGTTTCAGCTGCAGCTGCAATTCCCTGGACCCCTCGTCGAGGTTGCTGCGCACGTCGAAGACGCCGTCGATTCCGTTCAGTTCGGTGACGAATTCATCGGCTATCACGGCCAGCCGTTCGGGGTCCGGATGCGAGAGCTCGAAGTGAACCGGCAGTCCGAGCGTGATCAGGTTCGAGGAAATCGACAGGGACTTCACATCGGACGGAGCTCCGGCCTCTTCACGCCAAAGCCGCTCGAAGGTGGAAGCCGCGATGCCGTGCCGTTCCCAGTCGATGAGCTTGAACTGGACCGCCCCGAGGTGTCCCCGGGCCGCCTCCACCGCGTTGCCGCCCAGCGGGTCGTAGAGCGCCGCCGGCCTCCCGATCGTAACGGCGACACCGACCTCCAGGGGTTCCGCCTCCGCATCGCGCTCCTGCTCGATCCGCTCCAGCGCCCGCTGCCCCGCCGCCTCCAGCTGCGCCGCAACCGCCGATGTCCGTTCCCCCGGCGTGCCGATGGGCATTTCCAGGTTGGCCGAGACGACCCCGCCCTCGATGGGGGTCAGGAACTGGTTGGGGACGACGCCCGCGTTGACGATCCCCAGCGTCACCACCAGCAGGCCCGCGGCGGAGGCGAGCACGATGCCGGGCTGGTCGACCGCGAGCCGCAGTCCACGGTCCAGGGGTCCGGCCACGACCCGCTTGAGGAGGAGATCCACGCTTCCACGGACACGGCGGAGCCCGCGGGACAGGCGGCCCTCGTCCGAAGCGTCGGGCGCGGGCAGGTGGGACAGGTGATTCGGCAGCACCAGCAGCGACTCCGCCAGCGAAATCAGGAGGACCGTGATCACCACAAGCGGAATGGCGCGGCCCAGTTGGCCCTGGGGGCCGGGCGCGGTCAGCAGCGCCGCGAACGCCGTCACCGTCGTGAGCACCGAGAAGAGGACCGGCGCACTGACCCGCCGGGCTCCCCGGATCGCCGCGGCTGTCCCCCCCACCCCGCGCTCCCGCTGCGAGAAGACGCTCTCTCCCACGACGATCGCGTCGTCCACGACGATGCCGAGCGCAAGGACGAGACCCATCATGGAGAACATGTTGACCGAGACGCCCAGCAACTCCATGAACAGGAAGGTGCCGATGAACGAGACGGCCAGCCCCACGGCCACCCACAGGGCGAGCCGAACCTCCAGAAACAGGGTGAGAACCACCAGCACGAGCGCCAGCCCCAGCAACGCGTTCTCGATCATCAGGCCGAGTCTTCCCGAGACCTCGACCGAGTCGTCCTTCCAGATCTCCACGTTGACGTTCGGTGGAAGGGTCGGCAGCATTTCGGCTGCCAGGTAGTCGCGCACGGCCGCCGCGATTTCGAGGACCTTCTCGTTCGAGGCCCGGTACACGTCGATGCCGATCGCCCGCTGCCCGTTGTAGCGCACGCTCAGATCGGTGTCCGCGAACCCGTCGCGCACGGTCGCGATCTCGCGCAGGCGAACCGACGTTCCGTCCGGACGCGTCAGGACGATGATGTCCTCGAAGTCCCCCTGGTTGTAGTTCCTCCCGAGCGTGCGAACGAGGATTTCCTCCTCGCCGGTGGAGATCTTCCCCGCGGACAGCTCCATCGAGCCCTGCCGGACCGCCGAGGCCACATCGTCGAGCGTGAGACCCAGCGCCCTCAGCCGCCTCTGCGGCACTTCGATGGAGACCTCGTACCGCCGGGCACCGCTGACTTCGGCCAGCGACACCTCCGGGAGCGACGAGATTCCCTCCTCGATGGCGTAGGCCAGTTCCTTCAGGGTGCGCTCCGGGGCGTCACCGTAGACCAGCAGACGAATCACATTCTGGCGACTCGTGATCTCGCGCACCTGGGGCCGCTCCGCCTCCGCGGGGAAGGTGACGATGCGATCGACCTCGGCCTTGACTTCGTCGAGCGCCCCATTGATGTCGGTGCCCGACTTGAACCGCGCGATGACGGACCCGAAGCCCTCGGAGGCGGTCGCCTCGATCCGGTCGAGTCCCTCCACGCCCCGGATCTGCTCCTCGATTCTCCGGACGACCGACTCCTCGATCTCCCCCGGCGTGGCGCCGGGATACAGGACGAGGACCTGGACCTGATCCAGGGACAGCTCCGGGAGCACCTCCTGAACCAGGTTTCTGGCCGCCGCCAGACCCGCGAGGACCAGAAACAGCATGAACACGTTGGCGGCCACGCCGTTGCGCGCCATGAACGCGATCGGCCCGGCCCGGCCGCTCGTGCCGATCGGCTGGTTGGCTCCTCCGGCGTCTCGGGCCATCAACCGGCCTTTCTACCAGTCCGAGGAATGCTCGTCGTAGAGCGAGGTGGGGAGCTTGTACGAGTATTCCATCTTGTCCAGGCTCGCGAACTTCAGGAGTTCGGTGAAGCGGGCCAGATCCTGCTTCTTCGCCAACCGCGGGAGGATCTTCCGGACGATCGGCCGGCTGCGGTTCTGGAACCGCATCCACGGGATCACCTTCCGGCGCTGGGAGGGAAAAAGGAAGGTGTCGGCCAGCTCGTCGCCGATCAGCTCCCTGGAGGCCTGGGTTACGACCTTGGCCAGCTTCCTTCGCTTGACCGGTTCACTGACGCCGATGATCACTGGAGCACTGTTCACGATGCTGTTGGCCATGATGATCGCGTCCTCGTCCGCGGGGGGCTCGCACATTGCGCCGACATCGAACGCCCGCAAAGACGAGGCTTCGTCGTGGAAGAGGATCTCCTCGGGAATGCCCATGAGCAGTCCCGTGTATCGCCAGACGTGCACGTAGGCCTCGCGCTCCTCCTGCGTGAAGTCACCCCCCAGCGTCGCGACATGCCGCATGAGCCGGCCGGAGAAGGCGGCGCCGGCCAGAAGCATGTTGGCACCGCTGATCGGCATGCCGTACTTGTCGTGGTTCCATTCATCCGAACCGGCGAGGAAGTACCTGGACTGAGCGTGCACCAGCCGAACGCGCAGCGTCAGCCTCCATCCGTCGCCCCCGGGGTCCATTCCTCCGGGCAGGTACTGCTCGACCAGCTGCATGCCGTTCTGCTTGAGGCGGCGGACACCTGCCGTGGTCACGCGGCCGCGAATGCGGAAGGACTTGCTGATCAGCGTCGAAAACCCCTCCACGATGCTCCCGCCCACCAGGGCCGCGAGGACGATGTCGGAATTGCGGAGAAAGGCACGGGACGCGGTCATGGCGCGTCCTGGATCGTACCACTCCGGTACGTCGTTGGCCTGGTCGAGAAACTCGCGCAGCGAATCCGGAACGCCCGGAGGCTTCGCCGTCGGATCGTCCAACGCCCTGGCGAGCATCGCGTGGACTTCGTCCGGCGGAAGCGCCGAGATATCCCCGACCACCGCATCCGCCAGCGGATCACCGATGGTCGTATGGCGAATGTAGGCGTCCGCGAGTTCGGGATACAGCTCCCGCGCCTTCAGATACCCTTGCCGATATGCTTCCGGGATTACCATGTGGCGCTACTCTCGAACGCTGTCCAAAGGGCCAATAGACCGACGAGCTGTCGTTTCGCACGTTTGCATGAGTAGCGTAAGCTACTTGGTGGCGGGCGCTTCAATCAACACTCACGGGCGACCCGCCGCCGATTCAGTTTGCCGGCCCCCCCGGATAGTCCTCCGGCCTGCCCGTGTCGCCTCGCTGAATCACGAAGTCGCGCCGGTCCCGGTACAGACGGGCGCGGTTCAGGACGTGGTCCGCCGCGTCAAGGTCGACGGCGCTGCACTCCACCATGATCCAGTACTTGTAGTCGTCGAGGAAGAGGTAGCGGCGCGTCTGGTGAAAGAACCGGCACTCGACGCCCTCGCCCCGCTCGATCCGCTCGCAGAACGCGGCCAGCAGCTCCTCCTGGCCATCCTTCCTGACGACCACGTACTCGTGGGGCCACGAGTCCGCGTAGCTGACGGCCTCGCGCCACGGTGCGTTGGCGATCAGCTTCATGATGTGCGGCCGCTGCCGCGTTGCATTCTCCACGTCCACGTCCCCTCCTCGTCCGTATTGTCTACTTGAAGTTGACAATCTTAGCCATTGGCGTGTATCTTGTCAACTATCGGCCACGGAAAAGGGGAAGAACGGCATGTTCGGACAGCGGCTTCGGCTGGCTCGCAAGCGGGCGGGCCTTTCCCTGCGGGCGCTTGCCGGGCGGATGGACCCGAGCGTCTCCGCCCAGGCGATCAGCAAGTACGAAGCCGGCAGGATGATGCCGTCGTCGGCTGTCCTGGTTGCGCTCGGCAAGGCGCTCGATGTGTCGCTGGACTTCCTGATGAGCGCCCAGGTCGACGCCCTCGACGGCCTCCAGTTCCGCAGGGACTCAGGCACCTCCTCCCGCGACCGCGCCAGGGCCGAAGCCGTTCTGATCGACCACCTCGAGCGGTATCTGACCATCGAGGAGATCCTCGGCATTCCGCCGGCCGGCGACCGCTTCGAGCACTGCCGCTGCGACTGCATCGCCACCGCGGACGAGATCGACGAGCGCGCCGACCGGCTCCGCGAGGCGTGGGACCTCGGCATGGATCCGGTGCCCAGCCTGTGCGCCCTGCTGGAGGAAAAGGGGATCAAGGTGGTCGAAGCCGACCTCCCCGGGAGGATCAGCGGCCTGGCGTGCCGGGCCATGCGGCGCGGCAGGGTCGTCGCCGACGCGGTCCTGGTGTCGAGCCGGACGAACGTGGAGCGCAAGCGCTTCACCCTGGCCCACGAACTCGCACACAAGATCATCCGTTCGACCGGCAACCCGGCCATCGGGCTGGAGGCGGCGATGAACCGCTTCGCGGGCGCGTTCCTGGTTCCCGGGCGGGATCTGCTGGAGAAGGTCGGGGCGAGGCGCCGGCGGGTCACGTACTACGAGATCGCGCGGCTGAAGCACGCGTACGGGGTGTCGGCAGCGGCGATTCTGGTGCGGCTGGGGCAGGTGGGTGTGCTGCGGCCTTCCGCGGTCCGGCGCGCGTTCGCCACGTTTGCACGGTCCTGGCTGACGACCGAGCCGGAGCCGATCGGCGACGACCAGGGGTTCGGGGCGTTCGAGAAGCCGCAGCGGTTCCGGCGGCTGGTGTGGCGGGCGGTGGGCGAGGAGCTGATCTCGCCGGTGAAGGGCGCGGGGCTGCTCGGCGAGTCGCTGGATGTGGTGGAGTGGCAGGTCAGCGGGCCGGTGGGGTGAGCGCGGCCCGGCCGTACCCTGGCGTCGGGCCAAACCTGTCAGTAGTGATACCGCGCCGCGAGAAAATGGACTCGATCGTCGGTGACCTGATAGACCAGCCGGTGTTCAGTGTCGATGCGACGGGACCACCGCCCGGCGAGTTCGCCGCGGAGTGGTTCGGGCTTTCCCAACCCGCCAAAGGGATCGCGGAGTACCGCGTCCACGAGCTTTAGCGTGCGCAGGGCCCGCCTGCGATCGGCGCGTGTCCAGTACGTCAGGTCTTCAAGGAAAACGCGATCGAAAACTGCCTCCCTCCGCCGCGATCCCGTCACTCGCCTGGCGGGCCGAGGCGCCGGCGCAGTTCGTCGACGTCAACCGCCTCCCCTTCCCCGGAGTCAGCCCGGGCCATCGCCTCTCGCAACCTCTCGGCGTTCTTCGGGGAGCGAAGCAGGTAGCTTGTCTCCATCCACGCACTCAGATCTTCGGCGGCAATCAGCGCAACGGGTTCCTTGCCGCGCCTTCGGATGACGACCGGCTCGTGCGTGTCGGTCACCTGGTCCATCAGCGCGGCCAGGTTCTTCCGCGCTCCGGTGTAGGATGTCTCTCGTATCATTGTCGGATTCCGGGTACTGACCACTTGAGGAGTGTGATTCCGTACAGGTATTCTGTACTACTAGATGGTCGATCGCAAGGGAAGGACAGGTTGCGAGACAGGAACTCGAGCTTTGCGGAAGACCCCGTTAGCCACGATTATCCATTACAGGATCATTGTCTGTTCATGGATAATGGTGGCTGAAGGAGACCGATGGCGAGAGACCCCTGGAACACCCGACGCGACCAGCTTGCCGGACACGCGCTCGGCACAGCCCCCGCGCTCTGTCTTCGATCCGTTGGATCACTCGCGGTCGTTCTTGCCCTGGTGGCTGCGAGTGCCGGTGTGGCTGAAGCCCAGAGATTCCTGGACTTCACTACGACGATCGGGGAGGAGTACACGTACGCTTGCGAGCTTGATCGGTCGGACCTGGTCGTGCGGGTCATTGCGCAAAACGAGGAAGTGTACCCTCAACGGGCCGCCCGGACGCCTGCCGGCTGGCTCGTTTACGACAGGTATGAGGAGCAGGTCGTGGAGCTGGACCAGGATCTGCGGAGAGTCGGCAGCTGGGGCAAGCAGGGTCCCGGCCCCATGGAGTACGAGGATCCCGTGGGGATGGCACGCCTGGACGGCGATCGTGTAGTGATCGTGGACGCGAGCCCTCCCTCCCTGATCGTGTTCGGCCCCGGCGCAAACGATAGAAACGAGCACCGTCTCGTCATGGACGCGCGGCCCCAGCATGCCGTGATTGTGGACGGCAGATTGCTGATCTCGACGAGTGACGCCACGGTTCACGAAGCCACGCTGGACGGCGAGTTGCGGCTTGTCCACACCCGAACCGATTTCGGTCTTCCCCAGGGCGGTGGCTCGGGAGCATCCGCCGTACCCCGGCTGCGCGGCAACCACATCGCGTTTACCGGGCCGTCGCAGATCTGGAGGCTGGGTGCCCGGCCGCAACGGATTGTCCAGCGATGCATCCATGATGATCTGAAGCAGATGCTCGAGGCTCCCGTTCAGATCGACACCCCCTTCGGCTCAGTACCGTTCAATCTCACCACCATGAAGGACTTCCTGCCTCTCGGTGCGGACGGATTCCTCGCTCTCGGCGGGCTTGTCGTCAGAGTCGACGGCCGGCTTCGCCGGTCCATCGAGCACTATGACGCCACGGGCAACCTCACGCAGGCCTGGCTGCTGACGGGCTATTTCGCGGTGAATGGCGTCTTCGACGATCAGGTGACCGGCAGGATGCTGCTGTGGCAACCGGACGCCATCGCCGGGGTGCAGCTGGTGGAAGTCGAAGGGGCGCCCTTCCCCACTCGCTGAAGAACTCCTTCACGAGCAGGGGCTCGTCGAGGTCCTTGGCGTCGTAGATCAGGGTGCGGGTGTTGTCGACGGCACCGAATTCGTCGGTTTCGTCGCCCATCAGGAAGTAGGCCTGGTCCTTCGTGAGCCAGCCCTGGTGGGTGTAGCCGCGCCGAAGCAGATCTCCTTGCCGCGGTGAGGCCTCACCCTACCAACCGTAGCTCAGCCGTGTGTAGTAGAATCCCCCGTTGAAGCCGAAAGGCGTGAACTGGCCGAAGCGGTTGCCGACGCCCGCCGCCGCGCCCGGATACTCCTCCGGGTAGGTGTTGAACAGGTTCCGGGCGCCGAGCGTGAGCGTCCAGCGATCTGCGAAGGTGCGGGCCGCCTCCACATCGAAGAGAATGCGGGCCGGGTAGTCGATGGTGTTGTCCGGGTCCGACTCGTAGTAGGGCTGCTCGCCGTCGAAGTAGCCGCCCCAGTAGCTGCCGCGCACCAGGAAGCGCAGGCCGCTGGCGAAGGTGCGATTCACCGCCAGGTTGCCGCGCACGTCGGGGAGCCCTTCCTCGAGGATCCGGATGCGGTGGGAGGTGAGGGTTTTCTCGTTGAAGTCCGTCACCGAGGTCCGCGTCCAGTTCCACGCGCTGCTGAAGGTTGTGCTGGAACCGCTCGCTCCCTCGATCTCGTACGCACCCACCAGATCGACGCCTTCGGTCCGGGTCCCGAAGTCGTTGATGAAGAAGCGGAAACGCGCGAGCACGCCACCCGGCCGGATGATGCCCCCGGCGATCAGCTGCTCGATCTCCGCAGGTGTGAGCGTCCTGTCCGCACTCGTCGTCAGACGGTCGGAAACCCGGATCTGGAAGAAGTCCATCGAAAGACTGAACGGACCCCTGTCGTATACGCCTCCCACCGCCAGGTTGACGGATTTCTCCGGCTTGAGCGGCTCGCCGCCGAAGTTCACCGCCAGCGGGGACGTGGACGGGATCGTGCCGTTGTTCGTGAGATCCATGATCGCGGGATCGTAGATCGTCGTGATGTTGAAGGCGTTCTGCTGTCCCGGCGTGGGAGCGCGGAAGCCGGTGCTGACGCTGCCACGGAGCGCGAGGTCCTCCGACGCGCTCACCCGCCCCGCGACCTTCCCGTTTACCGTCGTGCCGAAATCCGAGAACCGCTCGACCCGGCCGGCCACGCCGAGCGTCCACGCACCCTCCGGTTCGCGGATCTCCATGTCGCCGTAGGCAGCGAAGTTGCTCCGGTTCCAGTCGCCCTCTGTGAGCGGGCCGAAGCCGGTGAACCCGTTGGAGCCCGGTGTGAAGCCCTGTGTCGCCAGCAGACCCTCGGTCCATGATTCCGTGCTGCCCTGCACGATCTCGAAGCGCTCGTTGCGCCACTCCGCGCCACCGGCAACGTTGACCCGATCGCTCAGCGCATAGGAAAGATCGACGTTGAGGTTGACCTCCTGCTGGTCGTAGATGCCCGGGTTGAACCAGGGGGTGCAGGGCTGGTCCGGCACGACGAAGGAGAGCGTCCTGCTCTCGTCGGCGCACGGCTGTTCCGGCCCCAGCGAGGCGTTGACCGTGTTGTACATGTAGAAGTCCAGGTTGGACTTGCCCCACGACGCGCTCGCGTCCCAGTTCAGGTCGCCGCTGGCGCCCTTCAGCCCCGCCACCGCCGACGCGTCGAGGACGTTGGAGCCGAACTGCGGCGTGAATCCTCCGGGGAAGAGCTTCTGGAAGGTGAAGCAGTCGGGGTCGTTCATGATCTGCGTGTATGCCGCCTTGTTGTCGGGTGTGTCGATCACCACACCGTCGTCGGTGACCCGGACTTCGGGGCAGGCCGCCGATCCGTCCAGCACGCCGTCGTGCGCGTCGAGCATATCGCCGATCAGCAGGATCCGCTGGCCGTCGGCGTTCCGGGTCCCGAAAACCCCGCTGCGCGTGCCGGGGTTGCGGTAGTAGAAGCCGCCCTCGACCTGCTTGGTCACGTAGTTGCCGTGGGAATAGAGCTGCATATCGTCGTCGAACACGTAGCCCATGTTCGCCCACAGCTTGAACTCGTTGGACACCTGGGGCGAGCCCCAGATCTGCGCGGGCACCCGGATGCTCGCGTTGCCGGCGTTCACCAGCGCCAGGGCATCGTTGCGCTGTGTGCTGCGGTCCGTGGGGTTGGCGTTGCCGTACTCGCCGGTCAGGTTCAGGAAGCCGGTCTCGCCGAGCGGCAAGCCCACGTTGCCGGACAGGGTGTACATCTCGCCGTCGCCGGGGAACCAGCCTTCCTCGAAGCGCTCGCTGGTCTCGCCGAGGGGGTACCCGCCGGTCTTGAGTTCGATCATGCCGCCGGAGCGGTCTTTCCTCAGCACGAAGTTCATGACGCCGGCGATCGCGTCGGAACCGTACTGGGCGGACGCCCCATCCCGCAGCACCTCGGCCTGCTCCAGCGCCAGCGGGGGGATGAGCGCGATGTCGGGGCCCTGGGAGCCGTCGGCGAGGCCGTTGCCGTACCAGGTGATCACCGCCGCGCGGTGGCGCCGCTTCCCGTTGACGAGCACCAGGGTGTGGTCCGGAGCGAGGCCGCGCAGGTTGGCCGGCCGCACGAAGGTGGCCGCGTCGCTGATCGGCTGGATGTTCACGTTGAAGGACGGCACGACGTTGCGCAGGAGGTTGGCAAAGTCGATGTCGCCCTGTTGCACGACCTCGCGCGTACGAATCACGTCCACCGGCACCGGCGACTGCGTGACGGTTCTGGGCTGTGCGCGGCTTCCGACCACGACCAGGTCCTCCACTTGGAGCGTCGCCTCGCTGAGTGCCACGTTCAGCGTGGTGGGCTGGCCATCTACTACGGTCGTCTGCCGCCGCTCGGTCTGGTAGCCGATCCGTATGACCACCACTTCGTGAATGCCCGCCGGGATGTCCTGTATTTCGTAGGTGCCGTTGGGACCGGTAATGCCGCCCTGTTCCAGGTTCGCCATGCTGACCTGCGCCCCCGCGATGGGACTACCCGTGCCTGCCGCGGTGACCCTTCCCCGCAGGCTTCCCTGTGCGGCGGCCGACCCAGTCTGCGCGAGGACGATGAATCCGGCAATGACCGCTGCTCTTCTCACCATCTGAACTCCTCTCCTGCTGTCAGGAGTGTTTCCGTAACCATGCTTCCCGTTTCATGGCACGCCGAACCTGGCTTCCCAGTCGCGGAGGAGCGCGAAGTGGCTGCCGTCGGCCACGGTGTAATAGACTCTCTGCATCCCCTGTCGGCGGTTTGGTCCGAAGGACACGGACTGGTCGATTCCGAAGGGGAAACTCCGTATCGAGAAGACCGCCTGTTCCAGCTGGGACTTGTCCAGACGACCGCCCAGGCGCCGGAGGATTTCGGTCATCAGTTTGGCGTTGAGAAACCCCTCCAGGCTGACGAAGCCGCGGGCAAGGGGCTGATACGGTTCGCCCACGGTGAGTCTCTCCAGATCCTCGGGCAGCTGGGGATCGTACTGATACATCAGCCGATGGTACTCGTTCACGGCCGGCATGGTCGCGTTGTCGTACGCGGGCACGACCTGTGAATTGACCAGAAACCGGGTGTACGAATCCGGGTCCGAGCGTCTCTCGCGCAAGGTCCGCTGCAGGTTTTCGCTCCCCACGAACGACAGATTGGCCACCGGAACGTGCAGCCCCATATCGACAGCGTCGCGGGCGAAAGCGGCACACGCGGCGTAGGCACCGATACAGATCACGGCGTTGGGCGATTCCGCCCTCAGGATCTCCACCTGGCGCCTCATGGTCGAGTCGAACGGCGTGCCCCGGCTGTAGGTGGCCTCGCCCACGATCTTCTCACCGTGCCGCGCCAGCGCCTCCCGCACTCCAGCCCAGCCGCTGCGCCCATACGCGTCGATCTGGTAGAAGACCGCCACCCGGCGGCGTCCGATCCCGACAAAATTGTCGACCAGCCCGGCCGTCTCCTGCCGGTAGGAGGCCCGCAGGTTGAAGGCGAACTCGCCATAGGGCGGTTCGCGCTGCGGCTCCGCTCCGGTGAAGGGAAAGAACAGGTAGACCTGCTGCTCGCGGAATCGTTTCAATAGAGGCAGCACCCGGGTGACGGTGGGGGTGCCCACGTATCCGAAGAGCAGCAGGACTTTGTCTTCCTGGATGAGCCGGAGGGTGTTGGCGACGCACGCATCGGGCTGATATCCGTCGTCGTAGAGCTTGAGGACGATCCGGCGGCCGTTCACTCCGCCCCTGTCGTTGACGTGGCTGAAGTAGGCCATCGCGCCGCGATACAGCTCCGTGCCGAGGCCGCGGGAGGGGCCCGAGAACGCAGCCGATACGCCGAGTACGATGTCGTCGTCCTGCGGGCGGGCTCTGCGACGTTTTTTGCGTGTCGACGGGGAGGAAGCGGCGAGCGGCCTCGCCCATGGAGCAGCGGCCAGCGCGGCGACGCCTGAGCGCAGCAGGGATCGGCGGGTCAGCAGGTTCGAGCTTCGCGGGCGCCCTCCTGCGGCAGCGGCGCTATCGGTACCGTCGCCTGGTCGCGCCTCGTCGGCTCTCGAGTCTCGCCGTCCAACCATGGGAGATGGTCGCTTTCTCTACGTGCTGGAACGGGCTCCAAATGGTCGTCGCCGCATCCATCCTCGCTATCCGGTCTGCAACGTAGCCAATGGCGGGCAATCCGCAACCGATGCTGAGCGAATTCGGGGTATTGGGTGGATTTCAACCGACGGCGCGGGCGACGGTGTGGGCGATAATCGACCTTGTAAACAGCTCGTGAGTGGGCGTCCGCCTGTTGCACGACTCAAAAATGTCAAGCAAAGATGACAAAATGTAATGTATTGTTTACCTCCGTCGCTTCCTACGAAATCGGCGTCCCCCTCTTCCTGACGATGAACAGCCCCTCCCCCATCGACGTCACAACCACGATCCCGGACCTGAAGAACGGGTAGTTGCTCCAGGAACCCCTCATGGCGGGCGAGTCGGCGCCCGGGACCGTGTCGAAGAAGCCGACTTCGCGGGGATTCTCCGGGTCCGAGACGTCGAACACGCGCAGTCCGCTGTTGTAGTTGGACTGGAACATCAGGTCGTCGACGATATAGAGGTTGTGGTCGCTCGAGGTGTTCTCGGTGAAGAACTCCTTGACGAGCAGGGGTTCGTCGAGGTCCTTGACGTCGTAGATCAGGGTGCGGGTGTTGTCGACCGCCCCGAATTCGTCGGTTTCGTCGCCCATCAGGAAGTAGGCATGGTCCCTGGTGAGCCAGCCCTGGTGGGTGTAGCCGATGTTGGGGTAGTTGGCCGTCGACAGCGCCACCGGGTTGGCCTTGTCGGAGACGTCGGCGATGCTGAGGGCGTTCTCGTTCGCGCCGAAGCAGATCTCCTTGCCGCGGTGCTCCTCGTCCGGTCCGCGGTAGATCACGCACTGCGCGTCGTGGGTGTAGCCGGTGCCGGCGCGTCCGGTGTTCGGATCGGCGAAGCAGCCGGCGAAGGTGGGATTCTTCGGGTCGCGGACGTCGATCATGTGGAGACCGCCGCCGCAGGTGTCGCCGCCGCCGCTGCTTCCGACGGCGTAGGCGAAGCCGGTCTCTTCGTTGATCACGATGTTGTGCACGCTGGCGATGCGGTCGTAGTGGGCGTCCTCGTCGAAGGTGATCATGGTGCCGGCGAAGTCGCGCAGCCGGGTGAGGTCGAAGACCTGCATGCCGTGCGCGCCGGCGATGTCCGACACCACGAACACGTGATCGCTGTACACCTTCATGTCCCGCCAGGAGGTCCCCGGGATGCCTTCGGTCCGGGGCAGGTTGCCCACCACGACCGGGTTGGCCGGATCCGTCACGTCCACGAACGAGGTGCCGTCCATGCGCCCGACGAGGGCGTAGTCGCGCTGCGTCTCGGGATCGGTCCACCCCCAGATGTCGTTGAGGCGGGTGCCGCGTTCGCCGCCCAGTGCGCTGACCGGCAGGTACGCGACCAGGTCCACGTCGTTGCAGCCGAAGACGGACGCCTCACCGTCCGAGCAGTCGAGCTGCCCGCCGACGACGGGGTCGAATTCCTCGATTTCGGTGAAGATCGGAGGGCCGGCGCGCCAGGAGTCGCCGTCGCGTTCGAAGACCGTCGCCCTGCCGGCGGCGTAGTCGGCCCCGGGCATGCCCGACACGAGGAGATCGCCGGCCTGCGCCAGGACATTGCCCATGCCTTCGCCCGGTTGCGGATCCGGCAAGGTGATCTTGCTGACCGATGTGAAGGCGCCGCCCGCATCCGGGGTGAACTGGTAGATGGCGCCTTCGCGCGAGTTGACGCCGGCCGCACCAATCCACAGCGTGCCGCCGTCGCTTGCCATGGACCCTCCGAACCTGTCCCCGGGTCCGCCGTCGAAGGCCTGCACGGTCGCCGTCTCCGTCCATTCGCCCTCCTGCCGGGCAAAGGCGGTGACGGAGCCGACCTGGTCGAACGGGTTGCCGGCCGCCACCAGGATACGGTCGCCCGCGATCAGCGCTCCGACGCCGAAGAGCGTCCCGGGTCCGCCGGCGGCGCGGCTCAGCTCGGCCGTCATGGTCCAGCCGCCGGATCCACGCTCGTAGACGTAGGCGGCACCGGTCGCCGAATCGGCGCCGGGTGCGCCGACAACCAGCATGTCGTCCGACAGGGCCAGGGTGCCGCCGAAGCCGGTCCCGGTCTCTCCGCCGGGGGACTCCAGCACGGCCTCCTGAATCCAGTCGCCGTCCGTGTGCCGGAAGACGAGGACCCGGCTGTCCCCCCCGAAGCCGGCAGACGCATTCAGGGCGGCGCGGTCTTCGCTGAGCACCACGGCCTGACCTGCGAGCATACCCTCGGGCAGGCCCTCGACGGCGATCATCCCGTCGTGGCGCCACTCCGGGCCGGCCCGCACATAGGAGTGTATCGCACCGGTCCCCGGGGGCGGAAAGGGACTGAAGGACGTGACCAGCAGGCGGTCGCCCGACGCGGCCATGGAGGTGCCGAAGCCGTCGCCCTCGGCTGGGTCGGGGTGCGTGAGCCTGCCGGTCTCGACCCAGGTGTCGCCGCTGCGGCTGTAGATGTAGACGGCGCCGCCGCTCATCCCGCGCGTGGCGGCGACGAGGATCTGGTCGCCGTTGATGACGACGCCCTCGCCGAAGGATTGGGCGGCGAGGGGGGTGGGGTGGGCGAAGGTGGAGAGCGCGATGGCCGCGAGGGAGAGGGCGGTGGGGAGGAGGCGTCTGTTCATGGGTGTGTCGTCCCGGTTCCGGAAGGTGAATTGCGGTTGGAGGGTGGTGATGAGGTGGTGCTCGCGTGATCGCGTGATCGCATGATAAGGGTGGGGTGGCGGGGGTGGGGGGGCAAGGGTGGGGGCGGACCTGAGCCACCCCCGGTGGTAGTGATTTGTAGCGTCTGCTTTACAAAATGTCAGGCTGACGTTACATACTGTCACGAATGCGGGAGACTACCGATTCGACACGGGCATTCCGCATCCAACCCGGAAGAACAATGAATCCCATCGTCTTTTCGATCTCACGGGTCAATCGGCTGCGGCGGGCTGCCGCCAAGGCCACAGAGTTCCCCGAGTTCGACGCCGGTCGTCTCCCTGACGGGCGGGCCTTCGACGCCACCGACAAGGCCCATGCCCTGCTGGAAGTCTTCGACACGCTTTGGCTGAAGCCGGGATTGGCTCTGTGGGCATGCGCCCATCGGGACTTCCACGGTGGCAACGGCGAGATACGGGCGGTGCCGGCGGACGCGGTGCCGGGTGCGTCAAGCGAGAGGCCCAGGCTTGACGAGTTGATGGTGCCTCCACCGGGAGCCATCCCCCTCATGCAGGCGATCGACGGCGACGGGAGTCCCTGGTCCTTCCTGTCTGCATCCATCCTGTCCCGCGAAGCGGATGAATTCGGGGCATGGTGGCACGGCTGCGACTGGAGCGTCCAGACCATCGTCTCCAGGGCTCCGCCGCAGGCCGACGATCCGAACGCCCCGGACGACGAGTGGGGGTTGACCGGGGAAGCACCCGCTGGCGACTGGACCTGGCACGGCCCGGTTCCGCTCACATGGGAGCCGACCTTCAGAGAGATCGGAACGACGAGGCAGGTGGTTCTGCACATCCGCAATCCCGTAGCTCAGGAAGCCATCTACCGGGCCACCGACACTTATCAAGGGGGCAGCTACGTTGGGAGCACCGAGAGCGAGCTGCTGTGCGCGGGTCCGGGGGGGGGTTGTCTTCTAGCCCGTGGAATAAGTCCCCGCTGCATTCGAGCGGCGATGCATCCACATTGGGCCGCGGTGGTCACCAGTGCCGATGGTCGCTTGAGCCCATCCCTCAACGGCCTCGCTATCGCCGACCGCCACCCCTCGTCGGCCGGATCACCCGTACCGTGTTCCCGTGTCGGTCGAGTACCGTGACGGGTCCGCTGCGCACCTCGTCGTCCACGAAGAGACGGCCGAGGAGATGTTCCTCAGCCCCAAGACCGTCGAGGGTTACCTCGCCCGGGCCAGGACGAAGCTGGGGTTGCACACCCGGCGCGAGATCGTGCGCTTCGCCCTGGAAGCGGGGCTCCTCAAACGCGACGAAGATCCCGGCTCCGACGCCTGAGCGGGGATTGCCGTCGCGGCGGTCGAACCGCGGGCCGCCATGATCGCTGCGTAGCTCGGGATGTCCTGTTGCATGGCTGCCATTCCTTCCTGTCCGGTGCGGCCTGGGGTGCCGCAACGCTGCTCTTGAGCACACGGCCACAGTATGCAGCGGCGCACACACGGGGCGTCAGAGGAAAACCCCGGAAACCCTGAGGGGAAGAACCCGCGACTGTCCTGACGGGGATTTCCCGGCACCGGGCGTCCACGGTGGGTCACCGGTGGGTTTGTCGGAATTGGTTGCGCGCCTTCACGTGCCCTTGCACGGCGTGCGTGCTGCCTGGTGGTTGAGGGGATTCTCCCTGCGGCGCGGGCGTAATCCCCCTCTCAGGAATTGCCGGGTTTCCCCGCTATGGGCGCTGAAATGCCTTGTCGATATTGGAGTTGCCAGGCATTGGCTGCCCCGAGGGAGCCTCTTGGGCGGCATGTTGAACAGCATCCTGGAGAAGACGTATCATGAAGCCGGCAATCACACGACTCGCGACGGCGGGCGCGATCGCGCTCGTACTCCTGGCCTCGGCCTGTATCGGCCCCCTGCCGACCGATCCGACCGGCAGCAAGGCGCCCACTCCCACCGTTCCCGGCGATCCGCCGGACGAGACGATCAAGCGGTAGCGAGCGGCGCGCGAGCCCGTTCGGAGGGAGATGAGCGAGCCCCCGATGGCTGGGGGCTCGCTCGCCGGTAGACGATTCCTGTCAACTATACCATACATTGTGTAATGTTTACATTACAATCGGGTCCGACCAGTGCGCCGGCGGAGGGAGCCGCAGCCGTCGGAAGCTCAAGCTAACCGACGAGTTCGATCTTCAGATTGAGACCCAGCGCTTTGGCGGCCGCAGCTAGCGTGTCCAGCCGGATGTGGTCGTTTTCGGGATCGAGAATGCGGTCCAGCTGGCTACGGCTGGTTTGCATCGCGTCGGCCATGGCGCTCTTGCTCATCTGCGTTCTTTCCATGGCCTGCTCCAGCTGCCAGGCCAGAACGCGCTTGACGGCCAAGGCGTTGGTTTCTTCGAGTGAGCCCTGCGCGGCCAGATAGTCCTCGAAGGACGAGCCGATGCGGCCCCTCCTATTCGTCATGATGTGATCTCCTTTGCTCTGCGTTTTGCGATTGCCAGGTCCGGCTTCGGGGTCTTCCCGGTCTTCTTCACGAAGCCGTGCAGCAACACCATGTGGCCGGCGTGAACGACGAAGATCACCCGCGCAATGCGCTTCTCGGCGATACTCGACCGAACCTCCAGAAGGCCTCCACCCAGCTGCCGGCAAAGCGGCATCCCCAGCGGCCAACCGTATTCGACTGTGGCAATGTCTCGTCCGATGATGCGACGGCTCGCCTCGTCCAGGCCAAGGAGCCAGTCCCTGACCGGCTCATTCCCGCCTGGAGTCTGATAGAACGCGGCTGTGAGTTTCTTCGGGTTCGGCAATCGTACCTCATCCGGCCAAGTGTACCATGTATAGTACAATGCGTCAAGTAGCTGGGATCGCGGTGACGCGGAACGCAGGTCAGTCCATGGTAGCGAGACGCGGTCATCGCCCGATCAGCGGATGCCTACTCCCCTGGCTTCAAGGCCTCGACGGTAGTCGCGTTCGGAACTCGCGACCCGCAGACCCGAGCCTTGGCATCTCCGGGTCAATGACGTACCGTCACCCACTCACCGCTGAACCCGCTTCGCCCTGAGGGTCCCCAGCACCAACTCCACCTCATCCCCCTCCCCGGCAAACCGCACTTCGCGGCCATCCTCCACATCGAAGAAGGTCGAGTCGCTCAGCGGCCACAGCACCGCACTGCCCCCCCGCCACGCCAGCGACAACCCCCGCCCCTCCAGCGCGACCTCGAACTCGATCCCCCTCTCGGCGACCGCATAGGTTCCTGCGTAGCGCCTCCGCAGTTCAGACGACAGTTCCACCGGCACCCTTTCCGTGGGCCGGGGCCCGGACCACCCGTACGCCTCCGCCACCGTGACCGCGATCTCGTTCGCCAGCGGGGATCCGGCGTCGGAGTTCGTCATCACGAAGACGCCATCGTCCCCATCGATGTACGCGGCGAAGGTGGAACGGAATCCCTGGTTCGAACCTCCGTGCCGAAAACGCTCGCCGTCCTCCGAGATCGCGGGACCCAGACCCCAGTCATCGTCGTCCGGCGTCAGCATTTCTCTCGCGACCGCCTCGTCGAGCACGCGCGTCGACTCGCCCCTCCAGGCCCGCTGTACTTCGGCTGCGTAGAGGGCGAGCTCGCTGGGCGTTGTCCACAGCCCGGCCGCGGCCTGCTCCGGGTAGGTGTGCCATCCGCCTGGCACGGGGGTCCCGTCGGGGCGGTGACCGGTCGCGATGTCGTCCTGGTGGTCGGGCGGAATCGGTTGCTCGTACGTCGAGCGGACCATGCCGATCGGATCCAGAACGCGGCGGCGCATGACATCGGGGAACGGCGCGGCGCGAACGTCCGCGACCAGTTGCTGCATCACGGTGTAGCCGCCGCCGGAATACCGCTGCTCGCCCGGCAGCGTGACGACGCGCACGGGATCGGTGTTGCCGCGGCCGTCCAGTACCCCCGGCGCGTCCGGGACAGCTTCGCCCGGTCCGTAGCCGGGAAACCCCGACACGCTCAGGCCGGCGCGATGCGTGAGGAGGCCGCGGAGGGTCACGGGCGCTTCGGCGGTGAATTCGCTGGCTGGCACCCGCCAACTCGTCAGGTAGTCGTTGACGTCGGCGTCCAGCGCGACACGGCCCTCCCGGACAAGTTGCAGCGCCGCGAGCGCGGCCACGGGCTTGGAGATCGACGCGGCCTGAAAGAGCGTGTTCGTGGTGACCGGCCGCCGTGATTCGAGGTCGGCAAAGCCGTATCCGCGCGCCCACGCGATCTCTCCGTCGACAAGCACGGCAATGCTGACCCCGGGCACCCCGAGCGCTTCCATCCGGTCGGCAAGTGAAGTGCGGGGTGTGGGTTCGCCGCGGATGACGAAGGTCGGGTGCAGCGCGGACTCGATGCGGGCGGCGGGCGCGTCGGGCGCGGGCTCGCCGCAGGCGATCAGCGCGATGAGGGCGAGGACGGGGGCGGGGCGGGGTGTCATGTCAGCGGGCGTCTGTAGAGGGGGGTCGAACGGCAAACCGATGAAGCCAGCGGATGAAGGCGTTGCGGCGGTTTCCGGAGACGTGGATGGCGCGAGCCATCTCGTAGAGCGAGATGCCGCCCAGCGTCCGGAGACGCTTGAAGCGTGGAGCGGGAAGCGCCCCGAAGAGCTGGCGGAGGATCTCGCGCTCCGATTGGGAGGGGTGAGAGGCGCGGAATATGGCGGCAAGGCCGGGAGCGGACGGTCGGTTTGGAACGCCCGCCATGTGAAGGCCGAGGAGATCGCCGAGGTAGGCCGTGGCCTCGTCTCGCCCGCCGGGCGGGAGGATTCGACGCCGAGCCTGGGGATAGTCCCACCACGCGAGAGGAAGAGGCCGAAGAGGGGCGGTGCGTTCGACCCGTTCGCAGTGGATGGTGATGGGTTTGCCCGGGCCGCCGATCATGGAGCCGTGGGGGCCGAGCCCCTCGGCGACGGGATCGCCCAAGCGAAGGACGCAGCTCTCGTAGCAGCGGCGCTCGTAGCGGGCGATGAGCTCCTCGTCGCTAGGAACGGAGAGGGGGTCGGGCGGTGGAGGGTTGAAGTAGTACGCGCGGACGCGCTCGAAGTCGATCATCTGGTCGGCTCCGGACCGGGGCCACGGCCGCGCGTGCGCTGGTCGAGCTCGGCGATGACCAGGCGTTCGACGATGGCGGGAGAGCGTTCGTCGAGCTGGGGATCCGAAGGCGCGAGAACGGCCGTGGTCTTGCCGGGGCGCTCCGGGCTGGTGTGGTGGTCCTCGAACACGGTGACGAGCTCGGCCAGTTCGGCGGCCCGGAGGGCGTCCAGCGCGGTTTGAAGCGCGTCCGGAGCGCGATCGCGGGCAAAGGCAATGTCATAGAGGTCGCGGGGCAGAAGCTCCTTGTCCCGGGCCATCCGGAAACAGAGCTTCTTGGCGAGGATTTCGGCCGTCGTCTCGAAGGGCAGATCGGTCCCCGCGACGTGGTCGGCAGAGCGAGGATCGAGCGAGAGCCCGCGGTCGGGGGCAACACTCACGTAGCCGGGCAACCCTTGGAAGCTGATATATGCGCCATCGCGGCCGATGACGAGGCGGTCAACAGAAGCGGAGGCGGTAAGGTCAAGGCTGAACTGGCCGCCCGTGTTCCAATGGAAATGGCGATAGGGGTCGGGTTCGACAAAGATGTCAACGTCGGTGCTGTGGCGGTGATGCCACCGGGCGGCGAGAGCGGTGCCGCCGCCCAGGCGAAGGTTGTGCTCTCCGGCGAAGGCCCGGGCGAGGGGAGCGCGTACGGCTTCGAGGAGCTCGGCGGGACCGCGCGGTAGGGGTAAATCAGCCATGGGCGGGAGCAGGCGTGGGGTGAAGCGGAGCGGCAGGAGAGGGCAAGCAGCTTGGCAGCCTGGCGGTTGAGGAGCGGAGAAGGGGGGTCATGGGGCTGCGGGGTCGGCCGGCTCGGCGGCCGCGTTGCAGTATCCGTCGCGGGCGCGGGCGGCGATGGCGGCGCGAATGAACTTGGCGACCTTGCGATGTTCCCATTCGGCGGCCGCCCGGACGGCGTCGCGTTCTTCGGGGGTGACCCGTATGGTTAAGAGGACGGTGCGGTTCCGCTTGCCTCGCCAGTAATTGGTGAAGTCGCGGGTTTCGGGAGACATGTTGAGGAGTGTCTGGCGGTAGTCCATGTGCCGTATCCGTTGGAGGGTGTTCGGCGACAGTATACGCAGCGAGAGTTGCCTATACAAGTGTCTATACACCGCTGTTTCGCGGCCTGACCTGTGAAACCCTCCCGGCTCCAGGAGAGTCAGACCTCATGGAAGCGATGCTTCCGCGGCCCGGGGGCCTGTGATCAAGAGCACCCGAGGGCTACTCTTCATTTCACCGTCGCCGATCCACCCACCAAAGGAACCCGCCAATGCGCTACGCACTCGCCACACTGCTCATGTTCACGCTCGCGGCGCCCGCGCACGCGCAAATTGGCCTCCATCTGCTTGGCGGCGCTGGCAGTTCCACGGTGCTGTTCGAGGACGAGGACGGCGGCGATACCGGCTACAAGCTCGGCTACCACGCCGGCGCCGGCCTTACGGTGCCGGTGACCCGTGGCATCGGCTTGCGTTTCGATGCCTTGTACGTCCAGAAGGGCGCCGTGCTCGACGCGAGCGAGCCGGGCGTGACGATCGAGGCGGACGTCGACCTGGCCTACTTCGAGTTCGCCCCGTCCGTCACGTTCGGCGATGAGCACGTCTATGCGATCGGCGGGCCGTGGTTCGCGTTGAAGGCCGCCTGCGACGTCAGCATCACGGCCATCGGCATGTCGCTCGATCAGGAGTGCGGCGAGGACACGCTCGACATCAAGGATACGGACTTCGGCGTCGCCGGCGGGCTGGGGATGAAGGTCCGGCTGGTCGCAGGCCTGACGCTCGGCCTCGAGGGGATCTACTCGGCCGGGCTGGCGAACGTGTCGGCCGATGACAGCGACGGCAATGCGAAGCACCAGTCGATGCGCGGCCGCCTCGTCATCTCGATGCCGCTGGGTTGGTAGGGGCAGCGGCAGGGGTTCCAGGCTGCGGGGACCAATGGTCGGGTTGGCCGATTCAATCCGTCGAAACTGCTCTTGAACGATGTCGCTCATGCCGCGAGCCACCAGCGCGACCGATCCATGCCCTCCAGGCGTCGACGTCCGTTCCGAAATCCTCGCCGCTCATGGCCCTCAGGAAGTTCACGGCGGGGATCCGGGTTGGTTCATGCTCTGCTCCGGCGTACGCGAGCAACAGGTCCGGGCTCTCGCGAGCCAACTGCTGCGCGAGCTGCGGCTCAATGCCCGTGACGACCAGGACCTGCAGGATGGTGTTGAACACGGGCAGATTCGTGCCTCCGAAGATCGCCGACAGTGGGGAGCGGGCCCCGGACCAGTCGACCGGGTCTCTCTGCCGCGTCATCCGGCCCATGACCATGCCCTCGTGCATGCCTTCGAGCATGCTCCGGGCCACGGTGTTGACCACGTGGTGGGGATGGGGGTCGATCACCGAACTCACGAGTGCGTGCCAGGACCTGTCGTCATCCATGAAATTGCCGAGCACGAGGGTCGCGACGGTTCGCGCCGATGACGATGAGTCGCTTGCGAGCACTGCGTGGGCAAGGCGTCGATCCGCTCCGCCGTCCAGCCGGTCGGCCAGGTTCCACACCCGTTCGACGAATTCGGGATCGGCACCCATCCGTTCGGCGACCTGTTGCGGGCTATCGGGGTTGCTCAGGTAACCGCGCAAGGGAAAAGCGCGCGCGACCACGGCCAGCGTATAGTAGTCGTCGCTGATGGCTGCCTGCAGCTCCTGCCAGGACTCCGGCAGAACGACCGATTCCCCTCCGGTCGGACGGTACCGGATCCGGGTGCTGTCTTCCACGCCGGACACGACCGTGTACCAGTCATCGGATTGATCCATCCGATAGCGATACGCGGCCGCCTCCGCGAATCCGAGGTTCTGCTTCATCAGGTTGGCGCAGGCGTGAAAGGGAAGGTCGGGGGCGAGATCCTGAATGGCGTCGAACAGCTCTTGGGCCTCCCAGCGCTGCAACCCGATGAATTCGACCGGACCGTTGGGGCCGGGGAGGACCTGGCTTGCGGCTGGGGGCGTCGTGAGCGCGACGAGGGTGAGGATGCTGGCAGCTGTTCGGAGGAGCTTCATGGGGGGGTTTCTTTTCGGATGTCTCTCGTGAGCTACGAAGGATAGTGTAGGTTAAGGGAGGATTCGGTATCGTGCAAGCGGGAGGCCTGGGATGTGCGCGCGACATCAGAGCGGATGCTTACCGGAATAGAGCAGAAATGTCAACCGGACCATACATATTGTGAACCAGACTTTACATTTCGTCGCCATTCAGTTGGTTCGTCTTCATCAGAGGATTCTGACGTCGCGTTTGAACTGCGAGGACCGAACCGGGATCAGCATGTCAGATCTCTGGACGACGAAGGGGAGTCGTTCTCCTCCGCAACCCGCAGCAGCACCATGCGGATGACGTCGGACACGGACAGGCCCCTGGCCTTGATGGGCGAATACCCTCGCGCCTGCCCTCGGGGGATTGCGAGAGGCACCTCGGCCCCTCAGCTTACCCTCGACACGACAATTCATGAATAGGGCAGGTTGAAGCTGGCGTGCAAGAACGACGATCCTCGACACCGGCTCGGCGTGGCGGCGGTGCACCCGGCCGGCCCGCCAGGTCGATGAGCCACCGGGGCCGCGCCGGATTCGTGGTCGGCTGGGCGGCGGTGGCGGTGGTTGCCGCTGGCGCGTGTGACCGCTCGCCGGGAGGGAACGCGGAGGTCGCCGGTGCGCCGGTCGTAGTGTGGGATTCCGCCGGGATCGAAATCGTCGAGAACCACGCGCCGGAGTATCCCCCCGGGCAGTTCTGGACCCTGGATGAGGAGCCCGAGATCGTGCTGGGCGGGAGCCGGGACGCGGGCGGGGGTGCCGGCGGCGGCGAAGCGGCCCCAGGTGGCGTGGGCGGGACGGCGGCGGCGGCCCAGGATCCGGCGCAGCTGATCTGGCGGGTCGTGGGGATCGCTCGCCTGGAGGACGGAAGGGTGGCCGTTCTCTCCCAGGGGAACCATCAGCTCTACCTGTTCGAGCCGTCGGGCGAGCTGTCCACGGTAATCGGGGGCCGCGGCGAGGGCCCCGGCGAGTTCGACCGCCCCCAACGCCTTCAGTACCTGGCCCCGGATACCCTGGTGGTGTGGGACTACTGGTTCGCCCCGGCCAGCTACTTCGACACCAGCGGCACGCTCCTGAGGGAACGGTCGATCGATCTCCTGGAATTGATGGCACGCGTTCCCGGATCCAACGCCGAATCCACGGTGATTCCATTTGTGAACGGCTCGTTCGTGGTCTTCGCAGGGGGGGATCCAACGCCACCCCCGCCGCCAGGCGCCTTCTACAGACCTCCCGTGGATCTCGCGCTGGTTGACCGCACGTACACGGCGCACCCGTTCGGATCCTGGACAGGACGGCAGTTGTGGGTTCCCCTGCCCACTTCCGGCAGGGATGACACGCACCTTTCGATCCCTCTCGTAGACCTCCAAATCGCGATCGGAGGCAATCCTCCTTCCATCTACATCGGCGACGGTGAGCGAAACGACATCTACCAGTTCTCGCAGGAGGGCAGCCTGGTGCGGATCATCCGCCGCGCGGCGGGTCCGGTCCCGGTCACGGACAGTGGCCACGAGTCGTGGCTAGAGACGCTGGAGATATTCTACGAAGGTCTGGAGAGCGCGTTCGGGGTGAGTTGGGAGGAGCTCATCCGCGGGATGCCCCGCAGGGAGACCTACCCGACGGTGGCCGGTCTGGCTGTCGATGCGGACGGGCACCTGTGGGTCCGCGAATGGTCGGCTGCCGAACCGGGGATGCCCGACCAGTGGAGCGTATTCGGCCCGGAAGGACGGTGGCTGGGCGTTGTCCGCGGCGTTCCGGATCTGCTCCTTTGCCAACGGCGGCTCAGACCCTGCTGGGTGGACCAGGACTTCCTGCTCGTCGTCAGGCGGGACGAACTCGGGGTGGACAGGGTGGAGGGATACCGGATTCGACGGAACGGGCGGGCGGCGAGCTCCGCCACTGGCAACAGCCGCTCCAGCAGGTCCGAGCGGGCGCAGAAGCCAGGGATCAGATTCCGGTAACGCTCCTCGGCCAATCCGCCTGCATCCGCACAACGGCCCCTTGAGATCCCAGCGGGAGGGTCCCGATGAAGAGCTGCCTGGGCCCCCGCCAGCGCGCTCGATGAGAAAGCGGTAAATGACTGCGTTGCGTCGCCTGGCCGTGAGCGTTCCTTCCCCGCTGCCTGAGCTCAGCCTTGCGGCATGCAATGTGTCGAACTCGACCTTCGTGGGCGAGGCTTTGTCAGGGATGGCCTCCAGAGTGGTCTTGCGGGCTCGACAGGGCTTCGGACCGATGGTCGGCGGGACAAAGTCTGTCACGACACCGCGCCTCCCGCTATTCTTCCCGTCTCGCTCGCTGGTACGCGCCCCCAACATCACCCGGAATGCCCCCCTTGCAGCGCCTCAAGTGCGGATCTGCCAACTTCCTCCCACCTGGTTCGGCGCTTCCGACCGCAGCGATCTCCTGCGCCGCCGTGGCGCTTGGGCTCTTCGGGTTGCCGCTGGTGGCGCCAGGCGACTCCCACGCGCAGGAAACCACTGCCCGCGACGAGGAAGCCGCTTCCACGGCCCAGGTCAAATGGCAAGGGCCCCTCGCGCCTGATGTCTCGTGGATTCTGGGGAGCTACTACGGCCCTGCGCAGATGCTGAGAAGGGCGAGTTCGGGATGTCGCGCCGACGATGGCGACGTGTGTTTCAACGGGGATCACGAGGACCACAACTGGCGAAGTCGCGGACGTCGTCAGCCGGAGGAAGTGGCCGGGCTGTTGACCGCCCTCGGCGAGGCTGCGGCCGACAGACCCGACGATGCCCTGGCCTTCGCCCAGCTCGTCTATGCGCATACCCGGCTCAGCGACTTTGAGGAAACCCTGGCGGTGGCCCGTGAATGCAACTTTGTCGCCTGGTGGTGCGAGTTGCTCCTGGGCATGGTTCACGAACGGGGCGGCGAGCCCACCCAGGCCGCTGCCTATTTCCGTTCCGCGCTGCCCGACGCCGATCCGGCCCTGGCGGCGGTCCTTACATACATCGGCGACCTGCTGGAAGGCAAGGACAGATCGGCATACCAGCGCCTGACGGGCCGTGAGCGCAGTGACTTCGAGCAGCGATTCTGGTGGCTGGCCAACCCCATGTGGTCCATTCCCGGCAACGAACGCTGGACAACGCATTTGCGTCGAGGCGTCGAGCTGGTGCTGCACTGGACTCTCCTCGAGGCACGTGGCGGACGGCACGGGTATCCACACCAGGGTCTTTTGATGCGCCGGGGACCCGAGGACTCGTGGTCGCCGATGCGCATGGCGGGATCGCGCTGGACGAGCTTGCGTGCGGCCAGGTACCGCTTCACTCCCGTCTCGGCTATCACCGACGGGATGGGCGCGCTGCGCTACAATCTTGACGCCGGAATGGAAGACGAGCGCTACACGCCGACCGCCTACGGTCCGGTCACTCAGGTGCCCGCGCAGTTTGCACGGTTCCTCGACGGCGACTCGCTGGTCGTGGTAGCAGCCGCTCGCCTGGAGGAAGCCCGGCTCGTCGCACCTCGGACCGTCTTTCTGGTCAGCGATGGGCCGGGCAGCTTTCCGGCGGTGCTTCCAGCCGCTCCGGGAGGTACGCATCCCATCTTCCAGGCGGTCATCGCCAATCGACCGGTGGCGGTGGGCATCGAGTCGCTTGACGAGCATCACGCTGCCGCCCGCGCGCGTGGTGGCCTGCTGCCGCTCGACTCCGGCGGCCTCGTACTGTCCGACCCGCTTCTGGTGACGCCGAAGGGACTCGACCTCCCGGAGAACCGGGACGCAGCGGTGGCGCGGACGCTCGGAACCACGACCATGGAGTCCGGTGACGAACTTGCCGTCTACTGGGAGGTCTACGGTGCCGTTCCAAACTGGCCACTCCGCCTTTCGCTCTCCGTCGAGGGGGACAGACCGGGATTCCTGACGCGGACGCTCCGGGCGCTCCGGATCCGGTCGGCTCCCAGGGTGCCCGAGGTGTCATGGACGCAGACTGCAACCGCGGCGGTCGAACCGATGGCACTCGCTGTGGACATTGCCGACCTCGATGCCGGAGACTACACGCTTAAGGTCAGAGTCGTTGGGCCGGACGGGTCGGAGGCGACGAGTGAGCGGCGGTTTACCAAGTCGTCGGGGCAGCGGGCTCAGCCAGGATGACAAGTGGAGTTGTCATAGTGTAAGGTCGAGATTACATTTCAACGAGTAAACAATTGGCGCGCAGTGCTGGCGTCATTGAACCCGGCCCATCCAGCCATACCGCAGGCTCACCCGAATCGCTACGTTGCCCGCCAACCCCGAAACCCCGCCAGCGCAACCGGGAGATCCCCCATGGCCAGTGCCGAACAGCTCAAGGCGTTGCTGAGGTCGCATCTGGACGGTGACAACGACCGATTCATCTCGGTCGCCATGCAGGTCGCGGCTCACGAAGCAAAGCTCGGGCACGGGAGACTGGCCACCGATCTGCGCGACATTATCGACCAGGCCAAGAGCCGGCGTGGGGCCGCGTCCCCGGTTCCAATCGGTCGGCCGCGTGGGGAGCTGGCGAACCTGCTCGAAGCTTCCTACCCCAAGGCGCGGTTGGGGGACATGATCCTCGGAAAGGCCCTGGCGGGTCGCATCGACCGAGTCATTCGCGAGCAGCGCCACGCGGGGAAGATCCTGGATCACGGCCTCTCGCCGAGGCGCAAGCTCCTGCTCGTGGGCCCTCCGGGCACCGGGAAGACGCTGTCCGCCTCGGTCCTGGCGGGAGAACTGGGGCTCCCTCTGCTCCAGGTTCGGCTTGACGGCTTGATCACCAGGTTCATGGGAGAGACCGCCGCCAAACTGCGGCAGATCTTCGACGCAACCAGCCAGACAAGGGGCGTCTATTTCTTCGACGAGTTCGACGCGATCGGCTCGGAACGCGGGATCGCCACCGACGTGGGCGAGATCCGGCGGGTGCTGAACAGCTTCCTCCAGATGATCGAGCAGGACGACTCACACAGCATCGTGATGGCAGCGACCAATCATCCCAAGGTCCTCGACCGAGCACTCTTCCGCCGCTTTGACGATATACTTCATTTCGAGATGCCGGACATCGCCCAAATCGCCGAGCTACTGAAGACGCAGCTTGGTCGGGCTGCCTCTCCGGACATCGTGTGGAGCGACCTCGCCGAATGGGCCGTGGGACTGAGCTTCACGGATGTGACGCGGGTAGCAAACGATGTTCTCAAGGACGCACTGGTTGGGCAGCGCGAACGGATCCGTGAGGAGGAGATTCGGGCAGTGATCGACGAGCGTAAGGCGGTTAGTAGCGAACTGGCGCCAGGCGCGTAGTCGGCGCACGATCCCTGTCGAAACTGCTCGGCGGTCGCGAATCGTCTCCCCCCTACAGATGCGGCGCAATACCGTCGCGCAGTGGCTTCAGAGAAACGCCGGGTTGGACGTTCCGGCGCCGATTCACGGCTGCACCATCCGATGAGCGTTGCCACCGACACAAAACACGGTACTCGGCCGGACGACGTCGAACTCCATCTGGAGGATTCCGCTCCACTGACGAGCCGCTCGCAGCTTTGCATCCCAAAGGGGATTCCCCCCACTCGCTCACAATAGCCGCCTGCTTGATGACGTTCGTGATGTAGCAGTGCCAGCCGCCGGGCTCCCAGATTGAACCGTCCTTCAATCCCAGATCGCACAGCACCTTGCGGAAGCGCCTGTCCCGGCGGTTGGCGGGATTCCCGGTCCATTGAGTATCGAAGTCGGGCGGGCCACCGAGAGGGCTCTCTACGACCGCTCGGAGTCCTGACAGCGACGGGTTCTCGCACACGAACATGACGTCGGCGCCATGGTCACCGAGGGCCCCGTAGAGCCAGGGATAATCCTCCACCTGCTCTTCCCAGGACGGAGGGCGAAGCGTTCGGAGCCTGGCGTGTATCGCCTCACGCAGTTCGAGGAAGTGGCTGTGGGACATTGGGCTGGGCATGCTCGGGTTCATTGGGGGTGATGCGGTGGGAGCGGTGGGCAGGCGGTCGAAGATGGTGTTCCCGAAGGTGGGGTTGTTGACGACATCGTGCCAGTGTTTCGGCGGGGAGTTAGGAGGTTGGGATGCCACTGACTCCCGACATCGCTCTCCGGGTCCCCCACGGGCCGAACGTCGGCCTCCATTTCGTGGCTTCGCCCGTCGGCAGCGACACGTCCAACTCAGCGCTCGCGCCGATACTCCAGACGATGATCCTGACCGATTCCGCCATAGCGCCTTCCCACGATTCTGCCCATCTTCGAGGAATCACCGAACCCAAAGGAGCGGACGTGCCCCAGGTAAACCCCGACATCCTCAGGTGGGCCCGCGAGACCGCAGGGCTAACCCGGGAAGAGGCCGCCAGGAAGCTGGCCATCGCCGACACGAAGACTGCCATGGCAGTCGACCGGCTGAGGGCGATGGAGGACGGCGAACGGCCGCCGACCCGCGCTATGCTGTCCAGGATGGCGAGGCAGTACCATCGGCCGCTCGTGGCGCTGTACCTGTCGGAACCCCCTGGGCGGGCGAACTGGGGCAGGGACTTTCGCGCACCTTCGACGGACCGATCCGCGAGGGACGAGGCAGTGCTCGACGCTCTCGTCCGGAATGTCCAGGCCCGCCAAGGGCTGCTGCGCTCGGCCATGCTGGACGATGACGAAGACCTGGCGCCCCTCCGGTTTCTCGGGTCCGCGACCATCGACACGCCGGTCACGCGCGTGGTTGCCGACATCGGCGACACGCTCGGACTCCAACCAGCCGAGTTCCGGGCCGCCAGCAATCCGGACGAGGCGTTCCGGCTTCTCCGGTCGCACACCGAGCACGCCGGCATCTTTGTCCTGCTTCTGGGCAACCTGGGGAGCCATCACACCGACCTGGATGTGGAGGTTTTTCGGGGATTCGCACTAGTGGACGATTTCGCGCCGTTCGTCGTCATCAACCCCAAGGACTCCGCGGGCGCACGATCCTTCACGTTGCTACACGAACTCGCTCATCTGTGGCTCCGCGAGCCCGGCGTGAGCGCGGGCGATCCAACAGATCCCGTGGAGGTGTACTGCAACAGGGTGGCCTCCAGCTTCCTGCTGCCGGACACAGAGCTTGAGGCGCTCCGCAAGGCGGATGCGGGGGACGTGGACGCCCGGGCCCGAACGATCACCGACTTTGCCCGGGCTCGCAACGTCAGCTCTTCGATGGTTGCCTACCGGTTGTACCTCGACGCCGCAATCGAAAGAGAGACCTGGCTGGCTCTCCAAGGACTGTTTCGCAGCCAGTGGCTCGCGAGCAGGCAACGCGAACGTCAACGGTTGGCCGAAAGAGACAGCGGCCCCGCTTATGGCGTATTGGTCAGGCATTCACTGGGCTCGCGTCTGATCGAATTGACGTTTCGGCTGGAAGCATCGGGATCCCTTACCGCCACGAAGGTCGGGAAAGTGCTGGGCGTCAACCCGCGCAACGCCCACACGAACGCGGCGGCCGGGTGACGGGACCGTCGCCTACCAGGTCGGACGTGCTCTACTTGCTCGACGCCAACGTCCTGATCACGGCTCATCGGGACTACTATGCGGTGGCGCGAGTACCCGAGTTTTGGGATTGGCTCCAGCATCAGGCGGCGGCGGGCAGGGTCAAGGTTCCCGCCGAGATTCTTGAGGAAGTGAAGCGTGGGCGCCCTCGGAAGGGAATGGACGACCTTCTCGATTGGCTCAAGTCGGCCGACGTGAAAGACGCGATTCCTCTGGACGAAGAGCCTGACCCGGCCCTCGTGCGGCGGGTCTTGGCAGTAGGATACGCACCCAATCTGAACGAGCACGAGCTCGTGAAGCTGGGTCGTGATCCGTTTCTGATCGCGTATGCGCTCGTGAACCCCGCTGGCCGCTGTATTGTCACGACGGAGGTCTCCAGGCCCAAGAAGAAGCGAGCGAACCGCAAGATCCCCGATGTTGCCAAGAGATTCGGGATTGAGACTCTCAACCCATTCCAGTTTGCAAGGGAGCTGGACTTCACGACTGACTGGAGGAAGTCGGTGGAGTGACCATCGCCGCCCCTGGGTCATTCTTGATCTCGTCAACTTCGCCGGCGTCCTGGATTCCCCGCGTCTAGGCCTTCATCAGGCGGGCACGGACCATTCTCGGCCGCATGCGGTTTGGGGTGATTCCTAGGGCCGGACGCGTTCCAACTGAACCTGCTGCGGGATTGCAACCGGATGGAGACACCCGCATCTTGGTCTCCGTCTAGCCCCCTCACCATCCCGCAGACATTCAGCGCTCACTCGACGGCTTCGAGCTATGTAAGGCAAACATGACAATCTGTCATGTACTCTTGACATCGCGGATCCGGAATCGGCGTGACCGGTCGCCTCAGCATCATCGACCGAAGGTGGTGGCAACTCCTTTCACGGACCGTCCGGCTGATTCCGGGCGGGGGGGAGGCGGGGCCGCAAGAGAAGCAATAAGGAGGTGAATTGGAAGGAACGCTGACCTGGCTTGACCTGACCTCGGGAGACCGCAGCAGGATGCGACGCGTCCTGAACTTGTTCAACGAGCCGGAAACCGTTGACGAAATGGGTCTGGCCACGCTGCGCGACGGCTTCTCCGGCGCTCTGTTCCCGGGGACATCCATCCTGCATACCCGACTGCGGTACGTCCTGTTCGTTCCGTGGATCTACCAGCGACTCGAAGCAGCAAAGACCGGCAGCACCGATGTCGCGACCGCGGGGCGCAGGGACGAAACCGCCCTTATCCAGCCGCTCCGTGACAGCAACGAGTACGGCATCATTGGCGCCCGTGCCGGAGCATCGTTGGGGCGGCTGCCCAGCTCGGTGTACTGGTACACGCTTGTACGCTGGGGTGTGTTTCAGCACGACCGAAGTCAAACTTGGTATCACCGCAACCTCGGCAGGCTGGCGGGCCGAGGCCTGAGCGCTGAAGTCACCGCCGATGACCCCGGAGTCGTGGACCTGCGCCGTCCCAATTGGCACCCCCGGTTGCCCAGGCAACCAGACGACTTCCCGGCCGGGATCTCGTTCGCCCTCACGCTCGAAGAAGCAGAGTTCGTTGCGGGAAGGATCGAGGAGCGATGCGCGGGCACGATGCTGGCACATCTCGCCGGCGCGGTCGGCCAAGTGGTCAAAGGCCCGCCATGGGCTCAACCTGCTGCCCGGGATGCGGGCCCGCGGGTCCGTGAGGTCGTCCAGCTTGCGCGACGGTTCTCCCTGCATTTCGAGGGAGCCCCCCTGCTCTACAACCTCCTGCTGGCTGAAGAGCGGCACGCCAAGCACGGAAGCGACGACGACGAGGCCCGGATCGATTCCTACCAGCGGAGAATCTCCAAATGGGCGGAACGCGAGGCCGAGGAGGGCGCCTACCGCCCGGACGAACTGTGGGGTTTCGCGGCCCAACACGGCGTACGCGTCCGGGGCCAGCAGCAGAGCTTTGTCGAGTCCTGGTCCGCCCGCATCAGTGAGACTGTTGGCGCCACGCGCGGTGGGTCCGGAAGAGTCGCCAGCGACCTTCGACTGCGCAATCTGGTGGCGGCCCGGGAGAGGCAGCTCAAAGGGCCCCGGTCAAGGTTCGACAATGCGGCCAGACTTCTGGACTGGAACGGTGCCGCGGGTGTGGGACGGATGGAGTTCCGCTGGCGCCGCGTGCACGTTCTTCTCGATGACCTGCACCGTGGACTGACGGCTTGATGCTTTCGCCTGACTCGCGGACCGTCGCCTTCGATCTGCTTCGCCCTCCCAGCGGCTACACCCTCGACCTGGCTGTCCTCACTTCCTACACGCTGGACCTGGAGGCGCTGCTCGCCCTGCCGCTCAGCGTAGTGTCCGAGACTGAAGGCGGCCTTGAGGAACTGCTCGCCGATCCGTTGCTCCTGCTTGAAGCGCTGCGGAGGGCTGGTGAGCGGATTCAGCTCTTCGTGGATCGATCGGGGATTGCCATCCCACAAGCGCCCCGTGAGCTCTATTCGGTGCTCGAATCGAGCGTGCACCCCGTTCGAGCTCCGGGCGGTGGGGTCTTCCATCCGAAAGTTTGGGTGGCGCGGTTCAAGCCAATGGAGCCCGGGAGCGCCACAGAGGCGGGTCGGGCGGACGACCAAGACCCGCCGGACCATCCACTACTCCTGCGCGTCGCGGTCTTGACCAGAAACCTGACCTTCGACCAATCCTGGGATGTCGCACTGGCGAGCGAAGCAAACCCGGATCCGGAAGGTCTGGTCGAGCCGAGCCAGCCGCTGGCGGACCTGATCCGTGCACTCCCCGACTTGGCCACGACATCGGTCCCGACGGACTCGGTCGCCCGCGTAAGGACGCTGGCGGATCAGATCAACCGAGCTCGATTCCCGGCTCCCCCCGGATTCTTCGAGGATCCAATCAGATTCCACGTCGTGGGCCTGCGCGGAGCCCGCGCGCCGTGGCGCCCAATCTTGGATGGACGACGCACTCTAGCCGTCGCTCCCTTCGTCAACCGGACCGGTCTGAAGGCGGTCCGCGGCCCCGCTCGGGGCGAGCGGCTTCTGGTGAGCTTGCAGAGCGAACTAGACAAGCTACCCGACGACGCCCTGTCTGCTTGGAACGACGTACGCACACTGTCGGACCACGCGCTCGATGAAGAGGCAGAGGGTTCCGCCGTACGCCCATCCGGCCTTCATGCCAAGCTCATCGCCGTGGAGCACGGCTGGGATGTCACCTGGTACATAGGCTCGGCCAACCTCACTGCCGCTGCCCTCCATGGACGCAACGTCGAGGCGCTTGCGGAGATCAGCGCGCGCAGGGGACGGCCGCACGGGCAGAGCGGTTGCGGAATCGATCGCTTTCTGGAGTCCGGGTTCGGCCAGCTCTGCACTTCCTACCAACGGATCGAGAGTAAAGACGTCGAGCCGGAGGTGGTCGAGGCGCGCGGGCGATTGACCGCCGCTCAGGACGCGCTGCTGGAAGCCGACATGAAGGTGGCGTGTTCCAGGTCTGGCGAGGAGTGGACGTGGACGCTGGACTTCGGCGGGCCGGGTCTTCAACCTCTGCCCGCGCTGGCCGCAGTAGACGTCGTGGTGTGGCCCATCTCGGTGGGCGAGGAGACGGCTCGCCCGCTGCATCCGGCACCGGAGTTAACCCTCCCGATCCAGCACTTGACTCGTTTCGTCGCCTTTCGGCTGTCGGTTCCGGTCCGCGGCGTGGACGATGTGCGCCTCACTCTGAGGCTTCCTGCTCGGGGCATGCCGGGGGGTCGCATGCACCACGCCCTGGTCAGCTTGATCAGCGATCCTGGGCGCTTTCTCCGCTTTCTGCGAGCACTTCTCGGGGATCTTGACGCCTTGACCGGCTGGACGGGTGCGGGAGGCGGCGGAGCCGATGGCAGCGATGAAGGGCCGAGTCTCGACTCCGAAACCCTGTTGGAGGATCTCGTCCGTACGGCATCAAGGGCTCCAGAGCGCCTGGATCCCGTGCGCCGGTTGATCGCCGACCTTAGCAAGACCGAGAGGGGGCGCGCGGTTATCCCTGACGATTTCCTGAGCGTGTGGAAGGCGGTGGAGTCGGCCATCCGGGAGCGAGCAGGATAATGAAACGGCCATCCGTCGAGCACATCATGAGGCCGCTTAAGCCGTTCCAGCGGCGGACGGTCGATCATGCCTTCCACCGCCTCTTTCGGGCCGGCGACAGCAGCTCGCGCTTCCTGGTCGCCGACGAAGTGGGTCTGGGCAAGACCCTGGTTGCCCGAGGAATCATCGCACGGACCATTGATCACCTCTGGGAGGCCGTCAACCGGATCGATGTCGTGTACATCTGCAGCAACGGCAGCATCGCGCGGGCCAACCTTCCGAAGCTGACGATCGGCGATGGCGACGAGGGATCCTACGCCAGGGCGACCAGACTCACGATGCTCGCGACTGAACTTGCGCCTCGGCACGGTGCCACCGGCGTGCTCGAAAGGAAGCTCAACTTCGTCAGCTTCACGCCCGGCACATCGTTCAAGCTCGGACATCAGAGCGGTCAGCGCTGCGAGCGCGAGGTGCTCTTTCGTCTGTTGCACCCGGTGATCCGGCGCTGGATACCACTCGCAAATCTGTTGCAGGCTGGGGTCACACGTAGAGATGACTGGCGGCGGGGGCTCAAGGACCGCCATCTGCCCATCGAATCAGGGATCCGGGCCCGTTTCGTCGAGAGCCTCAAGGCAGACGAGGCACTGCAGCAAGGTATTCACGACGCGCTGGATCGCTGGTTCTTTCGCTACCGGAGCGCTTGGCCGAGCGAGGCCCGACGAACGCGCAACGAACTGATCGGCCGGCTGCGGCTGCTGCTTGCAGGCATCTGTCTGGAGGTACTCGAGCCTGACCTGATTGTCCTGGATGAGTTCCAGCGCTTCAAGCCTCTGCTGGAGACGAATCCAGACCACCAGAGCGAGGCAGCCCGTCTCGCACAAGCGTTGTTCCGGATCGACGCTCATGACGGGCGCCCTGTGCGCACCCTGCTCCTTTCGGCCACGCCGTACAAGCTCTACACCTCCGACGCCGAGATCGACCGGGAGGACCATTACGAGGACTTTTTGGCCACCACCAGGTTCCTGTTCGGCAATCGGACGGAGCGGGTCGACACACTGAGCGAGGGTCTCAGACAATTCGCGCGTTCGCTCAAGCGAGTCGCTTCGCACGGTTCTGCGCCCGCGGGCCAAGACGCCTTGCGGGCTGCTCGAGGTGCGAAACGCAACGTGGAGCATCTTCTTCGGGCGGTCATGGCCCGCACCGAGCGGGTTGCGGCGAGCGGTGACCGGGACGCGATGGTTGCCGCACCCGATGTATCGACTTCGATCCGCGCTTCGGACGTGCGCCAATACCTCGCTGCCGACGCCCTGTTCCAAGCGGTGGGCGACCGCGACCCGATGCCATTCTGGAAATCCGCTCCGTACCTCGCCCACTTCATGCGCGGCTACAAGGTCAACGAGCGCCTCGCCAGCACGATCGCGCACGCGCCGCAAAAGGTGCGAGCGGTGCTTCAGCGGCATGGTGAGTCATTCCTGGATAGAAAAGCTCTGGGGACCTGGTCGGCGATCGACCCGGCCAACGGCAAGCTGCGCGAGATGGCCACGTCTCACCTGGACCGCGATGGCTTGTGGCGGCTGCTGTGGCTGCCCCCTACGGTTCCGTACTGGCCATTGGAGGGTGCCTACGCCAACGCAGCCGGGGCGACCAAGTCACTGATGTTCTCAGCGTGGAATGTCGTGCCCGACGTGGTCAGCGGCGTGCTCAGCTACGAGGCGGAACGACGGATGGCGGGCGGACGCATTGGCAGCTACGAGAACCCCGATGCCCAGCAGAGGCCTCTTCTTCGCTTCACACAGCCTGTCGATGGTCGCCGGTCGCGCCACCGGCTCCTGCTGCTGTTGCTACCGTGTCTGCCTTTGGCCGACCACGCACATCCCTTGGGCGCTCCGTTGGGCGCGGATCGCCGCCGGTGGGTGCGCGAACGCGTGACGGCGCTGTTGTCGGGCCTGCCTGATCCCCCCGATGGCCCGATCGATGACCGATGGGAATGGGCGATACCGCTCCTACTGGATCCTGGGCTGCGGAGATTCCTGGAGCAGTGGAGAACAGGGGAGCTGACTGGTCTGTGGGATTCGAATCCCCTTGCCAAGCCTAATCCAGAGCTTTTCGACTCTTATCTGGACGACCTCCTGGAACTCGAAGCGGGCCGCTTGGGGCGCCGCCCTCCTCACCTTGTTGAACTCGTCACCGAGGTCGCGCTCGGCTCGCCCGCAATGCTCGCGACGCGTGCCCTCGGGGCATTTTCCAGCCGGTTGACCAATTTAACGCGGCGGCGGCTCGCCGTCGCCGTCGCCGAAGCTTTCTGGAGCCTGTTCAACCGTCCGGCGGTGATCTCCATGCTTCGCCATTCGACCACCCAAGGAGACGCGGCGGGCGACGATATCGCGTACTGGCGGCTCGTGCTCGAGTACTGTCGCCATGGCAACCTTCAAGCGGTTCTCGACGAACAGTTTCACCTGCTGTGGGACCAGCACTCCTGGGTACCCGACGCTGATCCTGACGCGACGGCAACACGCTGTGCCCGCTGGCTCGTAAAGGGGATCAGTCCCGTCCGAGCGCGCGTTCACGCCCGACTCTTCTCGCTCTCGGGCACAGATTCCGCCGTCGACGACCCGCCCGACTTTCGAGTCCGCACCGTCTTCGCGCTGCGCTTCGGCCACCTGCGCGGCGAAGACGGTGTTGGTCACATCAGCCAGGACGCTGTGAGGATCGCGTTCAACAGCCCGTTTCGCCCCTTCGTACTCACCTCGACCTCGATCGGACAGGAAGGGCTCGACTTCCATCCCTGGTGCCACCGGCTGATACACTGGAACCTGCCCGGCAACCCGGTTGACCTCGAACAGCGGGAGGGACGCGTGCATCGGTACAAGGGCCACGCGGTAAGGAAGAACGTCGCCGCGGCGCATTCCGAAATGGCTTTGGCGCGCTGGTCGCCGGGCGACGATCTGTGGTCTCTCATCTTCCACGACGCCGTGCAAGCAGCCCGCGCCGCCCACCAGTCGGACCTGGTCCCGCACTGGATCGCCGAAGGACCCTGCCGGGTGGAGCGTCGCGTGCCGCTACTCCCCTACACCAGCGAGGTTGCCGCACTGAAGCTCCTGAAGCGCCAACTGGCCGCGTACCGACTTGTGTTCGGTCAGCCCCGCCAGGAGGAGCTGATGAACCTGATCGTGAACGCCGACATGCCGATCGACGAGATTCAGGCGCTGACGATCAACCTTGCTCCGCCGACTGGTGGTGCCTTCGACTGAGGGATTGCCGGAAGAGGTGGAGGGGGTGGGTCGGAGGGGGGCGATGGCCGCCGAATGGCGGCCGCGATTGACCGCGTGCTGCGCGCGACATTGCAGCGGATGCTTCCGGAATAGGGCAGAAATGTCAACCGGACCATACATTTGGTCAACCAGACTTTACATTTCGTCGCTATTCCCGCCGCCCCCTCCCTCTCGCAGACCGCCCTGAGTTCCTGAGGATCTTGCCACCCAACGCCGGTGCCAGCCTGTAGCCACCCAGCTTGACCCCCACATCGGCGAGCTGTTTCGCGGCCTGACGGCTGCGTTCGATCGCTGTTGGATCGATCTTGGGATTCTCTTTCAGAATCTTGGCCAGTTGATCCGTCTTCATCAGCCCAGTAGTGCACGCCTGACCGCGTTTGGGTCGTGCGCGATGACGCGCAGAAGAGTCTCGGCCGGGCCGCTGACGCGACGCGTCCCCTGCTCCCATTTTCTGTAGCCCGACACGCTCATGCCCATCAGGACGGCCATCTGTGCCTGCGTCAGCCTGGCCTGCTTCCGGACCTCGCGCGGAGCTATCGGCGAGTGAACAATGGCAGGGCCCTCGCCCTTCGAGTGGGCCAGCGCTTCGTTCAGGGACTGGATCAGGTCTTCTCCGAACGTACTCATTGTTGTTCGGTCCCGGGAATCCCGTCACCCGCCAAGGGGTTCTCGGCCAGATCGTCGATCAGATCGCGCTGCTCTGCCTCACTGAACAGCTTGTCAGCCTAGCGGGTAAAGAGCGGAGTCTCGGCAACGGTCTGCATGCGATCCAAGGTAACCCATTGGGGCAGTGCTTGCCAGGCTTCATCCCCCGGTGCGCACCATCATCGGTCGCATGTGGGCTGCGGTGAGCTCCCATGGGCCCTGCTGATTCCGCTCCATGCCGATCAGTGATTCCATTCCATGCCGATCACCCATTCCATTGCAAGCCGATCACCGACAAGCGCCCGCTGCCTACCCCGCCCCACTACCGGAATCCGAGAACGCGCTGCCTTCGCCCTCGCCGGTGCGCTCGGCCGTTGCGGGCATACCACACCGGTGAGATTCGGGTGGAATCCGTGGCGGCGTAGTCGTCGCGGGCCGTCGCCGTCCTCGTCCGGAATCAGCCTCCCGAGGAGCCGCGCACCCGCCGAAGCAGCTCCTCCGCCGTCGAGCACTCGATCACCGCCGCCTCCGCCCTCGCGAGCCGCTGGGAGTCCGGCGGCGTCCCGAATATATCGGCCAACCGCTCGCCCGCGTCCTCGCCGAACCGTCTGCCGGCCAGACGGCACAGCGCGGCGGCATGCCCCTCGGCGTACTTCTCGCTCCCCCACTCCTCCAGGCTCCGCTCGTACTCCGTCATCACCTGCGTCATCGTCGTCGCCTCCCTGTTCTGGTCCTTGGTGATCCGACCCTTCGAAACTAGCCATGCCCCGATGCACTCGGCCAGAAGCCGATCCAGCCGGTCGCCGGTCCGCTCGGCGATCTGCCGCAGCCTGCCCAGCGCCGCGAGCGTTCCCGCCAACGATCGCTCCCGATCGAGACTCGCCATCGCTCCGACCAGGTCGACGGCGGCGCCGGATCCGCCCCTTTCCGCATCCCGGAAGACGACCCGGAACTCGCGCGGAATCCCGCGCGGGAAGAGTTCGTCCAGCGAGGTCGGACCCCTCCATGCACCGGGTCCGTGGTAGATCACCAAGGGCCGCAGCACATCGATGGAGGCGGGACTGGGCGCGGGGCGCGTTCTCCGCAGCAGCTCCTGCACCGCCAGGTGGGAGTAGATCGTCGTCCGAAGGGGCATGAGCCGATCCTGCTGGCCCTGGAACTCCGTCAGGATGAGGACGCGGCCGGTGCCGTCGCGGGTGCGGGCCGTCCACAGCATGTCGGGGTACCGGCGAACGAGCGCCTCGCCGACGAGTTCGGTGCCCACCTTCTCCAGCGTGGCGAAATCGATCCGGCCGACATCCTCCGGCAACATGTCGCGGATCAGAATCTCGACCACCTCGGCGTGACCGAAGAGTCGCTTCAGTAAGGGGTCCCTCACGGGCGGGTTCCGTTCCCCCGGGGATGGACGCCGCCGGTCCGGCGGGCGTTGGAACCCCAAGATGCGGGATGGCGGGGGGCGCATACATGGCAGGATGGGCCAAGCCAAGGCGATCATACCCGCCCACCAGCCGGATTGTCCGCCACTTTCGCCCCAGGATGGAGGACAACGCCCCCCTCAGCGGAGATTGATTCCACATTCTACGTGTCTGATTCCGACACATGTCGTCCACTGATTCCGACACATGTCGTCCACCGATTCCGATCCATGCCGTCCACCCATTCCGACGGATGCCGTCCATCCATTCCGAGGCATGTCGTCCACCTCGGTGCGCGGGCTGAAGTACGAACTCGGCGTCGATCAGTGGATGACGACCATCGACCACCGCCGGCAAGGTGGGTCTCCGGGCGCTTGATGGTGGGTAGCTGACGCGCCCGATCTCCGGGGAAGGGCGGGCAGGGTCAATGGTCGGTCATGGTATGCATGGCCCACCACGAGCCCTGTAGCACTCGTAAAGGAGGACCAGTGGCGACAGCTGTAGCTCGAAAGCTCGACAGGATGGATGAGGTTCTCGCGATCATCGATCGCCTTCAGTCCGCCGCGTACACCTGATCCACGGGAAGGGCGCTTTCCGCCGAGGGCATCCCCAATCAACGGATCCCCTCCGGCAGACGCCTCACCACCACGGTCGACACGTCGAACACGTCCAGTCCGACGTAGGCCACCAGCCCGTCGGGGCCGAAGGCGTTGGGCATCCGCAAGTCCGGAATCGTGCCGAGGTACTCGCCCCCGGGCGTAATCACGTCGATGGGTCCGGGCCCAACCGCCGTCAAGCCGGTGGGTTCCGACGTGACGCCCGCCACGGCACCTTCCAGCATGTCCACGTCGGGGAACCCGCGGGTGGGGATACGGAGGACCCAGATGTTCCCCTCCCAGGTGGTCTCCATCTCGGTGATCAGCGGAATCGGCCCGTCGAACTCCGCCTCCTCGATACTCTGCTGGAAGGCCTCGAGTCCCCCGAACATGCCCAACATCTCGGCACGGTTACCTCCTTCGGCGGCCGCCGCCGCCAGGCTCTCCTTCACGTAGTCCTTGAACTTCCGGGCGGTGCCGGCGTCCCACACACGAGGCGGCAGGGGGCGAACGAAGACATGGCCGGTGCGCCCGGTGGGGTCCGCGATGCTCACCACATAGGTAGACGTGTCAGCAAAGGCGACTCTGTCGCCGGGGAGTGCTCCGAAGAAGAAGACGCCCTGGGCACGCGGATTCGTCGCCTGCGCCACCTGTTCCTCGTGCGCCGCGTCCCCGTCGAGTGAAACACGCAGCACTGTGCGCGGACCGGGGCCGATCTCGAGGTTGGCTCGCGGGGGCGTCGTGCTGGAATCGGTCGTGAGCGTACGCGAGGTGGTGACCTGGGCCAGCAGACTGCCGTTCCACCGGTCCACCTTGCGAAGCCTGGGATCCGCGCTCCTGACGTAATACAGAGGCGGCGTCTCTCCCGGTGCCACCCCGGGATAGCGGGCCCATCTCTCAAGGCCCCCTTCCAGGTCGTCGAATCCGATCGATGTAACGCGGGTCAGCAGTTCCCAATCGCGCACGCCGTCGCCGATGCGGTAGACCTCGGGGAACGAGGCGTCGAGGATTCGGTCCTCCAGCGGGAGTTCGACGAGTTCCTGGGCGGTGGCCGGGCCGGCGGCGAGGGCCAGTGCGGCAAGGGCAATCCCGACCGGGTAACCGGATTCATGCAGCATTGCTCGACTCATCTCTTTGGGGTCCGTAGCATCAGAAATATGGTCGGCCGATGGCCTTGTGCCACCACCCCAACCCCCCCATCGTTCGACCCGGTGGCGAAAGCGAGCATGTGCGTCAGCAGCTGGGAGATCCCGAGGCCGGCGCGGCGATGGAGGTGCGTTGACGTGAAGGCACAGCCCTTGAGTTGGTTGCCGGCGATCGGAACCCTCCGCACGATGTCCGCGACAGTGGCGGCAATTCTGGCCGGACTGACACCTTTGCCGGTCCAGGGCGCGGACGGATCCGCTTCACAGGAGGTCGTGGTGGACACGGTTGATGGGCGTCCCGTGGTGACGACCGAATTCCCGCAACGCGGCGGAGACGCCGGGGCGTGGCGCCTGGTCGAGGAGCTCAGACTGGGGAACGTCATGGGCGACGGACCGGAGGGGTTCGGGGACATCCAGGACATTGCGGTGGACCCGGCCGGGCATATCTACGTGCTGGATGTCGGATCGAAGGAGGTCCGGGTCTTTGACCGGGACGGCGCCTACCTGAGGACCATGGCGCGCGATGGTGACGGGCCGGGAGAGATCAGGTACCGGGAGAGCCGCACCAATCATAGAATCATGTGGCGGGCGCCCGACCAGCTGTGGATCGGCGACGGTTACCAGCTGTCGGTTGTCGACGCGCTCGGGAGCGAGTTGCGCCGGTACGCATGGCAGCGCTACCCCGGCTTGTTTTTCCCTGGCGAGGTTCCGATTTCCAGGCGGGTGATCGCCGCCGGAACGGACGGTTCGGTGTTTTCCGTCGTGAGCGTCCGGGTCCGTGAGCCGGTACGGGAGCGTGAGCCGATTGAGGGGCGCACGGACGTGCATGTGGTTCGTTCGCCGGTGTCGGACGACTACGAGATGCTGCCCGGAGACACGCTGCTGATCGAGTCACGGAAACTCGTGGAGACCGGCCCCCCTGCGGGACGTGCCACGCGCGGGGGCAGCGCGATTTCGGCGCGATGGGTCCGGAATGAAGACCCACGATTTGCGTGGACGGTCGAGCGCGGCGGAATGGTGTGGGTGGCCCACCGTTCCGGGTATCGCTTCGACAAGGTCATTTTCGCCGGAGACACGGTCCGCACGGTTCAGGTGGGCGATGTCCCGCCTCCGCCGGCGGAAGAGGCGGAGTTCGTCCCGATCCTCGCGACCCTCGCAACTTCGCCCGAGGGATGGCTGTGGGTGCAGAGGGAGGAGCCCGAGACGGAAGGGGGCTCGACGTGGGATGTCCTGGACAACTGCGGGCGATACCGCGCCACGGTGTCGGCTCCGGTCGGCCTGCGGAGGGTGGAGGTTGGCGCTGGCGGCGAGCTGTACGGGATCTCTTCAGACGAAATGGACCTCGACTTCGTGCACCGGTTTCGTTTGGTGAACGAAGTCGGTGGGGTCATTGCCGAGGAGACCTGTACGTTCTGACTCGGACGCGGCTCAAGCGGGGCGTCATAGAGGGGTCTGACAGCTTTCGCAAACCATGCGGCTGCTGTTCCATCGCATCGCCGTCGACCAGGCGTTCCCGCTCGCGCTGAAGGTCGCGAACGCGGAACACGAGCTGCCATGGCCGAAGTTGACGAGATGGTGAGCACGCGCGCGGCGCGATTCGCGAGCGCGGACGAGATGTTCGCGGAGCTTGAGGGAGCCTCCGAGGGGTAAGCGGGCCTGGCTTCCGGGCCGGGTTGACCCCGCTCGGGCCTGAATGGAGGGATCACGCGCGCAAGGGTCATAGATAGGCGCGCTACCGCGAATGCCACGTCGGCGGTGACTGTCTCCTCCATCTATCGCATCGACGATTCAGACCGGCCGAACGGTACCGTCAACTCCCCGGCCTTTCGGGAAACCCATGGGCCCTGCCGAACTCTTCGCCTTCGACAGCCTTGCGGTCGTGAGCCGCGTCGAGCCTGTCGAGTTCGGCCCTGGGAGCCTCTTCAGCGCAGGCGGCTCCTGAAACTGACGGTGGTCTGATTATCGGATACTAGCACGGCAGTTCTTGACAGCTCGTGTCTTGTTGACGATCTTTAGTTGCTCGACGAGGAGTCAGGCAGTGCACGCGGAAATCCGCCAAGGTCCAGGAGGTGCCCGATGCTGTATGTACCTGAAGAATACGTTACCGAAGTGATCACCGGCCAAACCTTCCAGACTTCCAGCGATCGTGGTGTCGTTCGCCTCGCCGACGTGGTGGTGCCCGAGCCGGGCCTACCGGGAGCAAACCGGGCCCGGGCGGCTCTTAAGGATCTAGTCCTGGGCAGATTCGTACGGATCAAGGTGAGGATCTTTGATCGTCGCGCGTCACGGACCGCCGACGTCTGGCGGTACGTCGCCGGCGAGTACGAATACGTGAACGCCGTCGTCCAACTCAATCTGAATTAGCGAGACCTGCCCATGCCGATCACCCAGCTTGAACTCGCTCGACGTCTCCGGGCCGCACGGAAGGCTTGCCACGCTACCCAGGCGAAGGCCGCGAAAGCCCTCGGGGTTGCCCGCTCCGCCGTATCTCAGATAGAAACGGGGCAACGGGGTGTGTCGGGCCTGGAACTCCACCGGCTGGCGCAGCTCTATTCCCGCGATGTCGGCGATTTCCTGGAGGATCGGTTCGAGGAGAGGGATCCGGTCACGGCGATGTTCCGTGCCCATCCCGAGCTGAGGGAAAGTCCGGCTGCAACGGCATCTCTTCGCCTCTGCAGAGAACTCAATCGTGAAGTCGCGAATCTGCACGAGTTGTTGGAGCTGGACCGCGGAATCTCGACCATCCCTGAGTACTCTCTGCGCGCCCTAACATCGAAGTGGAACGCGGTTCAACAGGGCAAGGCCGCGGCTGAAAAGGAGCGCCGGCGACTCGACCTGGGAATTGCTCCAGTCCCCGACGTGGCCAACCTCCTGGGAGCACAGGGTATTAGCACCGTCCTAGTGGACATGGACGACGGTATCTCCGGGCTGACTATGATCAGCGCCGATGGCAATGTCCTCGTGGCCGCAAACCGGACCCATCACATCCTGCGCCGCCGCTTCTCGTTCGCACATGAGTACGGCCATGTCCTTTTGGACCGCGAGTTGAAGGCGATGTTGAGCCACGCCCGAGACCGGTCGAGCTTGATGGAAGTGCGGGCCAACGCGTTCGCGGCTTCATTCCTCATGCCCGCCGAGGGTGTGCGGAGCTACGTCAACGCCCTGTCCAAAGGGCTGGGGAGTCGGACCAGGGCCGACACTTTCGATGAAGAGGCTGTAACGCGCGTTGAAGGCAGGAAGCGCGTCGATACACAGAACATCGAACTGCACGATGTAGTCAGGATGGCCCACCATTTCGGCGTCAGTTGCACCGCCATGCTCTACCGGCTCAAGGGGCTTGACTTCGTGACCGAAGATGAGCGCTCATCCCTGGCCGCGCAGGACAGCGCGGGACTTGCGAAGGCGCTCAGAGGATTCCTCGGTCTTCCGGAGCTGGACGATTCCGACGGCGAGATCCGGGTCCATTCCAGGTTCCTGGCGATGGCGATCGAGGCATTCACGCGCTCCAAGATCACGGAGCGCAAACTCGACGAGTTGGGACGGTTGGTCCGGGTACCGGATCTGAGCCAGCGCCTTCGGCAGGCCGGCCATCGGACGGCTTGCGGCCCTGTCCACGAAGAGGTCCAATGAGCATTCGGCGTTCCCCGGTTCTGGGCCTTACAACGGTCGCATTGGACGCGAGCGTGCTGATCAACATCCTGATCCTGAACCGAGTGGCAATCCTAGCGCGGTTGCCGGGCTACCATTTCGTCGTACTCGATGCGGTGGAGCAGGAGATTCAGCGGCAAGAACAGCAGGTCGTCCTAGCTGACGCAGTCAACGAGAATCTGATCGGGCGGGCGGGCACTGCGACACCAGAGGAACTCGCGGCTTTCAACGAACACAGGAAGATGATGGGCCTGGGAGAGGCAGCGAGTCTGGCTGCGGCCGAACACCGCGGTTGGATGCTCGCATCCGATGAACGCGGGGTGTTCCGCAGGATCGCGTGTGAACGGATCGGAGAATCCCGCATTCTGACGACACCGTCGATACTGTCGTGGGCAGTAAAGACCGGAATGATCAGGGTCGGCGAATTGCGAGACGCGACGGCGAAGCTGGAGCGCAACCGGTTCCGGATGCGCCCGGGTACTTTCGATGACCTGTTCTCGGCATGAGGGTCAAGTGGCACGACAAACCAATGGGTAGAAGGAGGATCAATCTAATGAGCGACATCCCACAGGATCTGCGTGACAAGGTGTTTGAGCGCGACGGCGGCCGATGCCAATGCCGCCTCTTCAGATGTGTCCATGACTTCAACGCCTTCGATTTTCTGCCCGGTAATCGGCGAGGCTCACCGGGGGCATCACTTCTCTCGGGCCTGCTCCCTGCCCAGTGCGAAACCGAGTTTCGGCATTTTTGGGAGAACTGGCACTGCGACCACATGGTTCGGGTGAGCGACGGAGGGTCGACAACATTGGACAACCTCCAAGTTCTGTGTGTCCCATGCCACCATGAGAAGACTCGGCGCGAGAATCTGCTGAGGGCATAGTGGCCGCGCTTGGGCAGGCCTTCCGACCGACCGCGGCTCTTCGCCGAAATCCTGCTCTTGCGTACTCCGAGACATCCAGCGCCTCCTCTCTCCTGCACCCCGGAAGGGTTGCTATCCAACGAGCCAATGGGTCAGTTCGTCGGCCGGCGGATTGAGCACCTACTGAAGGGTCTCCGGGACCAAGGCTTCCCGGACAACAGGCTACAAGCGATTCGAGGTCCATTACGAAGGCTTGGCAGAGCTGTTGTGTCCGAGTACGATACCTGTACCGAGACTCGCACGTTGCGAGCTGATGTCGAAGCTCACGGTTCTCGCCTTGAAGCCTTCGGAGATTGTCTTGGCAGGTCTCTTCGGCCCCAACCTCTCGCCGAGCAGCCATGAATGAGAAACCGAGCATCATCCGATCCTGTCTGGCGGCGCTCAAGCGATGGCTCACGCGTCTTGGGCTGATGCCTCTTCCCCCCGAGGCGAAAGACGCGGGAACTGCCGGCCTGCTACAAGAGACCCCGGGCCAGCCGGTTGGGCAGATCCTCGCCCACGAAGGGCACCAACCGGTCGCCGTGGTCGATCTGGGCCGGGACATCAGTGTCGCGCTGCGCGGGTCGTGGGACGAGGAGCGACCCTTCGAGTCCGGGGGCGTGATCGAGAGCGCCTGGTTGCAACCGCTCTTCGGTGCCGGCAGCACTGCCGCTTCGTCCCTGCTCGCCGGCAACGTGTTTCTCGCGACGGCCGATCCCGGCGTGTTGATGCAAATCGGCAGCGGAGTCTCCTCGGCCGTCATGCATGGGGGACGCATCGTCGAGCACGCGCCGTTCATCGCCGCCGGCAGCGCCATCGTGCCCGTGGTGGCGCCCTTGATGCTCTTCACTACGATCTCGTCCCTGATCACCGGCGCACGCCTGGACCGAATGCAGAGGGCTCTCGGCACTCTCTCGGAGACGCTGGCGCGCGTGCGCGACCTCGAGGAGACCAAGGCGTTCGCCAAGCTCCAAACCGCAGCGAGGTAACTCGACGAGACCTGGTCGCAGTTCGAGCACAGCCAGCGGTTCACCGAAGGCATGAAGCTGGAGGTCGTGCAGGCCAGACGTGACCTGAACGTGCTGCATCACCAGTTCGGACGCCTGGTCGACCGGGACATCCGCAAGGTGAGCGACGCCAGGACGGCGGTCTCGGACATCAACGTTTTCTTCCTGTCGAGTCTCATGGACATCCGTGCCGACGTGCTCCGTCAGTATTTGACGCTCCAGGACGATCCGGGGTACGCCGGGCAGCGACAAGCGGCGCTGAGCAGCAAGGTCGGGCAGTGTCTCAGCACGTTCAGGGCGTTACTCGCCAGGGACCCGATCGAGGGCTCTCTCGAGGAGCTGCAGCGACAACGATCAAGGGGCGCGCTCTACGATCCGCGAAGGTGGTCTCGAACCGGACGAGGCGACGAGACACCGGGCGCGGAGGCCGTCCGGGCTGCTTTCGAGCCGGTCCGCGAGCGAATCGAAGGTTGGACGCGTGAGTTCGACTTGGCGGCCGGCCCGGCATCACAGCAGTCAATCGTCGTGTATCGGGACGCGACCGGCGAGCGGACGCTGCACGCGCGACACACGCGGGATCTGCGACTGGAGCAGGTGAGTGGGTAGGGGGAGGCCCTGATCGGCCAATGGAGCATGGCCCAGCGGTCAATGCCGACGGCCGCGGCGCCAAATGGAACAGGAATGACAACCGGAGTTGGCATAGTGTAAAGTAGAGTTTACATAATCGCACACAAAGGACACCCCGTTGAGCCCCTGTTGGCCTGCCTCCGCCTGGCCCTGTCACGACCATTCCAAAACGCTTTCGCCGCTTCAAGGGCCTTAGTCTCGTAATCCGCAAGGTCGAGTGACATCGCTAACTGCCGTTCGCTAGCACCGAGAATCATTCGTTCTTCGCCCTGTGAAGTCTGCGCGTCCGTACGGGACACAACGGTCACTCTCACCTCCCGCCAATCAGGACGGCGCGCCGAGTCGACCTCAGAAGTCGGACTGCCCCGAGCCTTCCCCCTCCACCCTCAACCGTCCCCGCCCAAACAGCTCGTTCGTCTCATCCAGGAAACGCGACCGCGCCAACTCAACGTACTCTCGGTCCACCTCAACGCCCACACTGTTCCTTCCGGCCCAAAGCGCTGCCACCGAGGTGGTTCCGGTCCCGAGGAACGGATCGAGCACGGTGTCTCCGACAAACGAGAACATGCGGATCAGTCGAGTCGCGAGCCTTTGGGGATACGGTGCCGGATGCTGTTTGGTCGACGCACCCGGGATCGTCCAGATCTGCCGGAACCACTCACGGTGCTCAGCCGCCGAGATCAGGCTCAGCACCCGCGCGGCGGGCGATGGGCTGCGATACCCGCCGGGTTTCCTCTGCATCAGGATGTACTCGATGTCGTTCTTGATCACGGCGTTGGGCTCATAGGGCTTGCCCAGGAATCCTCCAGCCCCACCCACCTCGAAGCTGGCATTGGCGATCTTGTGCCAGATGATGGGGGCGAGGTTGTCGAACCCCATTCTCCGGCACGATTCCTGAATGCTCGCGTGCAGAGGTACCACGACATGGCGGCCGTACTGACGCCGTGACAGACACACATCGCCGACCACGATGACCAGACGTCCACCGGGCACCAGCACCCGGTAGCACTCCTTCCACACGCGGGCGAGTTCGCCGACAAAGCGCTCGTAGTCCCCGATCGCTCCAAGCTGGCTGCGCCCTTCGTTGTACTTCTTGAGGGTCCAGTAGGGCGGGGACGTCACGACCAGGTGGACGGATCGGTTCGCCAGTCCCGAGAGATCCCGCGCGTCGCCCCTGATGATGCGATGATCCGACGCCACTTCCTGAACGGCCGCCGCAACACTCGCCGACTCGGTGGAGTCCCTGGCCATTCCGGGGAGCGCAGTCTTCAGGGACTCGTCGGACAGCACCAGTCCCGGAAGGTGTCGCTCGACGACGGCCTCCAGCTCGGATCTGCGGGTCGCCACGCTCTGCGTCGTCATGGTGCGCGCTCCAAGACCGGATTCCGGCGCCGGACGTCGGCGACGAGGCGGTCGAAGAATGCCGTGGCATCGGCCTCGCCGGACACCAGCCGCGGACCTTCGGAGAAGTCGACCTCTACAAACAGGGACGCCTCGATCATCCCGATGCTCCAGGAAGGCGGCCGCCGGTTCGACAAACGAGAGATTCTCCTCTTCAGGAGGTCGGACCAAGTGCTTTGATGCGCGTGGCTGTAGGAGTCCTCGGCGACATTGAAGAGCATGACGTAACCGGTCACGATCTCCGGTGAGTACATCTGGACGTTCGTCACCTCGCCCATCAGGTCATCCACGCGATTCGGGACAGTGCCGCCAAGATTCTTCAGGAGCGACTTGAGGGAAATCGCCAGACGCGGCTTGTCGTCCATGCTCCAGGCAACATCCCAGGATTTCTCCCGCCCACCTCCCGGGAGCTTGGCCTCCGTGGCAGCACCATCGAGTCCCCGCCTGGCCAACTCCGAAATGCAGAACTGCGCCAAGCCGTCCAACCTCTTGGTGGATGTCGCCTTCCCCTCGACCACGGCGATCCGGTACAGGGAGTCTACGGCTTCCTGGAGCTTCATTGCGCCTCGCATTTCTTGGGTGACTCTTCTCCAAGATATGCTGCTCGTGGGGACACGGGAATGGTGAGATGGGCGGAGGTGTGCTGACTGAGGACGCTACTCGACCGCCGCCGTAAGGTCAGGAGGTGGCGCGGTGCCCGTAGGGTCCGGTGCGTGTGTGCGTTCGCCTTCGCGGCGTTCCACCGTCGAGCTTCCCTAGATCCGCTTCCACCGTCTGCCGTCCGAACCGGACGTGCGGATTCCTCGCATGCGCCTCTCCGGTGGAATCACGCCCCTCGCACCCCGAACCCTGGTTCAGTCCGGATCACACTCAGCGGTACTGACGGCTTTGCGTGCTCCCGGCTCCCAGAAGCTGCACGACCTCCTCTGCGCGGAGTTCCTCGCCGTCGAGCCACCAAACCTGTGCACCCCCCGGCGGCACCGGGGCCCCGGAAAGATGTGTCTGCCCTTCTAGCGGCTTACTGCAGGCCTTCCACAATCGCCCCGGCAATCACCGCTGTAATCAACGCGCCACACCAGACCATCACCTTCTTCGCCGTCCTCACCCACCTGTGTCCTCTTGTCGCCTCCGACCTCTTCAGCAGCCAGCGCGTCGCCCCTGCTCCGAACATCACACTCCCTACGAAACCGACAACAACCGCCCAGCCTACAGTCCGAAGCGACAACCCCCGCACCGTTCCCATGGCAACAATGCCTCCTAGCGACACCACCAACACACACAGCGCCAACACCACAGTGCCCCCGAAAAGTGCTCGTCGACATGCACTCCGCATCTCCACCCGTTTCGCGGCCTCTTGACCCGCCAATTCACTATCCCTCTCCATCGCTGCCACCCGTCTCTCCAACGTCTCTCGCGCATCCATCTCTTGTTGCAACTTCGCGCGCGTCGCGCCCCGCTCATCGGCTAATCGCTTAACGTCCTGCGTGAGAGCGCCAATCGCTTCCTTTCCCTTCTTCACCTCTTGTTTCAGTCCCCTCGCTGTTTCCCGATACCTCTTGGCACGCAACTCCAACAACCGGTGCTGTTCTGCGATTTCTATACGAATAACGTCAGCATCTTCTCTCTCACTCCTTGCGTTGGCAATCTTGCTTCTAACACCATCGCTAAGCAACACGTTCGTCACCGCGTCCGTCGACAGATCGTCAACATTCTCAAAGCGAGACAACGAGTTAATGATCCTCACAGTGACGGTCTCAGCTTGGTGATCGAATCTCGGAGGCATTGGCCGCAGCGATTCCATCAAGGCCCCACTGAGAGCGTCGCTACTCGGCACCCAGAACTGCAAGACATGAAGCAACACGGTTGGATGAATGCAAACAACCGTCTTGGACGCTGACTTCTTGGCCTTGAACGCATCAAACCCGAGCAGCCTGCCGTCAATCGTCGCTACCCAGGCTTCAGCATCAAGTGGCGAGTCAATCTGCGCAGGTCGCTGGCGCCGCGTAAAGTGCCACAGTATCATGTCGTGAAGCAACGTCTTGTAGGATTTTCGGCGCTCCTCGGGCCTCTGATTCTCTCGTTCCAGTTGATCATTGAGGTCATCAATTACCTCTTGGTCGTCACGCAAATAGTCAACCGGAGTGTTGTAGAGCTCAATGCCTTTAGAACGCGCAACCTCGACGAAGTTGTTCAAGTATGGCGCAAAATAATCCTTGGCCGAGATGGGTTGTTTCCCCTTGAACGCTTCTCGGAAGTATGTCAGCGGAATCCCGCTCAGGTTTGTCGTCCCCTCACGAATCGCTGCAATTACTTTGCGACTTCTATACGCGGCAGACAGACTTGCCGCGTATCTCGCAATCGTCTCGCGCGCTTCTTCCATAGTCGATGGCAGCATATACAGTTTGACGTCAATCCGGCTGGGCATTCGGGCGATGACGTCATGCAGGGCGTGCACGACGTCGTCCGCTGGATTCACATGTAGTCCGAGCAGCGAGAACATGAAATTGGTATCGACGAATACTCTTAGTCGCAGGTGACGCCTAGTGCGTTGTAGCAACTGGTCCATTGCGCCCTTAGGAAGGGCCAGCGCCTGTACCAGGAAGGCCGTATTGAGAAGGCGTAGAACGTATTGCCGCACCGCATCCGAATCTGGAGCAAGAAATCGTGATATACTCTCGCAGACAATCGCTTGATCCCGTTTCCGGAAGGTGGAAATAAAGAGGGCATGTGCACTAGTTCCTTCTACGGTCACCTGTTGACCAGTTAGCATATGATACGTCTTTGCGCCTAGCTCGGATACCAGCGGCTCCAAGAAGCTGGTCAGAAAGGTGGACCAAGTAAGTTCTACGGTGTCCGGAAGATGACTAAAGGCACGTCGGAAGCAATCCTGCACCTCACGTGCACGCCTATCAGCCTGCTGCATGCGATTGTGGAATTCGTGCTGCGTGTCCTCCGATAGCTTGAATTTGTCGTTTCCCAGGCGAACCAGATGCCCGCGCGACACGAGAGAATCGTAGAGGCCCTCGACCTCGGCGCGAACTAGGGCGCCCGGCACACCCGCAGAGGCCGCTCTGTACACTCTGTCTGCCGACGCGCCAGTGGGATACCTTGCTGTGGTCGCGAGGAGCAGGCGGCGTAGGGCGCGAGTACGCCACCCTGCTTTCGACAGCTCGACGTGGTGAATGAGGGCGGCAAGGTCTTGGGGAAGAGGTGGTGTCGGCATGGACTTTTACTTCTTGCAGTTGTTGTGAGCAATACACTTGGTGATGCGTGTCTCTCGGTACTGAGCCAGATTCCAAACAAAGGCATTCACCCCACCCCCCCTCACCACCCCATCCCCCATCGCCACGCGCCTCCCCCCACCTCAATCTCCCCCACCCCCAACCCCCGCAACACCGCATTCACGTCTTCCAGTTCCTCACTCCACACCCCCTCCAGCTCACCCAGCAACCCCTCCAGCCGCTCCACCATGATGTCGAACACGGCATACATCCCGCTTCCGGGCCGCCCGTCCGCGCGCTCCGACATCGACAGCAAGTTGGGCAGCCGGTTGGTCACCTTGATCGGAAAGTTCAGCGGGTCCTGGTTCGACCGGCTCCGCACCTCGTAGATGGCCGCCTCCACCGCCGAATCCGCCGTCCGCAACCAGCTCCGCCACCCCCATCAGCGTTTCATCATCGTCCACCGCCTCCGGCCGCTCCTCCAGCTGCGCCTTCACCCCGCGGATCGCGCTCACCGCCGAGTTCGCCGCATCCACCTGGTCTCGGACCCACACGCCGAACTCGTACTGGACGAACAGATCCTCGTCGGTCACGTCGGTGTTCCACGGGTTGCGCCGCACCTCGACTTGCGTTTCCTCGACCCGGCCGTCCAGGGTCAGGCGCACCGCGTGCGTCCCCGGCGGCACCGCAGGCGACATCGTGCGCACGCCCCAGAGAATTATCCCCGGAAAGGTCGCCGCCGGATCCGTGCGCAGATCGCACCGCAGACCGTTCAGCCCAACCTCCAACGGCAGCGCCGGTCCGGCCCAACGGTCCCGCTCTTCACCTTCTTGCGCAGGGATGACGTCGGTGGTGGGGATGTCGGAAAGGTCAGGGGTGCAGGAATTCATACAGGACATGCCATAGAGTAATCTTCCCCGGACCTTGCGAGCAACCCGAGCCAAGCCCCCCGGCGCCGATGCGTCACCACAGATGCCCGGGACGTCCGGCCGCATTCGCCGAGCCGACAGGGGAAACCACCCCGACCCCACTGAACCCCCCCCACCCCCCACCATCCCCTCACACCCCTCCCCGCTCACCCGCCGGATCGCATGCAGCGACACCCGGTTCGCCCCCGTATGCATGACGACCCTGGTCGTGCGCCCCACGGTCGTCCGCTCGGTGTCCCGGGTGAACACCAGCGCGCTGTCCGCGTAGATCCGGGCGACCCGGAGGGCGGGATTGGCCTCCGACTTCCGCAGCACGGCGTAGCAGCCTGTTTCGGGGTTGACCACGGCGCCCGCGATCTCGGCGTGATTGCCCATCAGCACGATGTTGCCCCGGCCGTCAAGCGACAGGTACAGCCGCTCGTTCCAGGTGGGGCAGGGCCTCTCGGGCAGAACCACCCCGTTCGACAGCCTGGACCGCTGGGTACACTCGGGAAGGTCCTCGGTGAACTCGGTCGGAACCGGCAGTCGCGCCTCTTCACCGTTGCGGTGGTAGACGAACACGGTATCCGGGCTCCCGGGGTATTCCATCGCCACGTACGCTGCATCGTCGGTACAGGCGATCCGCGCACTCCATATCCGGTCGCCGATCGCCGCGCCCTCCTCACGGTCTCGCGCGACCAGCACATGGCTATTGACGACATTGGGTCCGATGCCTTCGTCCGTGCCGTCGGGTCCCCTGCGGATCACGCCATTCTGCGCGGGAACCGCCGGCTGGCCGCCGAAATTGCACACCGGCTTGCTCGTCGGCGCCCTCGGCGTCCAGGAACTGACCGGCACGCCGGTGGAATCGAACTCGACGACCCTCAGCACACCGGAAACGTAGAGTCCTCCGCCGGGGCCCATCGTCATCCCGGAATGACGTGGGAGAACTCGTGCGGGCCATCGCCTTCCCGCGCCAAGCACCCGGATCCGCTCCCCCGTGGAGAGGGAGAACGCCATGATCCCTTCCGGCTCCTCGGCGTCGTTGACGTAGAGGATGCCCCTGTCGTGGTCGACGGCCAGAACGATCGACCCCATGGAACGCCACTGGTCGTCGATGATGGTCCGGCCGGCGGAAAGGTCGACTTCCAGGATCTGCTGGGCCGCGGCCGCCGGGGCACATAGGGTAGCGCAGAGCGCTGCGAGGATGGCGGGCAGTGGAATGTAAGGTGAATACGACATTATGTAATGTCCTCTTGACATCCGGTCTTCAGGCGTACGCCGGGCCGACGCCGTGCCGCTCCGGCCGCACCCCATCAACCCCCCTCCTCACCCCACCGACTCCAGCATCCCCGGACAGGCCTCCCCGCTCACCCGTCGCAGCGGATGGAGGGAAACCCGGTCGGCTGCGGTGGACATGGAGAACCTGCCTTGATCGTCCACCCAGGACGCGTAGCGGAACACGAGGGCGCTGTCCTGGTAGATGTGCAGGGCATCATAGTCCCAGGTCGTTTCCGGCTTGCGCACCACCGCATGGCACCCGGTTTCGGGATCGATGATGGCGCCCGGCACCTGGTAGTGCCGACCGAGCAGCACCAGGTTGCCCTGGCCGTCCAGTGTCGGCTTCAGTCCCTCGGCCCAGTTGGTGCAACTGAATTCCATGACCGTGCTTCCGAAGGTCCTCTCGACCTTGCAGTCCTCTCCCGGGTCGGTGAACTCGGTCGGGAGCGCCAGCAGGGCCGTCTCGCCGTTGCGGTGGTAGACCAACACCGAATCCGGACCCTCCGCATGGGATGTCACCACGTAGGCCGCGTCATCCCTGCAGACGACTCGAGGAGAGCGGCCCCATATGTTTCGCACATGGCCCGTTGATGTCTCGCGAGTGGTTGTCGCACGGCGGTCCACAATCCCTGGACCAATGCCCTCGTCCTCGCCGTCGGGCCCACGGCGGATCACTCCGTTGAAGGCAACGATCGCCGGTTGACCGTCGAGCTCGCACACGTCCGATACCACGTCCGCCTGCGGAGTCCAGTTGCCGACGTACTGGCCGAGCGGGTCGAACTCGAGGACCCGCACGTAGCCGGCCACGTAGAGCCGCCCGTCACGGCCGAGCGTCATGCCGGACATGCCGCGCTCGAGTTCTCGGGGACCCCCTCCCTCCGGAGTCGGAATGGTCCGGATCCACTCCCCTGTCTCGAGGGAAAAGGCCATCACGGCCTCGGGCTCCTCATCGTCATTGGCGTAGAGGATGGCCCTGGTCCGGTCCAGGGGCATGTCTCCGATCGTGCGTATGGCGCGCCATTCGTCGTCGATGATGACGCGGCCGACCGCGGTGTCGATCTCCAGCACCTGCTGGGCGACGGCCGGGTGAGCCGTTGCGAGTCCGGCGATTGCAAGGAGGGCGATTGCAAGGAGGGTCAGTTCGCGCACGGGATCGCTCCCTGTTACGGTGAAGTCGCCAATGTGGCGTACGCCCCGGGGTCGGGCGTGTGGGCCAGAATAGATGCGATGAGGCGGATCCTCAAGAGACCAACTTCCCCCAACTCGATGTGGAGCGCGTGCTGGTGTATGGGAGGTCGCCCGGGTAGTTGGTGGACACGGCGTTCCAAGTCTGGAGGCCTAACGCACCCGCCTCACCACCACCGACGCCACCCCAAGCTCGTCCTCCTCGATGAACGCCATCAACCCGTTCGGCCCGAAGGCGTCCGGCAACCCGGTCGTGCCCGCCGGATAGCTACCCAGATACCGCCCGTCGCCCGTCACCACGTCGATCACCCCGTTGCTCACCGGCTCCTCGCCCCGTCGAACCACCCAGATATGGCCATCCCACGTGACTCCGAGGCCGCGGATTACCGGAATCTCGTCGGCAAACTCGGCGTTTTCGATGCGCGCGCGCGCTCGGCGCAGGTCGTCGCCCTGCCGGTTTGTCTCCTCCAGTCTCCTCAGCCGCCGGTCCCTCTCCGCACGGATGATGCGGCCCGTCACCGGTTCCGGCTGGAAGGGGCGCTTCAGGATGCGGACGACGCCTGCGCCCGCCTCTGCAATCCTCACGGTCCAGGTCGTCGAGTCCGCGAACGCGACGCTGCCGTCCGGGAGGACACCCCAGTGGACCTCCGGGCTGAGCTCCGGGAGGAGGACGAAGGGGTTCTGCGCGAGGATCCGCTGTTGCTCCTCAGGCAGGTCCTCGATTCCGGTCGGGGGCATCCACGCTTCCGCGATCGTGTCCGTTTCGCTCACCTCCCCGGACAGAATCGCGCGCTCGACCGCGTGGGACGAGGGCAGGATGACGGCGTAGGCTCCCCTGGTCACCACATCCGTCGCCTGACTCGGCACCGAGACGATCGCGGTCGCCCCGGGTTGGGCCCTGATGAATCCCACCCTCGTCAACGAAGCGGGCCCGGGCATGCGAACCATGCGATCGAATTCGCGATCGGCACCGAAGAGGTGGTATCCCCGTCGCCCCAGGTCGCTGAGCACCACTCTTCCGTCTGGCATCACCGCCATGGTCGCGGCCGTCCCCAACTCGCCCGGACCCTCACCCGGTCCGCCCAGCTCCCGAACAAGCCGTCCATCGGAACCGACGATGAACACCAGCTGGGACTGACGGTCGAATACGACGAGGTTGCCCCCGCCATCGAAGGCCACGCTCTGGATGTCTCCAAACTGCTCCCAGTCCTCGCCCGCCAGCGTGCCGACCCGGTAGAGTTCCTCGAATGTGGGTTCGAGGGTGCGGTCCTCGGCGGGGAGGTCGATGATCTCCTGGGCGGTTGCGGGGGTTGTGGAGAGGAGGCAGGTGGCGGCGAGGGTGGCGCGCAGGGTTGCGAGGGATGTGATGATGGTGAGGAGCGGAATGTAAGGTAGACGTGACATTATGTCAGGTTTTCATGACAACACTGGCGCTCGAAGAGTGCCAAGCCAGCCAGCACGAAGTACCGATTGCTCGGATCGTTTTCGTTTCCCGACTCGTCGAGGTAGAGCAGGTACACTGATGGACTCCGGTTGACGGGTTGCGGCACTCAGCGATAAGTTCAAGTCATGCGACCGGCGGGGTTGCCTTAGCGACCCGATTGAACGGTTGCCTTGGGGCGGCGGTTCTCTCACGCGGTGAGAGGCCGCCGCCCCTCTTGCTTCCAAGATGGTGAATCCAAACCGGGCGGTGAAGCTCGGATCGGATCCCGGCAATCTTGTCGCGTGTTTTCCGTGCTTTTCGGTCCCGATGGAATCAGACTTCGTGTTCCGAGTGCGCGGGTTCCCGCCAATTAGGCACTACAGTCCCCTCTCAGGGGATTATCAGGCAGGCGCTCTCAACCAACTGAGCTAGGGTGGTGAGGGGGGGACAAGCACCCGCCTCACCAACACCGTCTGCACCCCAAGCTCGTCGACCTCGATGAACGCCATCAGCCCCTCCGGCCCGAACGCGTCCGGCAACCCGATCGCGCCCGCCGGATAGCTGCCCACATACCTCCCGTCCGCGGTCACCACATCGATCGCCCCGTCGCTCAGCGGCTCCTCGCCACGCCGCATCACCCAGATGCGCCCATCCCGGGTGACTCCCAGGCCGCGGATCACCGGGACTTCGTCGGCGAACTCCATGTTCTCGATCCTCTCGCGCCGTCGGCGCAGATCCTCGCCCGGCTCCGCGTTCTCCTCCAGTCTCCTCAGGCGCCGGTCCTTCTCGGCACGGGCGACGCGTCCCGCCGTCGGTTCCGGCTGGAAGGGGCGCGTCAGGATTCGGACGACGCTCGATCCCACCGCAGCGATCTTCACCGCCCAGGTCGTCGAATCCGCGAATGCGACGCTGCCGTCCGGGAGCATGTGCCAGTGGACCCGGGGGCTGAACTGCGGGAGAAGCACGTAGGGCATGTTCAGGTAGTTTCGCTGCGTGACCTCGTCCTCGTCCTCAAGCCCGGTCGGCGGCAGCCAGGCCTCGGCGATCGTGTCGCTCTCGGTCGATTCTCCCGAGAGGACCGTGCGCTCGATGCTGTGCGAAGTCGGCAGCACGATCGGGCCGCTGAACGCGGCGCCCGTCATGGTGAACCCGGTCGCCTGGCCCGGCACGTGGACGATCGCGTCCGCCCCCGGCTGCCCCTTTATCGGGCCCATCCTCCACGACCCGGCGGACCCGGACATGCGCACCAATCGGTCGAATTCGCCGTCCGCCCGGAACAATTGGTAACCGCGTCGGTCCATGTCGGCGACCACGACCCGCCCGTCGGACAGGACAGTCATCGCAAAGGCGTCGCCGAACTCGCCCGGGCCCTCGCCCATCCCGCCGATCCGCCGAGCCAGCCGGCCATTCGCACCCACGACAAAGATCGCCTGGGTCGTTTCGTGTCGGTCGAACACCAGCAGGTTGCCGGCGGGGTCGAACGCCACGCTCTCGATCTCACCGAACTGCTCCCAGTCCTCGCCGGCCAGAGTGCCAAGCCGGTACAGTTCCTCGACCTCGAGTTCGAGCATGCGGTCCTCGCCGGGGAGCTCGATGATCTCCTGGGCGGCCGCGGGGGTCGGTGCGAGGAGGCAGGCGGCCGCGAGGGCTGCGGGGAGGCGGCGGGGCCGCGAAAAGTAATGTTGACATGACATAGTGTAACGCCCTCTTTACATCGCGTGCCGTCCGGGGCGGAAAACCGGGCGGGGATGACTCCTGACAAGCCTCCGTGCCAACGCTACGCGGAGTGCGGGGGGTTCGAAAGGGTGAGACGGAGTTCGCGAGTTGATTCTGGTTGGTCGGGTCGGCAGATTGGGGAGTCAGCTTTCTGAACGGAATGGAGACACACCTCGACCAGTTCCAGCGGTATACCGAGCCCATGACCGCCGCGGAGATCCGCAATGCTCCCGCCTACACGTTCCTCACGGCTGCCCGCTGCCTGGGGATGCCGCAGGCCACGCTCCGCTATTGGGTGCTCGGCCGGACCGGCCGGCGGGGAGGGCAGAGCGTCGTCTCCGAGCCGTTGATCAAAGCCCCGCCCGGGGTCGGCAACCTGATTTCCTTCAACAACCTTGTGGAGGCACACGTCCTCCGTGCCCTCCGAACCACGCATGGCATCCGGATGGGAGCCGTTCGCGAGTCCATCGACTATGCCGAAGAGCACCTCGGGATCGACCGCCTGCTACTGAGTGACAAACTGCGCACGTCAGGGCAGGACATCCTTCTCGATCGCCTCAGCGAGCTGATCACGCTCTCGAAGTCGGGGCAACTGGCGATGCGTCAGATGATACGGGCATACCTGAAACGCGTGGAACGAGACGACGATGCGCTCCCGTTCCGCCTGTACCCCCTTCGGCCCGAATGGTCGGGGGACGAAAAGCCGATCGTCATCGATCCGCGAGTGTCGTTCGGCCGCCCCACCGTGGCGGGCTCAGGCGTCTCCACCGAAGCTTTGGTTCTGCGGATCGATGCGGGAGAGGACATCGAGGAACTGGCGTGTGACTACGGACTCAAGGTGGCTCAGATCGAGGACGCGATTCTCTACGAAAGGGCAGCTTGAGACGGGTATTCTTCATCGACCGGGATTTGGGTCGCCAAGATCTACCGACCGACGCCGCGAGCGCATGCCCGCCAGCTTCGTCACCCGAGCCCTCGGCCAGCGCCACGCCGACATGCTCTGGCGGGTTCAGACGACCGGCCTTGAGAAGGGGCTGCAAGAGGGGCTTGAGAAGGGTATCAAGGAGGAGCGTCGCGCTTCGCTCCAGCGGGAGCGGGAGCTGGTTCACCACTTGGTCACCCGGAGGTTCGGCCCTGGAACCGCCGAACAGCTCGTCCCGCTGCTCGACCGGCGATCCGATCCGGGATCTATCGTGGCCATCGCCGATGCCGTGATCGAATGCGAGACCGGCGAGGAGTTCCTCCGGCGGGTACGGGACGGCTGAAGTGTCAACCAGACCTTACATTTTGTAAGGTTCTGGTTACATAGAGGGCCGCACCAGCGATCTACCTCACCTCAGTCGGCACCCGCTTCACCACCACCGTCGGCACATCCAATTCATCCGTCTCGACGTAGGCGACCAGCCCGCCGGGTCCAAACGCCGCAAACATGATGGCGCCGCTCTGTGCTGGAAAAGTCCCGACGTACCGGCCGTCGGCACTGATGACGTCGATGGCCGATGCAGGTGCCGGAGAGGTGCTGAATGCCACGCCGGACATCACGCTGCCGGTTACGTGATCCTCCCACGGGTAGCCACCCTCTGGCGTGCGCCGGACCCAGACGCTCCCCGTCCATGTGGTTCTGAGGTCATCGACCACCGGTATCTCCCCATGGACCGGGTAGTTCTCGGCCGCTCTGATCGCGCCATCGTAGTCCATGATAGCGCGCATCTGGTTTCTCTCTGCGGCAGGAAGTTCGTTGAACCCGAAGTCCCGCTCGACCACCGCCACGCGCATTTCGCGATACTGCTCCCGCATGTCATCCGTTACGGTGCGCGCCATGATCGGTCTCGTCAGGACTCGCACGACGCTCCCGTCGGAAGCAGCGAACTTGATCGCATATCCCGTGGAATCCGAGTACACGAACCCGCCGTCAGGGAGTACATCGAACAGGAGTTTCGGCGAAAAGGCAGGCACCCGAACCGCCCCTTCAGCTTCTGCCGGAACCCAGGCCCTCGCGATCTCCTGAACGCCGATAGGACTCTCCTCGATGCTCAACCGCTCGAACACTCTGGGACCCGGGCCCGGTCTTGCCGAATAGGAGAATCCGCCCTCCGGTTTCTCCACGAGGGAAGCCGTGACGGCAAGGTAGGGGTACCCAAGCAGCGTTCCGCCAACTTCCGCCCGCAGGAGCAGAGCCCTCGAGCTGCCAGGAAGGCTCAATCCCGATCTGGAGACCACCTCGTCACCTCCTGAAGCAAAGCGGACCATTTGTTCCAGTTCACCGCCCGGCCGGAAGACGTGGTACGCCCGGTGACCATAGTCGGCCACGACCATTGTCCCATCCCGGAAGGTGACCGCCGATTTGGCGTCCTGAAACTCTCCCGGGCCCTCCCCGGTACGGCCGAACGCGGTGACCAGACCGCCCTGGGAATCGACAACCGTAATCCGCATGTCCTCGCCACCTGGTCCGACATCGGTGATGCGAAGGTTGCCGGAAGCGTCGAAGGCCAGAGACGTGATGGACGTGAACAACTCCCAATCGGCACCCCCGCCGCCGACGCGGAACACGTCCTCGAACTCGGCGGAAAGCGCGACATCTTCCGAGGGGAGCGCGATGACGGGGACCTGAGCGGCCAGGGTAAGCGGTGCGGCCCAGGAGAGCAGAAAGGCTGCCAACAGGCGCGATGGCGGTGGGACGATCGATCGATTCATCTTGTCTCCATTTACTTGATGCGCCCGGCGGTTCATCGGGCTCGCCCGGCGGGGTCGGTCAGGCTTCATTTCATTTCAGTTCATCTAAGCTGTTAGTGAAGATCTGTCCCATCCAGCCATTCTTCCACCCCAGGCCCCCGAATGCTGACCCCGGTGCCGGAGGAACTGCTTGGCTACCCCGGCCCGCCACCGGTATCTTCTCGTTGAGATCCAGGCTTCATGAGTGAGGCATCGCCGATGTGGAAGAGTGTGTTGATCGCAATGCTGCTCGGTGCCGCGTGCACCGGTGCCGGCAGTTCCGACAGCGCCGGGGACGAGTTCGCTGCGAACAGGATCGTGGAACCGGTCAGTCCCGAGAAGCGGCTGTCGCTTGTGGAGGAATTGCGGATCGGGCGCTTGATGGGCGGTAATGAAGCGGATCTTCTCGATGTGATAAAGGGTATCGAGATCGGACCCGGCGGCGATATCTACGTCCTGGACGCCGACAAGGTGAAAGTCTTCTCTCCCGCCGGAGAGTTTCTCCGCTCCTGGGGCCGGCGTGGCGAGGGTCCCGGCGATTTTGACGGGACGCTGGGCATGGCGCTGGCGCGAGACACCGTCGCGGTCGCGGATGGCGGGCGCGTGCAGTTCTTCGATCTCGGCGGGCGCCTGCTCAGCTCCGTGTGGACTGGCGGACGGAACTCCGGGTATCGCGCGTTCAGGATCAATTCCACGGACCTGGGCTGGGTGGTTGAAGCCGATCCGAGGAGGATTCGATTGGACCCAATGCGGGTGCAACAACTGCCGGCCGAGGTTCGCTACCTGAATCCCGGCACCGGTGCCCTGGGCGAGCCGATCGCCACCTACATGGAGCAGCCCGATGGGGTGGAACTGGCATCGGGACAGCGTGTCAGTCGAGCCTTTGACCGGAATATCGAGCACGGGGTCGACCGGAAGGGTGACGTCTACCTCCCGCTGGGCCTGGACCACGAGGTGTCGGTCTACGGCGCGGACGGTGTGCTGAGCCGCGTCGTGAGGATGGAAGTGGAGCCCGTTCCGGTCACCGACGCCATGCTCGAAGAGCTTCGGCGTGAATTGGTCGCGAACTGCCAGCGCAATGCCATGTGGCGGCGGCGTTGCGAACGGCAGAGATACGTTGAGGAGATCGTGCCGGCGACCATCGCCCACGCCCACGAGCGCGTTCCGGTGATCGGCCACATCCTCGTGGCCCCGGACGGGCACCTCCTCATATCCCGGCGGGACCTCAGTGAGATTCGGCCCAGCGGTGACCCGAGGCCGTATGACCTGGTCTCGCCCGAGGGTCGTTTTGTGGGTCGGATCGAGATCCCGGTGAACTTCCGGCCGCGGAGCGTGCGGGGCCGGAATATCCTCGGCTCCTGGACCGACGAGTTCGGAGTGAGGTACGTCGTGAAATACCGTGTGGAGGGCCTGGAGGATTCGTAGGCGCCAGGCCAGGACTGTGGGACGCTCAGCCGCCTCACCACCACCGTCGCCACCCCAAGCTCGTCCTCCTCGATGAACGCCATCAATCCTTCCGGCCCGAAGGCGTCCGGCAACCCGGTCGTGCCCGCCGGATAGCTGCCCAGGTACCTCCCGTCGCCGGTCACCACGTCGATCACCCCCTCGCTCAGCGGCTCCTCGCCCCGCCGCACCCGATGCTAAGCCGAGTTCGGGGGGTTCGATAGGGGGTGGGACTACGGACAAGGTCGGACTACGGACTCGGGTCGGTTTTCAATTACATGAGATAGCCAACCTCACCGGTTAGCCCGAAATCAGTCCCATCCAGCCATTGAGGCGGACAGATTAAATCTAGTGTCGTCCATGGGGGTCCATAGAGTTCCATAACATCCTGCTTATCAACAGGTTAGGCACGGTATCGCCTACTCCCTTCGACCGGCTACGCCTCTTGCGATCCACTGGCATCCCGGCTACGATTGGGGAATGAATAATGTCACCAGTTCCCGCGCCCGACGCCGTCGAGGCAAGCCGAAGGGCCGTCATCCCCACAACCGGCTGTCCGCCGCCTTCGTGCGCTCGGCTCCGCCCGGAAGACACTGCGACGGGAACGGCCTGTACCT
>JAJEBR010000003.1 GCA_022822445.1 Gemmatimonadota bacterium | reverse complement strand
GAGATCATGGAAGCGGTCCTCGGCAAGCGTGTGCTCAAAGAAGCTGACCGCTTCTTGGCCGAGCACGACGGAACTACCGATAACGCATCCACTTAGGAACGTTAGCGGCTCCGGCGGTGTGCGTCAAATGCATAATCACCGTGGCACCGATTGCACTTCGCCTCGAACGTGAGCGGCGGGCTCTGCACCAAGCTGCGCACGAACACCGTCCCGTCCTCGTGCCGATCTAGGACGGCGTGGGGGCACATCGTCTGCAACCTGACGTGCTGAAGCCGCTTTCGTTCCTTCAGATAAGCGTTCAGGTCGAAGCGGATCGCGATGGAAAAGACGGCGATGGCGGCCAGCGCCACGGGTATCCAGACGGCGGCGGGCACGTTTGGGGGGCCTCCCTACCTCTGCCGCGTCGGGGGCGGCTCCCCGCGCCTTCCGGTGTCCTGTGGCTGCTGCGGGGGCCTCGGGGCGGGTTGTGGCCGCCGCGGCGGTCGTTGTGAATCGCCTCGTTTCTCTGTCATTATTGCGAACTGTCCCTGTTTTCTGGTGAAAGTGAAGGGGCTACCCGTCGGGTCGTAACTCATCCTGTTCTAGGGCCTTGACGACGTACCCCGTGAATACCTCGTGCTCTTCGAGCAACTGCCATCGCTCCTCGCCGCATGCGAGGATGGCACTGTTGAGCCGCAGGTACGCCGCGTAAGCTCTGTCCTGTAGCAACAGCTGTTCGGCGGTGGCCAATGTGGTCCTGCCGTGTAGGAGGGCTTGGGGGAACGTCCTCAAGCTAGTCAAGTCCTTCGTTGCCCACCAACACTCCCGCCAGTGAACGACCGGGGGGGCTTGAGGCACCTCGTTCCCCTTCGAGTTCGGACCTCACCACCGAGAGTCGGAGAGTCACCGGGAACCGGTAGGCGGTCAGTTAGTTGACGTGCCGGGCCCCTGTTGAGCGCGCAAGGGCTTGAGCGCACCCATGGCTCCCGCGAGGTTCGTGGTGTGTTCCCGGTCTTCCGGTCGGGGACGCGATGTCTCGGCCGGAGTCTGGAGTCGCTCCCAGGCGCCGGTCGCTTCGCATCCACTCGGGGCGGAATGGAAGCGCCCAGGCCACGCGCTATGTCTTGGGCGTACCGTGCCGGTTGCCCCGCACAACTGGAGACTCGTGAGAAAAATGAGGGAGACGCGCGTGTTGCATGACTACGAAGCGCGGTGGGCCGCAAGGATCGTCGCCAAGGCTGTGTGGGCGAGAATGAGCGGGAACAGCCTCGAAACCACGGACTTCGCTTGGAACGACAAGCGGAAGCTGCTGGACGACGCGTTTGACGCTGCCGTGAAGCACTTGCCGGAAGACCAGACCCGCGCCGTTGTCGTCCGCCCGGGGCAGGACGTTCCGACCGCTCGCTGGCCCAGTTCTGCTCGTCCGTACATAGACGCGTACGAGGCGTTGGCCGGGATGCCGCGTGATGCCGGACAAGGACCCAGAGAAGCTGAGGGCCGCGCAACGTAGGTCCATGCGGCGGCTCCGGGTCCGTCGCCGAGCGGGCTGCGGGGAGACCCGTGCCCCCGCCTCGCGGGGGATTCAGCGAAGGGGAGTTCCACCAGTTCACGGGTGCCGCCCACCTCGCACAGGTCAAGCGGTTGCCCAACTGCGAGGTGATGCTGAAGAAGGGCGGAACCGAATTGGGTGACGCGGCAGATCGGACCATAGAGCCGTCCGCCGCCCCGAGCCAAATGTCGCGTCACTCGCACCTCCCCAGGTGGGAGGACCGGTTGGCGGGGCGCGAGTGCCGCATGTGACATTCCGGGCGTGAACGGACGGTCGGCTGCGGATTCCCGCTATTCGAGCACGACAGACGCGATCACGGTCTCCCGGCAAGAACGGCAGATCGTGCAGTCCTGTAAGACTTTAGACGATTTCTTGCCGGGATTTGGCTCCACTGGGAGACTTCTTCTGGCGGGGAGCCATCGACACCTTCACGCCGGGGAAGATGTCCACGACTCCCGTTGCCCAGCGGTGGAGTTTTCGATCCGTCTCGCCGGCCGGGTTGTATGAGCCGTAGAAGTTCAGCCCCTGATACTCGCCCGTCCCGGCGTGATCCACGACTTCGGTCGCGGCGCGGGACAACACCGGCCCCAGCTTCGACCAGTCCGTGCGGAAGGGCTGGTCCACGCTCTTCATGTGCAGCGTGTAGTTCCAGAAGTCCACGAACACGCGGACGCGGTGGCGGCCCTCGAAGGGAGGATTCGCTTCGGTCATCTGCTTGGATGGATCCCCGAAAAAATACAGGGACGCGCGAGGCGTCCCTGGGGTCAAGATGATCGGACCCCGTGTTTCCCTGTCTGGGCGGCAAGTCCTATGGGTTGTCTTGAACATGAAGTCTAAGCGCGGGGGGGCACGAGAACTGAAGGCAACCCCCGCCCGCCACGACGGCGGCCTGCAGCATGAACACACCCGGTTCGAGGGCAAGCTGGGACTGTCGCCGAGATCCGCGCCTCCGCCGGATCGTCCGGGGGCGACCACCACAGCCCGAACGGGCACCGTCGCCAGGCGCGAAGAGGCACCCGCAGGGAGGTCCGGAGATCAGAATCGGCCGAACACGCCGCAGAAGGTGTATCTTCCGGACCTTAGCGGCCTCCGGCAATCCCGGACCTCGGTTGACGACGGCGCGCCCTTCCCGCGCGGCCTGCCGCCGCCATCGCGGGCCGCCGCGGGAGGCCATCCCGAACGCCACCACAACAGGAGACTGTGGCCCCATGTGGCAACCGATAGCGACAGCCCCGGCGGACGGCTCGCCGGTCATTCTCGGGCACGGCCTGAGTGACCCCTGGACCGGGGAATGGATCATCGACACCACCAGCTCCCACACGCTTTGCATCGCGCACTACAGCGACGGCGAATGGCGCACGTTCTGCTGCCATCCGGACAGTTGCCCCGTCTTCATGACGCCCACGCACTGGATGCCACTCCCGGACGCCTGCATCACCGTCAAGCCGCTGTGACGTGCCCTCGGCCTGTCCGGCCTCGCCCTCCGCTCCTCGCACCGCGAACTGTGTCCCGCATCGGCGAGATGGCGCGCTGGCCGTATGTGTCACGCCGCTCCGCTTGTGGAACGCCTCCATCCCCACCTGCATCTGGAGCAGGGCATCGACGAGGGCGTTGCTGGCCCTCTGGAAGTACGTCGCGAGGCTTCCGAGCGGTACCCACACGTCGTCGAAGCGGCTTAAGTATCCAGATCCCCATCGTCCCATCCGATCGACCCGAACTGTCTCGCCGGAGTCTAGTCGGCGGATGCGGCGGCCTTGGCGACAACGGTCGTAACAAAGCGCCGACCATTATTCGCTGCTACTCGGCTGAGGACGGTGATCTGCAACGACCAGCACAGCATCGACGGTTCCCGCCAAACTCCCGCCATTCGGCCCGGTTTTCCCGCTATTCGAGCACCACAGACGCGAACATGGCGTCACGGCAAGAAACGCAGATCGTGCAGTCCTGATTAGACTTAGACGATTTCTTGCCGGGATTCACGTCCTTTCTGAGGGGATTATCAGGCGTGCGCTCTAACCACCTGAGCTACAGGCCCGCCAAAAGGGCCAGAAAAGCTAGAACCAGACGGCTCCGGCTTCAAGGTCCGGGACGCCCGCCGGGACGCCGGCTCTTCGGCTGCCGCCCCCCCCACCGCCCCACCTGGGGCCCCTTACCCGGCAACGGCACCACGCCCGCCAGCATCCCACGCTCGTCGAGCACCACCCCCAGCCCCGCCCCCCTCACCCAGTCGCGCGCCTTGTCCGTGGCCCGCGTGATCACGATCCGGCCGCCCGGCATCAGGACGCGGCGACCCTCGTCCCACCATCCCTCGCCACCTTCTCCATCGGCGACCACCCCACGCACCGCGCCATCGCGCAGCGGCAGCCGGGGCCCGGTGACGAAGGCGCTCACGTCATCGGCGGCCACCCCCCGCCCGCCCCACCCCACCACCAGCACCTCGATCCCGCGCACCAGTCGCGCGAGCCCGGCCGCCTCATCACGGCACGACCCCGGTACGACGATCAGCCCGGGGCCCTGCGTCACGCCCAGCGCGGCCGCGAGACGGAGCGCCCGGACCGCGTCACCGTCGGAACCATCGCGCGCCACTGCCGCGCTGTCCTCTTCATCCGCCCGCCCCGCGACCGCAGCCTCGTCCGCGGTCCCCGCCTGTCCTCCGGCTCCACCCTCGCAACCTGCCCCGCCCCCCTCCGGCCCCACCCCCCTCGGCGGCGGCCGGAAGTCCCCGAACCCGCCCGCCACCGGAAACCGGTCCCGGCAGTTGGGGCACCCGAACTCCCCCTCCAGCACCCGCCGGTCCCGCACCTCGTGGGCCAGCAGGATGAGGCCGTTCGGCGGTCCGCAGCGCGGACACACCAGGTGGTCGACCAGCGTGGTATTCACGCGCGCTCGATCCTGAGGAGCGGAACCGTCACGGTGGGTGAAAGGCCGGCGACGAACCCCACCGCGCGGGCCACGTCGTCGGGGCGGAGCATCAGCGCGCGGTCGGGCAGGTGCGGGGCCGCGTCGGGGTCGATCGGGTCCCAGATCGGGGTGTCGACCGCCCCCGGCTCGAGGAGGCAGGCGCGCACACCTGTGCCGCGCAGCTCTTCCAGCAGCACTTCGTGGAATCCCCGCAGCGCGAACTTCGAAGCCGAATACGCGGCGTTCTCGGGAAACGCGCGCCACCCGGCGACCGATCCCACGTTGATCACCAGCCCGGAACCCGTGGCCAGCATCCCCGGCAGGAACGCCCGCGTAACGTTGACCGCGCCAACGAGGTTGGCCCGCAGGTTGCGTTCAAGCATCGCCGCATCCGTGTCGGTCACGGCGGCCAGGCCGAAGACGCCCGCGGCGTTGACGATCACGTCCAGCGGGTCCTTCACCACCGCCCGCGCCCACTCGACCTCGTCTTCCTTCGCGACGTCGAACGGCACCGCCTCACCACCCACCTCTTCCGCAAGCCGGTTCAGCGCCGCCACGCGCCGGCCGCCGACGAACACCCGGAAGCCGTCGTTCGCCAGGCTCCTGGCCACGGCCTCCCCGATCCCGCCGGTCGCCCCCGTCACCAGAGCCGTTCGGCGCGCCCGCGACACCTCACTCACCCCCATACTCCACCCGGTGCCGCGGCGTCTCCCACAGCACCACCCGGTCGAGCGCGGCCGGCTCCGGAATGTGCTCGGCCAGCCGCTCCCAGATCTGCACCACCAGGTTCTCCGTGGTGGGATTCACGCCCTTCAGCCACGGGACATCCAGGTTCAGGTTGCGGTGATCCAGATCGTCCACCACCCGCTCCCGCACGATCTCCTTGAGGTCCTTCAGATCCATCACGTAACCGGATTCCGGATCGACCGGCCCTCCCACCGTCACCTCGAGCTCGTAGTTGTGGCCGTGCCAGTTCGGATTGGCGCAGTCGCCGAATGCGCGGCGGTTCTCTTCGTCGCTCCTGTCCGGGTGGGCCAGGCGGTGCGCGGCGCTGAAGTGCAGTCGGCGGGTGATTCGGACCTTTGGCATCGGTATTCTCCGTGGCGGATGGTGGACTCCGGCTCCTTTGGGCTCCGACGCGGCCCGCCCAACGGTCCGCGGCCCCGGCCACCGGCGCGGAACCCGCCCACAAAAGTAAAGGCCGGCGTCCCAGTGAAGGGAGCGCCGGCCTCAACGTGCCGGAGGGTGTAAGGTGAAGCCCGGGGTCAACTCTTGGTGACTCCCCCTCCGGTTTCGCCGTCCCCGTGACCGAGGCGTGACGTCTGCGGCGGGAGGTAGTCCCGGCTCTTCCAGTGTTGGCTCAAATACGAAGCCCTCCAGCACGAGCCAATAATGCGGTGCGGATGCGCCGGGCGCAAGAGTTTCGTGTCTACCCCTTCCCCGGAATCCCAGGCTCCGTCATCCCGCGCACGTCAAGCGCGTCGTCGATCTGCTCAGGCGTGATCAGCCCCATCTCCTCCACCACGTCGCGCACCGACCTCCCTTCGGCCGCCGCCTTCTTCGCCACCACCGCGGCCCTGTCGTACCCGATGTACGCATTCAGCGCCGTCGCGATCGACGGGTTGCGCTCCAGCAGCTCCCGGGCCCGCTCCGGCCGGGCCGTGATCCCCGCGACGCACCGGTCGGTGAACACGCCGGCCGCATTCGCCAGCAGCGTGATCGACTCCAGCAGCGCGTCGGCGATCACCGGCATCATCACGTTCAGCTCGAAGTTGCCGCGCTGACCCGCGATCGTGACGGTGGTGGCGTTCCCGGCCACCCGCGCGCACACCATCATCATGGCCTCGCAGATCACCGGGTTCACCTTCCCCGGCATGATCGAGCTCCCCGGCTGCACCGCCGGCAGCCGGATCTCGGCGATCCCCGATGTCGGACCGCTCGCCAGCCAGCGGATGTCGTCGGCGATCTTCATCAGGCTCGCGGCCACGGTGTTGAGCGCGCCGGCCAGCGACACGCACGCGTCCTTCGCGCCCTGGGCCTCGAAGTGGTCCTCCGCCTCGCGGAAGTCGATCCCGTAGCGTTTCGCGACCCGGGCGATCGTGCGCGCCGCGAACTCGGGGTGGGTGTTGATCCCGGACCCGGTCGCCGTCCCGCCCAGCGCAACTTCCGCCATCTCCTCGCTCGCGCGCTCCACCCGCTCGATCCCCTTCCCGACCTGGCTCGCGTACCCGCCGAACTCCTGGCCGAGCCGGACGGGCGTCGCGTCCATGAGGTGGGTGCGCCCGGACTTCACGATCCCGTCGAAGTCCCGCGCCTTCCCGGCGAGCGCGCTCTGGAGGAGGGCCAGCGCGGGGACCAGCTCGTCGCGGATCGCGGCGCGGCAGGAGATGTGGATCGCCGTCGGGATGATGTCGTTGGACGATTGGCCGCAGTTGACGTGGTCGTTGGGATGGACGTGCGCCGCCCCCGCCAGCGCCCGGTTGGCCAGCGCCGCGATCACCTCGTTGGCGTTCATGTTCGTGGACGTGCCCGACCCGGTCTGATAGATGTCGAGCGGGAAGTGGTCGTCCCACTGGCCCTCGGCCACTGCATCCGACGCGGCGGCGATCACTCCGGTCAACTCGCTCGCGACGAGCCCCAGCTCCGCGTTCGTCTCGGCGGCCGCCTCCTTCAGCCGCCCCAGCGCCTCGATGAAGCGCCGCGTGAAGCGACGGCCGCTGATGGGGAAGTTCTGGGCGGCCCGCTGGGTCTGGGCGCCATAGAGGGCGTCGGCGGGCACCCGCACCTCGCCGAGGGAGTCCTTCTCGATTCGATGGGAGTCGGGCATGATCGGATCTCTGTTGCTGTTATCGTTGACAGGCCCGCCGATGGCCGGGCCAAGCGGAAGCTACCGACGCCGGCTCGGGAAACCAAGTGGCCTCCGGACCCCGCGAACGCCTACACGTCGACCTGTCGATTGCGCGCGCAAACTCTTCATTTGTGTAACCTTAACCTTACACACTGTAAATCATGCTTTACAATCCGACTTCCGTCTTCCGTCCACCGAGCCCGGAAGCCACGCCCGGGAGCGACTCCGCATGAACCCCGTCGCCCTGGTCACCGGTGGAGCCGTGAGGGTGGGGAGAGCGATCACCCTGTCGCTGGCGGACGCCGGTTACGACCTGCTGATCAGCTACAACGAATCGCGTGCGGAATCCTCCGAGGTGGAGAGGGCGGTTCGGGAGGCGGGCTGCCGCGCCCACGCGGTGCAGGCCGACCTGTCGCGCGGGGCGGATGTCGCGCGCCTTGCCCGCGCCGCCGGCGACCACTTCGGCCGACTCGACCTGCTCGTCAATTCGGCGTCCACCTTCGCCGCCGGCGACCTCCTCGACATCACCGCCGAGGAGTGGGACGCCGTCATGGCGGTGAACCTGCGCGCGCCCTTCCTGCTCGTGCGCGACACCGTCCGCCTGCTGCGCGCCGCGCGGGGAGCGGTCGTGAACATCACCGACCTCTCCGCGCTGCACCCCTGGACGACGCACCCGCACCACTCGGTGTCGAAGGCGGGCCTGCTGCACCTGACCCGCGTGATGGCGCGCCGGCTCGCCCCCGAGGTGCGGGTCAACGCGGTCGCGCCGGGGTACGTGCTGCCGCCCGCGCATCACGACGCCGCCGAGGTCGAGCGCACCCGGCAGCGGATCCCGATGGGGCGTGTGGGCGCGCCGGAAGACGTGGCCAGCGCGGTCAGGTTCCTGGCGCGCGCGGAGTACGTGACGGGCGAGGTGGTGGCGGTGGACGGGGGGTTGGGTGGGGGTTAGGCGGGCCGCAGAACAAGTACCGCTGCATTCGGGCGGCGATTGTCGACAGGCCTGCCCGCCAGCCGCCGATCAGCCGTCGTGGAGCACCTTGGCGACCACCATGCCGCCGGCGCCGTACATGACCAGCATCACGGCGGCGTCTCCAATCACCAGGGTCGTCGTGGTGAGGCCCTCCGTGGTCCCGAGCATGGTCAGTCCCATCGAAAGGCTGTACAGCACTCCGACGCCCGCACCCGCCTTGAAGGCCTCGACCGGACCGCCGGCGCCCCTCCAGCTGAGCACCAGGGCGAGCAGCGCTCCCCCGGCCAGCTGACCGGCGGCCAGCGCGAGATAGTTCGGCGCCTCGGTCATCGAATCGTTGGCGAAGAAGTCCGCCAGCAGCAGTCCGTAGAAGACGTAGCCGAGCAGGAAAAGGGTGACGCCGCCGGCGAGGGTGGCGAGGATGCACTTCTTGTTCATGCGGTCTCCTGGTCCGGGAGGTATGCTGGGTGTCGCGGTCAAGGTGGGGTGGTGGCCACGCGTCCGCAAATGAGCCGCTTGCGGGATCGTTGCGATCCCTGGGGCCCGGATGTCGCGAGTATCATGATCGCAGGTCCTCATGAAGCTATTGAGTAAAATTACTCAATATGATAACTTGGGGTCATGAACTTCGAACGTCCACACGGCAAGACCCTTCTGAAGCGGCTGCACGAAGAGCCCCGGTGGCTGATTATCGTCACCGGGCCGCGCCAATGCGGGAAGACAACGCTGGTCGACCAGGTCCTGCGGAAGACCGAACGACCGTCCGCTACTATCGCAGTGGATGCACCCGAGCCAATTACCGTACCAGTCACCATCGGGTTTCCGGGCGGGGTCACGTCGCCGACGACAGGTGCATCGCTTCCTCCCGCCGACCGGAGAGACACCAGATGGCTTGTCCGCAAGTGGGAGGAAGCCAGGCTCGAAGCCAAAGCGTCGGACCGGGGGTTCGTTCTCGCGCTCGACGAGATCCAGAAGGTCCCGAACTGGTCGGAGACCGTGAAGGGGCTGTGGGACGCCGACCGGCTGGCAGGCCTCCCCCTCCACGTGGTCCTTCTCGGCTCTGCCCCGCTCCTCATGCAGCAGGGGATGAGCGAGAGCCTGGCCGGCCGCTACGAAGTGATCGAAATGCGGCACTGGTCCTTCGAGGAGATGGCCGCGGCATTCGACTTC